>JBKDZN010000001.1:0-1882 GCA_047971245.1 Acidimicrobiales bacterium
CCTGGCAGAGGGCGCCGCACGTCACCGGCGTCGTCAACCCCTTCACCGCCCAGGCCCAGATCGAAGAGTCCGTGGCGCAGCTTCAGGGCGCCAAGACCCAGCTCGACCAGGCGAAGAAGCAACTCGGCGACGGGCAGGCGAAACTCGACGCCGCGAAGAAGCAGGTGGAAACCGCCTCAGCCCAGCGGGCCCAGCTCAGCGCCGCCAATCCGGGCGACCCGCGCATCCCGGCGCTCACCCAACAGGTGGAACAGGGCACCGCACAGATCGATCAGGGCAGCGCCACGCTGCGAACCGCCACCGCGCAGTACACAGCCGGCAAGCGGCACTACGACGACGGCGCGGCGATCAAGAAGGCGGCGGGTGACACCAGGATGGTCAGCCAGGGCGGGCGCTATGCCATCGTCGCCATGCAGTTCGATGACAACCCCCAGTCCCTCTCGACCGCGGACAAGGAGCAGATTCCCGACGCGGCTGCCGCCGGACTCGCCGCGGCGGGGATCACACCGCATTACAGCCAGGAACTCACCCAGAGCCTCGACCTCGTCGGCCCGGGGGAGATCGTCGGTTTGCTCTTTGCCGTCCTTGTCCTTGTCGTGGTCCTCGGCAGCCTCGTGGCCGCGGGGCTGCCGCTGCTGGTGGCCCTCGTCGGCGTCGGGGTCGGCCTGGCCGGGGCGATGGCCTTGACCTCGGTGGTCGAACTCAACCAGACCACCCCGGCGCTGGCGCTCATGCTCGGTCTGGCGGTGGGCATCGACTACGCCCTCTTCATCGTCAACCGCCACCGCACCCACCTGCTGCAAGGCCAGCCGGTGGTCGAAGCGGCCGCCCGGGCCGTGGCCACCGCCGGAAGCGCGGTCACGTTCGCCGGCGCCACCGTGGTCATCGCCTTGGCGGCCCTCGTCGTCTCCGGCATCCCGCTGCTTGGCCAAATGGGGCTGGTCGCCGCCGCGACGGTACTGATCACCGTGCTCGTCGCGGTGACGATGAGCCCGGCCGTGCTGCGCTGGATGGGGACGCGTGTCATCTCCAAGCGCACCTGGCGCAAGCACGGGTACGCCACCCCCGGCGACCCGAGTACCCGCGCCGCGCACGATCCCAGCGGGGGCGCCGAGGAGAAGCACGGCGGTGCCTACGTCAGGGCCGTCACGCGGCGACCGCTGTGGACTGTCCTCGGGGTCGTCATCGCCCTGGGCATCATCGCGATCCCGGCCGCGGACATGCGCCTGGGCCTTCCCGACGGTGGCAACGAACCGGCGGGCTCACCGGCATACGCGACGTATGCCCTCGTCGGCCAGGAGTTCGGTGCGGGGGAGAACGGGCCGATCATCGCGGCGGCGACGTTGCCGAGCACGCCAACCCCGCGGACCGACGCCGACGTGCTCCACGAGCAGGCGGTCATCGCCACGGAGTTCGCCGCGGTGGACGGGGTGGCCAGTGTGCAGCCGTTCGGGGTGAGCACCGACAAGACGATGCTGGCCTTCCAGATCGTCCCGACTACCGGCCCGAGCGCCACGCAGACCATCGACACCCTCGATCGGGTACAGGGCAGTGCCGACGCCATGGCGGGCAAGGAGGACATCCAGGTCGGCCTGACCGGGCAGACCGTGGCGAACATCGAGATCTCCCAGCGGCTGTCCGACGCGCTGCCGGTCTATCTGCTCGTCGTCGTGGGCTTGTCGCTGATCATCCTCATGATCGTCTTCCGCTCCCTGCTCGTCCCGCTCATCGCCACGCTCGGGTTCCTGCTCTCGGTCGCGGCGGCGTTCGGGGCCGCGGTCGCGGTGTACCAGTGGGGTTGGCTCGGGTCGATCTTCGGGGTGTCTCATCCGGGGCCGTTGCTGTCCTTCATGCCGACGATCGTCATCGGCGTCCTCTTCGG
>JBKDZN010000002.1:0-15027 GCA_047971245.1 Acidimicrobiales bacterium
GGGACCCATTCAGATCACACTCCAAGCTTCGGCAGCAACGCTCAACGAAGGCCCCTGGCTCAGCCAGGGGCAAAGATGGGTTCCTTTCTGGGTGGCAGGTGCTGGGGTGGCGCTCAACGAAGGCCCCTGGCTCAGCCCGGGGCAAAGGTCGATTTTGGTGCGCAAGTGGAACGGTGTGCCAACACGCTCAACGAAGGCCCCTGGCGCAGCCAGGGGCAAAGGTCGACGGAGCAGGTTCAATCCCACTCCGCTGCGCGGACGCTCAACGAAGGCCCCTGGCTCAGCCAGGGGCAAAGCTTTCGGGCAGAACCGTCGACAAAGTCGAAATCTATTTCGCTCAACGAAGGCCCCTGGCTCAGCCAGGGGCAAAGTGGGGGTCTCCAGTGGGGATCGTTGGGATGTTGGGGGCGCTCAACGAAGGCCCCTGGCTCAGCCAGGGGCAAAGGGCTGCGGGCACACTGGGTGACGGAACCTCGGCTGCTAGTGCAAATATACCACTTAGAGTGGCTGATCGGCACGTCGGGGAGTGAGAAATCCGGTCGGAGGCCTGAATCACCGGAGGTTCGGGCCCGGAGCGGGCATCAGAAATGCCACGGCGTGCCCATCTCGTGTGGTCGGCGGCAGCCGAGTGCAGTGCGAGCGTCCTGGAGGGTACCGGTGATGCGGTAGATGTAGATGGAATCTCGGTCGGGGTCGATCACCTCCTCCAGATCGATGACCAGGTTGACCATTCCTACGTCGGACAGACGGCACTCAAACACTGAGTCCTGGACCCGAATACCGTAGCCCTCGCACACCTTGGCGACGCTTCGAAGTCGGCGCTGGTCCTCGATGTCCTCGGTAGCGATGTCGTAGGCGATGATCATGTCCATCGTCTATCCCCTGGCCGCCCAAGCCGGGTACGCGTCTAGGTCGCCCCTGAGGTGACGAGCGAGCAGCATGGCTTGGGTGTTGAGGAGAGCCCAGATCGGCACATCACGATCTAGATAGGGATGGCCCACGGATCGGGCCCGGAACTGTTCCCACAGGTCGAGGAACATCCGTCTGCCGTCGTCGGTCAATCGCCACGCTCCTCCCGGGATTTGCTCGAGGTGTTCGAGCCGGATCTGGCGGCGAGCGATAGCCCCCACCACAAAGCGGTCGGCTAGCGGCGCCCGCATCTCCTCGATGAGATCGAGCGCCAGCGATGGGCGACCGGGGCGGAGGCCGTGGAGGAAGCCGATCTGGGGGTCGAGCCCGACCGTTTCCGCCGCCCCTATCGCCTCGGTCGTCAGCAAACCGTACGCGAAGCTCAGCATCGCGTTCACGGGATCGCGCGGTGGTCTTCGATTCCTATGGTCGAGACCGACGTCGAGCCGGCGGGCGCTGAGCACGTAGCCGAGCGCCTTGAAGTGAAGGCGGGCAGCGTCGCCCTCCACCCCTCTGACGGTGTCGAGGTCGGAGGCGGCGCCGAGCGCTCCAATTCGGGCCGTCAGACGTTCGGCGAGGCCGGAGACGAACGTGGCATCCGAACCAGCCAGATCCCAGCTCCATCGGAGTAGCACCTGACGGCTGTTGTGAATCTTGGCGGACACGATCGTTCTGGCCATCGCCAGGCCCCACGTTGAGCTGTCGGCCGCCCTCACCTGAGCCACCCGCAACAGTACGTTGCCGCCGACCGGCCCGCCGACCACGAAGCGGATTCGGCCGGACCGGCTCACCGCCGAGATGCGGATCGCCCGGCGGGTGCACTCGGCCATGACGGTATTCGAGATTGACGACCTGCCCAGGAGCACGAGGCGTTCCACGCCCTCGAGAGGAATGCGAGCGCTGTCGCCGTCGGGCGTTTTGATGCGGAGCGCACCCTTCTCCACCCCGACTCGGGCCCGATGATCGGCAACATAGACCGTGTCGCGGAGTTTCACTGATGCTCTCCTCGCCCTAGCTGGTCGGAGGCCAGCCAGCCGTCATCTTTGCGGTCGGTTGCCCGGACACCGATGGTCTCGGCCAGGTAGGTCGACGCTCGATCGGGTGGACCGTCGGTTTCTGTCGGCAGGCAGAACCCGATGAGTTGGCACTCTCGGCACCTCCGGTCGTTGACCGGAGGCGGCAGCCGAGGCTCTTCTGCCAGACTCGCCACTGCTTCGATCGTGTTGATGGTGATGGCGCGGAGCTCGGCGTCGATCGCCACTCGGTCCCGGCGCCGGTGAGCCCCGTACCAGATGGCGCCGGTAGTCACGGCGATGCCGAGCATCTCCTCCAGACACAACGCTTCGGCGCAAAGCTGAACCTTGGCGGTCATCCCGTGGCGGGTGCCGGCCTTGTACTCCACCGGAACCACCGAGTCGTCGTCGACCTCCACCGCGTCGGCCCGTCCGATCAGGTCGTACCGGTCCGACCACAACTCGATCCCGCGCAGGGTACGCACCGGCCCCGACCGGCTGGAACGCCCGGCGTCAACCCGGCGGTGGAAGCGCCCACCCCGAGCAGTGTGCTGGTTGTCGGCCCACAGCCCGTCTACGTGGATCAGCGCGCACTGTCGCGGGCAATATTCGTAGTGCTCCAACGCCGAGATCCGCACCGCCACGGTATGGCCCGCTAACCCTCGACCAGGAAACTGCCGAAGCCACGGGTCGTGTCGGCGGTGGCAGTCGGCCGGTAGGCCACCGAGGCGAACGCCCGGCCCACGGGTACGGGCCACCCGGCGATGAAGCGGTCCAGCAGCGCGTCGATCCCGGCCCAGTCCAAGGCCATGGGCCAGGTCGGCCAGCGGAACGCGCCGACGTGGAACGCAGAGCCAGGCAGCCATCCCCGGGTTTGGTCGCCCCACTGGGTGAACAACAGAAGACCGAAGAACGCCATGGTCTCGGCGATCGGGTCGATCACCAGGCTGTCACCAGGAACACTGCTGGTGCTGATCCGACGGAGGTCGAACCCCAACCCGTTGATCGAAGCCGTCGAGGCTCGGCCCAGCATCGAGTCGAGAAGTGATTCCCCGTCAGCCACCGCCGCTCGGGCCGACACCGCTCGCTGATGCAGGGTGATTCCTCGGGGGACCGACGGGTCGAGAGGCGAGTGAGGTAGGGGGTCCGTGGGATCGATCCCAAACGACCCCACGGTGGCACCCAAACTGAGGTCGCCGGTCCGGCGAGCCAGGCCCGCTCGCTGTTTGAACTGTTCCCTCGTGGGCTTGCGGGGGAACTCGTCCAGGCCGGGAACCTCGCGTGCGATGGCCATGCCAGCCAACTCGTCGACCGACGGAAGGGCCGTCTCGAGGTCCTCGAGACCGGGCCCGTGGAAGACTGCGGCCGGTAGCGGCGAATCGGTCCACGACAAGCGGATGTTCCGTCGCCGGTAGGTGACTCCGACCGCGGCCAGCCAGGCCAACAGCCAGTCGGCGGTCCAAGCCGTCGCCACCAACGGCAGGGCGAGATCCGGAGTGTCGTCGATTGGTGCGGTGGGCGGCGAGGCCATGATCAACTCACTCCGATTGGGATCCGGGAATGGTTCGCGCCCTGCACTGACGATTCCGTGTGGTCGGCTTGGCGGAGCACCGCTTCTAGCAACGTCAGGCCCCAGTACCCGTAGCGAGCGCAGAGGCGGGCGAACCGGGCCGGCTGATTCCAGTCGATCCGGCCGAGGTCGCTGGTGGTGGAGACGAACGCCCCCTCCACCTCGGTCGACACCGTCACCACAGCCGCGCCGTCAACCCACTGCACCAGGGGACGGCCGTGACCGTGGTGGGACACCACGAGATGCATCACGAGGTCGGCGTCAAGTGAGGGATGCAGTGGGGTCGCGGCCATCCACTCCTCCACCAGGTTTCCGCTGATCGCTTCGTGCCGGCCGCCACGAGGCCAAATGGCCCGGGTGGTTGGTCGTTCGGGGCGGGACTTGGCCAACGCCTCCCCCCGGTCCGCTCCGAGCATGAGCTGGAACCGGGGGTCCGCCTTGCCGCAATCGTGGAGACGGCCGGCTAGCGCCACGGCCTCGACGGCGGCCTCCGGCAGCCCGATCGTGTTGCCGATGGCTTGCGCCCGAGCCCCGACGTTGGCCAAGTGGGCGCTGAGCAGCGCGCCGTCGGCGGCCAGCTCGAGACCGATGCTCAACTCCTCCTCCGCCTCCACCCGGGGCGGTGGGCGTCGCTCGGTCAGTAGGGGTCGGCTCAGCATGAGGGGTGCAACGGGCGTAGGACGGGTGATCGACCACGGACCGGCGTTCCTGGCCAGGAGCTCTTCGGCCGAGGCGATGAAGTCCTCGACTCGTTCCAACGCCTCCTCGTCGCTGCCCGTGGGGGCCACGCCGCCCCAGACGCCACTAGTGTGGGTTGCCTGGGCCGCGTCGGGGGTGGTGGCCAACTCGTCGATGTCCTCGGCGCTGAGGCCCGCGTGCATCATCGAAGCCAGCGACACCACGGCTCGGCCGGTCAGTTCGCCGCTCAGGTCGTCGACTGGGCCCACAATGCTGGGATCCCAGCCGGTGGCAGCGTCGTAGCCACCACGATCGGTGGAGACCACGATGGCATCACCGGGACGGATGGAGTTGACGTCGGTCAGTTCGAGGCGTCCGTCGTCCGGTCGGTAGATCCTGACCGGTTCCTCTTCGCCAAGCCACTCCCTGACCTCGCGGATCGGCAATTCGACCGCCTCGGCCGATACCGGCGCAGGTTCGAGTCGGAGCAGCGGGCTCTCGTCGCTCATGCCGGCCACGATCCGGGGCAGACGGTGACGCCACAACACCGATACGGTCAGTCGATCGTCGTCTTCACCGGTGATGAACGCCTCGACCGGGAGCTCATCCCGGCCGGGAAGTCGCCGCGGCGGGGACGTCTTGGCCCATTCCCGCACGAAGTTCGGCAACAGTTCGGGCGCCGGCGGCGGTTGATCGCTCGGAGCGCCGAGGACGCCGGCGATGACACCCGGACCGAGCTCGACTGTGAGCGCATCGTCTGCAGCGGCCAGCAGCCTCGACCAGACATCGGCCGGTTCCCCACCGTAGATCGGCCATGCGCCGCCCTTGACGTCGGGGGCGTGAACGATCGCCGCTTCTGCGTACGGACGGTCACCCAGTCGATTCAGACGACCGAACCGCTGGGTGAGCGCCCGCACCCCGGCCGACTCGGTGACCAGCCCGTCGAAGTCGAGATCGGCCCCTACCTCGAGGGTCTGGGTGGCCACCACGAACAACGGGTGGTTGGGACCGGTGGCGCGGCCCGAGGCCACGCCAGCGTCGGTGTCGAGCAGGCGGGAACGGACGGTCTGAGCGTCGTGGGGACGGAGACGCCCGGTGAGGGTCACCACCTCGGCTTGTTCCACTTCGGCCCGTCTCAGGGCCTTGACCAGCGCCTCCACCACCCGTGGTGCCCGCCGAGCGGTGTTGGTGAACACGACCACCGTAGGGATCACGCCCCGCTCGATCAGCCGCTGGCCCAGCTCGACCGCCGCATCGGCCATGGCCTGCGGGACCTTGGCGTCGGCGGACTTTTCGAGCCGGGTCGGCTTGGCTGCGCCCAGCCGACGACGGACGAGTGGATGGGCGTAATCCGCCGGCGTCAGGTCGAACGAGCTGCCGGCCCCGGTGGCAGTCAGATTGACCAGACGGCTCGATCCCCGACCGTTGGGCAGTACCGGGATCTCCGCCGGCGGGAGCTCGTCCCGCTCGGCCAGGAGCTTCTGCAGCGGCATGGCCAGGTGGGCCTCGTCCAACAGCACGAGGCTGTCGGTCCCGGCCAGCGCAGCATCGACGGGTCGCATGCCGGGTGACACCCCGAACCCGCGGAACAGCAGCCGGGATCCGAACATCGGAACGGTCGACAGCACGATCGACGGACACGACGGGTCGGGAGATCGATGGTCCTGTTCTACCCCGCCCCGCAGTCGGGCAACGTGGAGCGGGCCGAACTCCCACCGGGTCGCCGACATGGTGGCCAAGGCGTCGGCCACCACCTTGAGGGGGCCGTCGGACGCCGTGCGTAACAGGTCCTGCAACCGGTGGGCGCGGTCGGCGGCCGCGTCGACCAGGAGGCGCCGGTTCACCACGTACCAGATGCGGGTGGGAGCACGTCGGCGGCTGCCGTTGGCGGCGCCGTCCCTGGCCAGCGCCCAGACCGCTATATCGATGCAGGTGGTCTTGCCCAGGCCAGTCGGTACACCGATGTCGGTGGGCCAATGCCCGGTGTCGGCCACTACGTCGGCCAGGGCCTGCTGCCAAGGCAATGGTTCTGGGTGACCGGCGACGGCGGCGTGGAAGTCGGCGAACGTCGGGAACTCACGCATCGGTGGTCTCCTCCGGGCCGGGGTCTGGGCGATCGACTCGGCAGGGCGCGAGGAGTCCGAGGCCGAAGGAGCGACCGCGACCGATGGCCATCGGACCAGACAGGGGTTCGGCGAACGTTAGGCGAACGTGGGAGTACGGGTAGCCCTTGGTCGAGTTGTCCCGCCACATCTCCCGGGCCTCGAACCGTGGCAGGCCGGGGAAGTACGGCGCGCGCGATACCTCCGCGGCCGCTGGCTCGGGCAGTCCGGCGTCGGTGCACCATGTCGAGACGACGGCGAGGGCGTCGTCGATCGGGCCGAATCGTTGATGGACGGCCGGAAGGACGGTGGCGAACTCGGTGGCTGGTCGCGTCCAGCGCGTTGGGTTGGCGGTCCAGGGTCGGGCCTCTCCGTCGGTTCTCAGGCGGATGGTGCGCAAGGTGCCCCCCGGCATGGTCAGCCGCCCAGGCGAAGCCTGGAGCGCCACCCGTAGGTTGCCGAGTACCTCGGCGTGGTCGCCGGGTGGCAGCCAGATTGCTGCGCCCAGGATGCGTCCCCGGGCGTTGGGATGGCCGACATCGAGTAGCGGAAGGTAACGGGCGTGCTGGTCGCCGCGGTCGACCCCGTGGCCGTGCAGCACCGGCGGCGGCTCACCGATTCGGTCGCTATAGGCCCGGAGCGAGAGGCCGCGCAGGGCGTTGGCCATGGCCAACGCCTGGCGGGCCGGCAGACCCCGGTCGAGCACGAGCCAGACGATCGACGGTTTTGGCTCCCCGCCCGTGGCTGCACCCGGGGTCCGATAGGCCACCCGGGCTCTCGGCACCCGCATCCCCCGTGGTGAGGCGCCAGCCCGGAACGCCTCGTATCCGCGATCGAGTGCCGCGAGATACCCCACGTAGGGAACAGGGACGACCGTGGTTCCCTCCACGTCGGGCTGCCACAGGTCCCGGCCGTCCCGGTCGACCGGTCGGTTGATCGAGACCCGCACCGGACTGTCGGCCCCGCCGAGATAACCGACGCGGGCCGCCCGCCGTCGTAGGGCGGCGACCTGGTCGGTGTCCGGCTCGATCTCGGGCCAGACATAGGTGATGAACGGGGAACAGGGCGCGCTGCGCTGGCCCGGACGGACGAGCCCCGACGTTCGTGCCGGATACTCGTGCACCCGATTTTCGTCACGCTTGTCCAGTACGACGTAACGCTCTTGCAGGGACGAGATGGCAACGCCGTCCGGCCCGGTGGCGGCGATGAGCGGGGGAGTGGCCGACTCGAGCAGGCGCAGTTCGTTGTCGTCGGTACCGATGCGGTTGTACCGGTCGGAGCCACCGCCGGCGACGAGGGCGGCGAAGAGTCGGGCTGGTGACGGGGGCCACTCGGCAACCACGGTGTCGTTCGATCCCGCCACCGCCTCGCCGCTGCCGGCGCGCAGGACACCGTTCAACAACTCGACCGTGATGGTGATCACAAGTCCAACTCGGGGAAGGTCTTGGTCAACACCTTCACCAGTGCCGCGTTGGGCACGACCCGCAGGGGGTTGGATGGCCACCGTGAACCGACGGGGAGGCCGACCTTTTCTGCCTGAGCCACGCAATCGTGGAACAGTTGGCGGGCCTCCGCCATCGTCGGCACCTCCAGATCGGTGTTGTCCGCCTCGCCTAGCCAGGTCCAGGTCGTGTGCCCGGGTCGGAGATCGGCTCCCGACCGGAGCGTGAAGCCCCGGCCGAAGGCGCCAACATGGGCGATGAGGCCGAGTGCCACCAGCAGAGCCCGGAGGGGCCCGTTCCGCTCAGGGTCGCCGGTGGTGATGTTCCGTAGGCCCGCGAAGCTCACAGTCGCCACCTGCTCGATGGAGGCGAACGACACCGCCCCTAGGGGCGCGTCGTTGCCCGACACCGGGACCTGGCCGTGGCCGACCTCGGCGAGCGAATCCCTGTTCTTCGACCCGGCCTTGCCCTTGCCCTCGTCAACTTTCCAAACCCTGATGTCGTTCTCGTCGTAGCTGATGGCGTCTGTGATGGTCAGGTTGAGCGGGTCGCCTTTGAGGCCGAGGCGGCGGGTCCTCACCGATCCCGGCTCGTAGCCGACGATTTCCGACATCCAGGACCGGGCGAGCTTGGTCTGGGGGCCCTTCTTGCCCAGATGCGACTGCCAGAAACCGAACAATAGGGCCTGGGGCATCCACTCGACCAGGGCTTCAGGGTTGGAGGGCGTGGCGTTGAAGATGGCCTTGCCGACATCGGTCTTCATGAACGCCTGGCCGTCCAGGTCGCTGTCCCTCAGATAGGCATCACCATTGCGGTGAGGAAATCGGAAACTCGACAACTCGACCGGGACGTGTGGTGGTAGGTGCGGATAGGTGGACAAATCCAGAATTATCGATGGTAAGCCGAGCTGATCAGCCATCCGCTCCAGGGCGGCCTCCAGTCGATTGGCCTGGCTCGGCACGTTGTCGATCACCAAGGCATCGACCACGTGCCGATGTTCGCCCTCGCCGAGCCAGCGCTTGTCTTCCTGGTAGTGTCCGCCCGCGTATACGGGCGGTTTTACCGGAACCCCCGGCCCGCCCAGGGGTTCAATGGTTGATCTCCCAACGATTCCGGAAGCAAATCCATCGTCGCTTACGGCATCGAGCAGGGCTGTCGCGTTGAGCTTCATACTCACCTCACCTACTATCGGCGTTGTGGCCCTTCTAACTAATCCTTAGGTAGTTTTCGGACAGTTGGCCACGATAATGAGCCACGGGTGTCGAATTTCGTTGGTGACCGGTTGGACCGTGGTCGCGTCATCGCGCCGGGGGCGGGGGCGGTGTCGTTGTCGGGGCGTCTCAACCCGGCCGGCGGGTCGCTTCCCTCCGGCTCAGCGGGGCCAGACGGTCGTAGTGGTCGGCCACGAAGGCCCGGGTCCACTCGGGATCGGTGCGGGCGTGCTGCCGGAGTGACCAGCCGACCGCCTTGGTGATCCAGAACGTCGAACCGTGGCGGGAGCCGGCCAGGTTGTCTTCCAGGACCCGGCGCAGCAGGTCGGTGTCGGTGTCGGCCCGGTGGTGGAGCTGGCTGAGCAGGGCGGCCCGGCGTAGCCACAGGCCGTCGGCGTCCGCCCAGGCGGCCACGGCCGGGGTGACCTCGGTCCGGTACCGGGCCAGGATGTCGCCGACCTGGCGGCCGGCCATCTCGTCGACGGTGTCCCACCAGCGGGTGGTGAGGATCATGTCGCGGTAGAGGGGCACCGTGTCCGGATCCTGGAACTCCCGGTAGTGGCGGTGGCGGGTCAGCTCGAGCGCGGTGTACCAGTCCTCCCGGTGATCGGCCTCGTCGATCAGGAGCCGGACCGTGGCCGCCCAGACGGCCCGATCGGCCAGACGTCGCTCGGCCAAGATCGGCTTGATCGCGGCCCGCAGCTCGGCTCGGGTGAGGCCCAGGAACGGCAGCGCCGACTTCATGTAGGCCTGCTGTTGCCTGGCCCGCTCAGGATCGGCGTGGGGACCGAGCGCCTCCCGCAGGGCCCGGACCGTGCCGAGATCGGGGCCGTTCATGCCGTCCGGACCACGGATCTGCGCCGCTCGGACACGTCAGGCCGCCCGGCCTCGCCCCTTCGCGTTGATTGGTTCGGCACAGATGGCCTCCAATATGACTTGTAGCAGGCCGACGTCGGTCATCCCCGCCAGCGCCACCGCGGCGAACAGACTCTGCCCCAGCGTCGGGATGATCACCAACGCCCCGTCCTTCACGGTAACGGCGCGGCAATCCGACGAGGCCAGGGACATCACGCCGGCCGGGGCCAGAGCGGTGACCCCGTCGATGGCCCCCTCGTCCATCGTCACCCCACGCAGCGACACCCCGATGGCCCGGAACCAGACCGTGCCGCCGGCCGCCAACGCGGCCATCCGGTCGGGATAGCGGGCCTGGAGGGCCGGATCGGCCACGATGTCGGTCAGGTTCGCCTCGCCCGGCGGGATCGGCAGGGTCAGGTCGCTCACCCCGGCGTCGGCCACCGAGACGACCTGGCTCATCTGGGTGGAGGAGGTGCGCTTGATGTCCAGCTCCACCTCCGTCCACCGCCGGTCGATGATCCGGTTGCGGGCCACGACCCGGACCTGATCGGGATAGGTCAGGATCGCGGTGCCGTTCTTCGGCCTGGCCGCCCAGTACAACAACGCTCCCAGCCCACCGGCCAGGAGGCCCAACAGCAGCTGTCCACCGTTCGGGCCGGACGGGGGGTGATCAGGAACACCCAGGCGATCCCGGCGCCCAGACTGCCGAGCAGCAGGAAGAGCGGATTCAACGTCGGCGTCCTCGAATGGGCGGCCAGGGCCACGGCCCCACCCGCGTCCCCGCCGCCGGGAAGGCCGGTGGGGGCACCGGATCCGGTCAGGCGGCCACGGAGCACCACGTCCTGGCGCCATCGGACCAGGCCCAGGGCCCCGGCCGCCGCCCCCGAGATCAGCATCGCCCACCGGATGTGGTCGAAGGCCTCGAACATCCGGCGGTCACTGTTCAGTTCCTCCTGGTAGGTGGTGGTGTTGCCCGTCGGCGCGTAGTTCGAGGTCCGCAGTTCGCAGAGGTCGCCGGGTTCCATCAGCGTCCCGCCGCACACCGCTTTCGGGACATGGTCCTTGGTGAACCACCAGATGAGGGTGGACACCGCGACCACCAGGATCAGACTGAACACGATGTTCACCGGGAAGGCACCGAAGTAGCGAGCCTGCCGGTCGACCCGGGCCGACCCGAATCCGGCGGAGGACGGGGACGGGTGCTCGGACATGACCACCAACCCTAGGGCTGTCAGCCGACAAGCTTGTCTGCGTGATCACCCGGTCGGGGGTGGTCTTTGTCCTACTGCGATCGCAGTAGACCGGGGATCCGCCGGGAGGGACAAGCCTGCGCCGGGAGGATGTGGGCGGGCGGCCCCCCGGAAGAGCATTGAGGACATGATCGATGTCCAACAACTCACCAAGCGCTACGGCGCCACCACCGCGGTGGACGATCTGAGTTTCACCGTCCGCCCTGGCCTCGTCACCGGATTCCTGGGGCCCAACGGGGCCGGTAAGACGACCACGATGCGGATGATTCTCGGGCTCGACCGGCCGACCGCCGGCCGGGCCCTGGTCGACGGTCGACCCCTGGCCGACCACCCCGACCCGATCGCCCGCCTCGGTTCGCTCATCGAAGCCAAGGCGGTCCATCCCCGACGATCCGCCCGTGACCATCTGCGGGCCCTGGCCGCCACCACCGGGATCACCGACCGCCGGGTCGACGAGGTCCTCGAACTCGTCGGCCTCACGGAGGTGTCGGGTCGGGCCGCCGGCGGGTTCTCCCTCGGGATGGCCCAGCGGCTGGGGATCGCCACCGCCCTCCTGGGCGACCCGGCCACCGTCATGCTGGACGAACCGGTCAACGGCCTCGACCCCGAAGGGATCGTGTGGATCCGTCACCTCCTGCGCGGCCTGGCGGCGGAGGGCCGCACCGTGTTCGTCTCCTCCCACCTGATGAGCGAGATGGCCTTGACCGCCGATCACTTCATCATCGTCGGGCAGGGACGCCTGCTCGCAGATGTGACCCGCGACGAGCTGGCGTCGATGGGCGCGGTGTCCACGGTGTTCGTCCGCACCCCCGACGGCGCCGCCCTGCGCGCGGCCGTCGCCGCTTACGGGGTCCGGATCACCGACTCGGTCGACGCCGCCGACGGGTTCGACGTGACCGGCATCGACAGCGACACGATCGGCCGTCGAGCCGCAGCCCGGGGTGTCGCCCTGCTCGAGCTGACCCCCCGGCGGGGAACGCTGGAGGAGACGTTCATGGACCTCACCCGGGAATCGGTCGAATACCACGCCCACACCACCCACGCCCACACCACCCATTCGCACCCGATCACCGAGGCGGCCTGACATGTCCACCACCCTCACCCCGATCCCCGGCCCCACCCCGATCCCCGGCCCCAGCCCCACCTCGACCCCCGGCTCGGAGCGGACGTCGCCGCCGGCCCGACGGGTCACCTTCGCCCGGGTCGTCGCCTCCGAACGACTGAAGTTCACCTCGGTCCGGTCCAACCTGCTGACTCTGGCCGGCGCGGCCGCCGCCCTCATCGGCCTGGCCGCGCTGTTCACCGCCTTCGCCGACACCGGCGGTCCCGGTGCGGGAGATGCCCGGCAGGCCGCCGACTCCCTGGCCGCCTCGTTCGGGAGCCTCACCCTGACCCAGCTCGTCGTCGGCGTGCTCGGCGCCCTGTTCGTGGCCAACGAATACGCCAATGGCCTGATCCGCTCCATGTTCGCCGCGGTACCCCGGCGGGAGGCCGTGGTGGCAGCCAAGAGTGTCGTGATCGGCACCGGCACCTGGGCGGTGATGACGGCGGCCTCGTTCGTCACGTTCTTCGTGGGTCAGGCCCTGTACACCGGGGATCTCGCCACCTACCACCTGTTCGACGACGGTGTCCTGCGGGTCGTGCTCGGATCCGGGCTCTACGCCGCCGGTATCGCCGTCATCGGGGTGGCGCTCGGGTTCATCCTGCGCAGCACCGCCATGGCGATCAGCACCCTCGTCGGCCTCCTGATGATCGCTCCGGGCCTCATCGGCCTCCTCCCCGGCGCGGTATCGGATCCGGTGACGAGGATCCTCCCGGGTCAGGCCGGCTCATCGTTCCGTGAACTCCAGGTCGCCGCCGACGCCCTGTCCCCCCTGGCCGGACTCGTCGTGTTCCTCGCCTGGGTCGGGGGCCTGGTGGCCGTGGCCGCCTGGACGGTCCGCCGGCGTGACGCCTGAAGCCGACCCCCGCTCCGTAGGTCCCGATCCGTATGTCTCGGCCCCGTTCACCGAAAGGACCCCCCATGTTGTTGCTACTCCGGCGCCGCTCGGTCAAGATCGTGATGGACTCCGCCCTGCTGGTGGCGTTCGTGATCGCCTTCTTCACCCGTGAACCGTCATTCGACCCCGACTACCTCCTCCACAGCCTGGTCGGCCTGGCCGTCGTCCCGGTCGTCTCGCTCCACCTGGCCGGCAACTGGGGGTGGGTCAAACGGGTCGCCCGGCGGCGCCGGCACGACCGCGAGGCCGGCCTGGGCGCCTTCAACGCCGTGTTCGGTGCCGTCACCGCCACCTGTATCGTCTCCGGGATCCCCCTGTGGGTCAGCAACATGGAGTCCTCGGCGCTGATCGGGGTCCACACCGTGACCGGGGTGGTCGCCAGTGCCATGATGCTGGCCCACCTGGTGTGGAACCAGCGCCGAATCCGGGCCCTGTTCCGGTGGCCCGCCCGCCCGGTGCCGGTGGCATGACCCGGTGGCGGCGGGCGGTCGACGCGGCCTGGTGCGGGCTCGCGGCGATGGTGACGATCGCCGTCGCCGCCCGAGGCCGGAGCGACGGCGCCTTCGTGGTCGTCGTCGTCGTGGCGGGGGCCCTCGCCGTCGCGCTGGTGTCGACCCGGCGACGGTGGCCCGTGCCCAGCCTCGCCGTCGGGCTCGGTGCCTCCTTCGTCACCCTGGTGGTGGCCGGGGAGCCCACCGCCCTGCTGCCGGTCGCCATCCTGCTCATCTACAACGTGGCCCGGCGAACCACCCGGGTCGGGGCGGCGTGGGCGGCCGTGGCGGGCATGGTTGTCCTGGCCTCCAGCGTGGTGGTCGTGTTCGGTGTCGACGACGCCCTCAGCCAGCAGCTGGCCAGCGCCGTCGCCTGGCCCGCCCTGGCCGCGGCCATCGGGGACGCCGCCCGCAGCCGGGCCGAGGTGGTGGCCAACGCCATCGAACGGGCGGAACGGGCCGAACGGACCCGGGACGAGACCGCCCGGCGTCAGGTCGTCGAGGAACGCCTCCGCATCGCCCGCGACCTCCACGACGCGGTCGGCCACCATGTGGCGGTGGCCAACGTCCAGGCCGGGGTGGCCGGGCACCTGCTCGACACCGATCCGGTGGCCGCCCGGGCCGCGCTCGACCATGTCCGATCCGCGACCCAGCAGGTCCTCGACGACTTCGGTGACATCCTCGGCGTCCTGCGGTCCGAGGGCGACGCCCCGCCGCCGACCGGACCGACCCCCACCATCGCCGACGTCGATGATCTCATCCGGGGCGCCACCAGGTCGGGCCTCGACGTGACCTACCGGAGCGCCGGCCGACCCCGAACCCTGGCCCGGCCGGTCACCATCGCCGCCTACCGGCTGATCCAGGAAGCCCTGACCAACGCCCACAAGCACGGCGGCGGCCACGCCGAGGTGACCGTCGCCTACGACGCCGACGGGCTCCGCATCACCGTCACCAACCGGGTCACCGGGGCGGCTGCCCCGGGTGCCTCCGGATTCGGGCTGACCGGGATGCGGGAACGGATCACCGCCGCCGGCGGCGAGCTCGAGGCGGGGCGGCGTGACGGCGGGCGCTTCGTCGTCGACGCCCGCCTCCCGTCCGACCCGACCGGGGCGTCCGCATGACCATCCGTGTCCTCGTCGCCGACGACCAGGCCCTGATCCGGAGCGGGTTCGCCGCCCTCATCAACACCGCCGACGACCTCGACGTGGTGGGTGAGGCCGCGAACGGGGACGAGGCGGTGGAGCAGGCCCGGCGGTTACGGGCCGACGTGGTCCTCATGGACATCCGGATGCCCGGGACCGACGGGGTCGAAGCCACCCGCCGGATCACCCACGACGACGACCTCGCCGGCGTCAAGGTGATCATCCTCACCACGTTCGAGCTCGACCAGTACGTCATCGACGCCATCGACGCCGGCGCGGCCGGGTTCGTCGGCAAGGGCATCGAACCGACCCAGCTCATCGAGGCCATCCGCACCGTCGCCGGCGGCGAAGCCCTCCTGTCGCC
>JBKDZN010000003.1:0-11133 GCA_047971245.1 Acidimicrobiales bacterium
CACGGCCGTGGTCGTCTTGCCGACCCCGCCCTTCTGGTTCGCCACCGCCATCAGGCGGGCACCCGAGCCCTTCGCCGGCTTCGACACGCCTGCCTCTGTGGACTCGAACGTGGTCAAGACCTGTTCCTCCTCGTGTCCGCCAGAACATCCGGCGAATCACCCAACCTCAACTGCCGGCAGAGGTACGAACGCACGTCCGCCTTCCTACCAGCATGCAACCAAGAAGCCCCCGAGTGGCGGCAATCCCTTCAACCAAACCCGTCGCGAGCCCGGCTCGCACCATCCGGAGCGAAAAAAGTCCGGTGGCGAACGATCAGAGCGTGAACAGGGGACGCCGCCGCTGACGAGCCGTGGACCGCGGGAGCTCGCCGGGAACCTCGCCGTCACGAACCAGCACCACCACCCCCTCCGGTGAACGGTCGACGGTGAGACCGACCTCGGCGAGTGATGGCCAGTCCCGCCCGCCCGGCGGCTCACTGATGACCAGCCGGCCACCGAGCCGCAACAGGGGAGCGCCACATTCAACCGTTCCCGCCGGCGGCCCGAACCCTCGGGCCACCACCGCATCGAACCCTCCTCGCCGGGCGGCCTCGTGCCCGAACGTCTCCGCCCGACCCCGCCACACCTCGACCCGATCGCCGAGGCCCAGCTCGACCGCGGCCCAGACCAGGAACGAGCAGCGACGGGCCGAGGCGTCGACCAACGTCGCCTCGATCCCCGGCTCGGCCACCAGGAGGGGCAACGACGGCACCCCGCCCCCGGCGCCCAGATCCGCCATCCGCACCGCGCCGTCAACCCCGGCCGCCACCACCGGGTCGTGATACCGCTGGGCGTGATCGACGTGCGCGCGGATCGGGCCCGGCCCCAGGAAACCCAGGGACCGGGCCCGATCGAGCACCGACAACAGGCGAGGATCGTCGCCGGCGTCAGCCGCCAACGGCCACGTCATCGCTCGCTTCAACGTCGCCATCGTCCTCACCCGACGCCGAATCGCCGTCGCCCGGCTCGTCGCCGGGACCGGTCTCGTCACCGGCAGCCGTCGGTTCCTCGCCAGACTCCTCGTCCGGCTCGGCCGTGTCGTCATCCCCAGCCTCACCGACGGGCACGATCACCACGCGGCGATGCGGTTCTTCGCCCGCCGAACGGGTTTCCACACCCGTCACCTCGTTGAGCGCGTCGTGGACCACCTTGCGGTCGGCCGAGTTCATCGGCTCCAGCAGCCGCTCCTTGCCGTCGGCCTCGGCCTCCTCCGCCGATCGGACGGCCAAGCGGGCCAGTGCTTCTCGTCTCAACTCCCGGTAGCCACCCACGTCGACCTTGATCCGAATGTTCGACGGCACGCTGCGCTGGGCCGACACCCGGGCCAACTCCTGGATCGCATCGAGCGTTCGACCTCGTGGACCCACCATCAGGCCGTGGCGCCCGTTGACCACGGCCACCAGGCCATCGTCCTCTTCCACCACCTGGGCGCCGTCCTCGTAGCCGAACGCTTCGGTCAAGCCACTCAGAAAGCCGGACAGATGGGTCGAGACCTCATCCATGCTCGCCTCCTCACCGGCCGGGACATCGGTGCCCCGAGCCTTCCGATTCCGCCCCGACCGCTCCTTCTTCCGGCCGCCACCGGACCCGTTCTCCGAGCTCGACGCCGGCTCTTCCGACGCCGCGTCAGCCTCCGAATCCCGCTCCCGGTTCTGTCGTGAGCCGCCGCCGTTGGCCGAAGAACCGGCCTTTCGACCCTCGCCCTTGCCCTTGCGATTCCGGTTCCGCTCGACCTTCGGTCGACTCGATCGCGGCTTGACCCGCGCCTTGACCCGCGCGGTACCCCGGGTACGGCCGAACAGACCCTGTTTGGGCTCCTCGAGCACCTCGATCTCGGCCTCGCCCTCGTCAACCCCCAGGTTGTCGAGAGCGAGATCGATCGCCTCGGGCACGGTCTTGGCTGTGACGGTCACCCATTCCACGCTGACTACCTCTTCCGCTTCTTCTTGGAGCCGCTCGGCTTGGTCCCCTTCGGGGTGACGCGACTCGACTGTGTCGTTCGGTTCTTGCTCGCGTCACGGGCCTTGGCCCGTTCGCGTTTCCGGCGATCCCACACCTCGGACCGGCTCTCGCCGTCCGCGGTCGACCTGCCGTTGAGGTTCGATCCGTTCCGTGAGCCGTTGGTGACTGACGAACCGTCGGTACCCACATCGTCGGCCACATCGGCCGTGGCGCCCGCCTTGCGACGTCCCTTGCCGGTGGATCCCCCGCTCCCACCACCGCTCCGGCCCGCGCTGCTGCTCTTCCCGGAGGAACGGTCCTTGCCTTCCGAATCGTCCGCAGCGGACGATCCCTCCTTCTCCTCGTCACGGTCGGACTTCTGTTCGTCGTCCTTGTATACCGTGTGGGTCAGGTACGACTGCTGGCCGATCCGGAACAGGTTCGACGTGGCCATGTAGAGCACCAGGCCCGTGGGGAAGGCGAAGGCCCAGAAGCCCGACAGCAGGGGCAGGAACTTCATGATCATTTCCTGCTGCGGGTTGACCACCGTGGCGCCTCGACGAGCGGAGATCTGACGCTGCTGGTAGTAGCTCGTGGCCACCACGAACAGGACCAGGATCAGGTAAGGGATGCCACGGACCAGGCTCGACTGGATCGCGTCCAACGGATGCTGGCCGAGGTCGAACATCGGCTGACCGCTGATGGTCGGTCCGAATCCGATGGTGGTGTCGTGCGTCAGGTCGATGTACAGCTTCGACCCGTGGTCGAGGTACTGGGGATCGAAGGTGTTGCCGTTCGCGGCCCCGATGCCAACCAGGGAGCGAGCGTGTTCGGCCACACCGAAGAACGGCGTCTCCGAAACATGGCGTGACAGGCCCCGCAACACCCGGAACAACACCAGGAACACGGGAAGCTGGGCCAGCATGGGCAGGCAACCACCGACGGGGTTGATGCCGTTGTCGCGGTAGAGCTGCATCAACTCGGCGTTGAGCGTCTCCCGATCGTTCTTGTGCTTCCGCTGCAGTTCCTTCAGCTGGGGCTGGACCCGCTGCATGGCCAGCGTCGACTTGGTGGCCATGATGGTCAGCGGCATCAACACCATCATCACGGTGGCCGTGAGCATGATGATGGCCAAGCCGTACGAGCCGCCGACGACGGGCAGGTCGTAGAAGAAGGCCAGAATGCGGGCGATGGCGTCGAACATGGTCTACTTCTCCGGAACCGGGTCGAACCCAAATGGACCGAATGGGTGGCAGCGAAGGAGCCGGCGCAACGCCAGCCATGAACCCCGGGCGGCTCCGTGACGCTCGATGGCCTCCGCCGCGTACGCCGAGCAACTCGGGATGAAACGACAGCGCGGGGTGCGGACGACCGCGGTGGCTTGATAGACGCCGATGGCCCAGAGCAGCAAACGCTTCATCGGACCGACTCCCCGGCGGCCGATCGGGCCGGTGGGCCTGCCGGTAGCAGATCGCGCAGGCAGTGACCGATGGCGACCCGCAGCTCGGCGGCCGGAACGCTCAACGCGGCTCGGGTCGCACTGATCTGGTAGGCACCGAGCGGATCGCCCGGATCCCACGCCGCGGCGAACGCGGCCCGTAACCGGCGACGCGCCCGATTCCGTTCGACCGCGGTGCCGAATCGGCCACCGATGGCAAACGCCACCATCGGATGCCGCGTGTCGAGCGACACGAACGTCAGCCTGACCGGCCCGCTCCGCACCCGCACACCTCGCTCCCGCAACTCGCCGAAGATCCTCCGATGGCGGATCCGCCAGATCACGCACTGAGGCGGTGGCGTCCCTTGGCCCGCCGGGACCGGAGGATCGCCCGCCCGGCCCGGCTGGAGCTGCGGGCCCGGAACCCGTGCTTGTGGGCCCGCTTACGATTGTTGGGCTGGAACGTACGCTTCACCGGATCTCCCTCGAACAGGGGCAACAACGAACACATGCGGCCATGCCGCTCCCGGACCCGGCCCGGCCCGTCGCCCCGGAGATCATGTCTCGGAACCGATCGGTGGCGGATGAAGGGGGTGGGGCACGCCAACTGCCGGCCACCAGAGAACCTTGGGGCGGCCAGTGAGCTAAGCGTACCGCTCCGCGCCTCGCGGCCCACCTTCTCCACAGGCTAGGGTGGGCTGCCGGACCGCCTGTGCTAGCGTCGGCAGCCCCTTCCACCCGATCAGCGGACAACTCGACGTTGTGAATCCATCGCCACTCGGGAGCCGGGTAGACCTGTGGACAAGCCTGTGGAATTTGGGGAGAAACCGCTGGTGGAGGCGTGATGGTAGCACCGGAGCAACTATGGATGTCCGCCGCTGATCTCCTGAAGAGTCAGGTCTCCGAAGGTGTGTGGCAGTCGACGTTCGCTTCGGTGGCCCCGCTCGAACTCACCGACGACCGCTTCGTGCTCGGCTTGCCCAACGGGATCATCCGGGACAAGCTCGACGGCCGCTACCGCCCACTGGTCGAGGACGCGGTGGCGGAGGCTGCGGGTCATGACCTTGTCATCGACTTCCAGCTGATGCTCCCCACCCTGTTCGACGACCCGCCGGCCAGCAGCTCGACCCGCATCGCCCACGACACCCCGGCCTCCGCCACCCACCTCGGCGGGCGCGGCCCGATGCCGGGCGCGGCCGACGCCGGCCACGCCTACCCGCCACCGGAGCGACCGGGCCGAGGCCGCGCCGACGGTGCCGGCCCGGACGTCCTCCCCCAGATCCATCCCGACATGCAGCCGGACGGGCCGACCCACGTCGGCCCCCAGCTCGCCCCGCTGGCCGGCAACTCGGCCGCCACCGACGACCACCGCTATACCTTCGACGGCTTCGTGATCGGCCCGTCGAACCGGTTCGCGCACGCCGCCGCCCTGTCGGTGGCCGAGCGGCCCGGGGGTTCGTACAACCCGTTGTTCATCTACGGGTCGGCCGGTCTGGGCAAGACCCACATCCTCAAGGCGATCGCCCACTTCGTCGGTGATGTCTACCCCCGGCTGAAGGTGCTCTACGTCTCCACCGAGACCTTCCTCAACGAGTTCGTCGACTCGATCCGCAACTCCTCGGGGGCCGACTTCAAACGGCGATACCGCCAGATCGACGTCCTGCTCATCGATGACATCCAGTTCATCGAGGGCAAGGACTCCCTCCAGGAGGAGCTGTTCCACACCTTCAACGACCTGTACGGCGCCAACCGGCAGATCGTGCTCAGCTCCGATCGTCCCCCCGATGCCATCCCCACCCTCGAGGAGCGGCTGAAGAGCCGCTTCATGATGGGCCTTCTCACCGACATCCAGCCACCCGACATCGAGACCAGGATGGCCATCCTGCGCAAGAAGGCCGATCGCGACGGCCACTACCTGCCGAACGAGGTGAGCGAGTTCATCGCCGCCAACATCACCTCCAACATCCGTGAGCTCGAGGGCGCCCTGAACAAGGTCACCGCCTACGCCACCCTCAACGGCTCGTCACTGTCCCGGTCCATCGCCGAGCAGGTCCTGGGGGACTTCATCGCCGAACGGCAACCGCGCCCGATCACCGTCTCCATGATCCTCGGCGCCACCTCGGCCCAGTTCGGTTTCTCGATCGACGAGCTCACCGGGAAGTCCCGCCGCCGCCCCCTGGTCATCACCCGCCAGATGGCCATGTACGTCACCCGCCAGCTCACCGACCTCAGCTTCCCGGTGATCGCCCGCGAGTTCGGCGGACGTGACCACACCACCGTCATGCACGCCTGCGACAAGATCTCCGCCCTGATGAAGGAGCGCTCCCAGATCTACAACGACGTGATGGCGCTCGAGAAACGGGTCCTCGAAGAAGCACAGGTTGGGGACTACTAGTGGATAACCCACGTCAGATCCGTGGAAGGTCCCGGGGACAACCCTGTGCTTGTCGTGTCACACGCCGTGGATAGTCTGAACCTCCGTCCCCAACCCGTTCGGTCGTCCGCACCCCCGCTGGGGATCCCGTCCCGTGCCTGCGGATGACCGAACCCGTGATGACCAGGTCGAATCACGATTCGTCCACAATCCACAGCACCTACTACCCACTACCACCATTCGAACGTCCGAAGGCGAGTAGTAACGAACACCATGCGAGCAACGAGATGCGAGCAACGACCAGACGAGCCACCAGCATGCGATCGATGACCACCAGCCGGCCGTCCCCGAGGAGGTCGCAACCGTGAAGTTCCGTTGCGAACGAGACGTGCTTCTCGAAGCGCTGGGAATCGCGGCCCGGGCCGTCAGCGGCCGGGGCACCCTGCCCGGCCTGTCCGGGATCCGGGCCCAGTTGTCGGGAGACGAGCTGACCCTCACCGGCAGCGATCTCGACCTCACCATCGCCACCACCACCACCGTGGTCGGGGAATCCGACGGTGTCGCCGTCATTCCCGCCCGCCTCGCCTCGGACATCGTCCGGGCGGTTCAGCCCGGCGCGGTGTCCTTCGCCGCGGCCGACGAATCGCTGTCGATCCAGGCCGGTCGCAGCGAGTTCAGCATCCGTCTGATCGCCGGCGACGAGTTCCCCCGCCTGGCCGAGGACGACAGCGAACCCGTCACCCTCGCCAGCGCCCAACTCGCCGCGGCCCTCAACCAGGTGGTCCTGGCCGCCAGCCACGACGATTCCCGTCCCATCCTCACCGGCGTCCTGCTGACCGCGGAATCCGACGGTATGCGCATGGTGGCCACCGATTCCTACCGGTTGGCGATCAAGGACGTGCCCGGGGTGTCGATGCTCGAATCGGGCCAGTCGGTCCTGATCCCGTCGCGGGCACTGGGGGAGCTCAACCGGGTGCTCGGCCAGGCCGACGATGTGGAGGTCCGGCTGGGCGAACGCGAAGCCTCGTTCAAGGTCGGCTCCGTCCGCCTGATCACCCGCCTGATCGAGGGCGACTTCCCCAACGTCGGTGGGCTGATTCCCGAATCCCACCCCAACACGCTCACCGTCAACCGGGAAGAGCTCCTCGACGGTCTGCGACGCGTGAAGTTGCTGGCCCGCGAGTCCACCCCGATCCGCCTCGAGATGTCGGCCGACGGACTCGAGCTGGTGGCGGTGACCCAGGACGTCGGCACGGCCCGCGAGAGCATCGAGGCCACCTACGCCGGGTCCGATCTGGTCGTGGCGTTCAATCCCCAGTACCTGCTGGACGGCGCCGAGGTGTCACCGAGCGAGACCATCACCCTGTCCACCATCGACGAGCTCAAACCCGCCGTGCTCCGAGCGGTCGACCAGGACGACTTCCTCTACCTGCTGATGCCCGTCCGGGTGTCGTGACCGCGGCTCGGCCGCTCCTGGCCCCGTGCGGCTGACCCGCCTCTGGCTCACCGACTTCCGCAGCTACCGGCAGCTCGACCTGGAACTCTCCACCGGGTTGACCGCTGTGTGCGGTCCCAATGGTGTGGGCAAGACCAATCTCGTGGAGGCCATCGGCCTCCTGGCCACCCTGAAGTCTGTCCGTGGCGCGCCCATCGCCAGTCTCATCCGGCGGGGAGCGGACGCCGCGGTGGTCCGGGCCGAGGGCATCCGGGACGACCGCGAGGTCCTCATCGAGTTGGAGCTGACCGGCGGGCGGACCCGGGCCCAGGTGAACCGGCAACGCCTGCAGCGATCCCGCGATCTGCTCGGGGCCCTCCGGGTGAGCTTGTTCGCCCCCGATGATCTGGTCCTGCTGAAGGGCGGGCCCCAGTACCGCCGCGAGTACCTCGACGACGTGCTCGTCGCCCTCGATCCGGCCGTCCACGCCCTGCTGGCGGAGATCGAGCGGATCGTTCGCCAGCGCAATGCCCTGCTACGCCAGGCCCGGGGGACGCTCGACGCTTCGGCCGCCCTCACCCTGGACGTGTGGGACGCCAAGCTGGCGGACCGGGGCCAGGCCCTCACCGAGCGGCGGGAAGCACTGGTGGACGCTCTGGTCCCGTTGGTGGCCGACGGCTACGCCACCGTGGCCGGGATGGCGGTGCCAGTGACCCTCGGCTACGAACGTTCGTGGCCGGCCGACGATCTCGCCGCGGCCCTGGATGCCAACCGGGCCGACGACGTGCGACGGTCGGTCACCGGGGTCGGTCCCCATCGCGACGAACTGGTGATCACCCTCGACGGCCTGGCGGCTCGGACCGAGGCCTCCCAGGGGGAGCAGCGGGCCCTCGCCCTGGCCCTGCGCACCGCGGCCCACCGGCTGGTCACCGACCGGCTCGGGGAACCCCCGTTGCTGCTGCTCGACGACGTGCTCTCCGAGCTCGATCCGGTCCGGGCGGCCGCCCTCCTGGCCAACCTCCCCACCGGCCAGACCGTGATCACCTCGGCCACCGGGCTTCCCGATCGGAGTGTGGCCGACACCGAGTTGTGGCTCGACGCCGGCGGAGTCCTCCGGCCCGGTCCGGCCGGCGCGTCGGAAGCGACCCCGGGTGCCTGAGGAACCGGTACCGGTCCGTTTCGGCCTCGAGGCGTTCCTCCGCCACCTCGGTGCCCCCCCGGTCGACGCCGTGGCCGCCCTGCGGACGCATTGGCCCGATGTAGTGGGCCCGGCCCTGGCCGGCCCGACCCGTCCGGCCGAACTGGTCGACGGGGTGCTCGTGGTGTCGTGCGACGATCCGGCCTGGGGATCGCAGATCACCTGGATGGAAGCCCAGATCAAACGGCGGTTCGCCGAGCTCGACCCCCCGGTGGTCATCGATCGCCTCCGGGTCCGGATCACCCGCTGAACCAGTGGTCGAACGCCCGATCGAGGTCGGCCCGAGACGTTCCGCGGGCCTGGTAGAATGAACCGTTCCCCTGCCAACTCGTGGGCGTCTGATCGTCCCGGACTCGGCGTTGGTCGGGGCACCTGAGATGGTATGACGAACGACGCTCACAACAACAACGACACCCGTACGCTCCGGGGCGGTCCTGTCCCGGACGGTGGCGCCAGCGACGGTGCTGTTCACGGGGATCGACGTCCGGATCCGATCCCCACCGATGCCTCACCCGGTTCGGTCAGCTACAGCGCGGCCGAGATCCAGGTGCTCGAGGGTCTCGAGGCGGTCCGCAAGCGCCCCGGTATGTACATCGGCTCCACCGGACCGACCGGGCTCCATCACCTGGTGTGGGAGATCGTCGACAACTCGGTCGACGAGGCCATGGCCGGATTCTGTGACCGGATCGAGGTGACGGTTCGGGCCGATGGGGGAGTGGAGGTCGTCGACAACGGTCGCGGCATCCCCACCGACACCCACTCGAAGTACGACATGAGCGCGGCCGAGGTGGTGCTCACCATGCTCCACGCTGGCGGGAAGTTCGGCGACGGTGGCTACAAGGTGTCGGGCGGGCTCCACGGCGTCGGCGTGTCGGTGGTGAATGCCCTCTCCACCCGGCTCGAGGTCGACATCGATCGCGACGGGCAGCGGCACTTCCTGTCGTTCCACAACGGTGGCGATCCCGATCAACGGCTGATGGTGGTCGGACCCACCCCGCCCGACGCCCGCCCCCGGCGGAGCACCGGCGCGGACGACAGTGTGGTTTCGGACGACAGTGTGGTTTCGGACGACAGTGTGGTTTCGGACGACAGTGCAGGCTGGTCGGCCTCCCGGGGCGAGCCGCCGACCGGCACCACGGTGCGGTTCTGGCCCGATCCCGCCATCTTCAAGGAAGGCACCGACTTCCGCATCCAGACCCTGCTGGAGCGGTTCCAGATGATGGCGTTCCTCAACGCCGGCCTGGAGTTCGTGGTCGTCGACGAACGCGATCCCGACTTCGCCCCGGTCACCCTCCGCTACGACGGGGGGATCCGTGATTTCGTCCGGCACCTGAACGCGTCCAAGGAGCCGTTGTTCGAGGAGATCGGCTGGTTCGAGGACTCGCTCGACGGTGACACGGTGGAACTGGCGTTCTCCTGGAACAACACCTACCAGACCGACGGGATCCATTCCTTCGCCAACGGCATCAACACCATCGAAGGGGGGATGCACGAGCAGGGGTTCCGTGCCGCGCTGACCCGCACGGTGAACGCCTACGCCCGCGACAAGGGCCTGCTCAAGGAGCGCGACGACAACCTCCAGGGCGAGGACATCCGGGAGGGTCTCACCGCGATCATCTCGGTGCGGGTCACCGAACCCCAGTTCGAGGGTCAGACCAAATCGAAGCTGGGCAATGTGTCGGTCCGGTCTCTGGTCGAGAAGGCGACCAATGAACAGTTGCGGGAGTGGTTCGAGGAGAACCCCCGCCAGGCCAAGGCGGTGGTCACCAAGGCGGCGAACGCGGCCAAGGCCCGGATCGCCGCCTCTCAGGCCCGGCAGACCATCCGACGGAAATCGGCCCTTGATGGTGCCGGCCTACCGGGCAAGCTGGCCGATTGTCAGAGCAAGGATCCCTCGGAATCCGAGCTGTACATCGTGGAGGGGAACTCTGCCGGTGGTTCCGCCAAGGAGGCCCGTGACCCCCGGACGATGGCGATCCTGCCCATCCGGGGGAAGATCCTCAACGTCGAGCGGGCCCGGATGGACCGGATGTTCAAGAACACCGAGATCATCTCGCTGATCCAGGCCGTCGGGGCCGGATTGGGCGAGGAGTTCGATCTCGACAAGGCTCGCTACCACAAGGTGATCCTCCTGGCCGATGCCGATGTCGACGGGAGTCACATCCGCACCCTGCTCCTCACCTTCTTCTTCCGGCAGATGCGTCCGCTGGTGGAGGCGGGCTATGTGTACATCGCCCAGCCGCCCCTGTATTCGACCGAGGTGGGTCGGGCCAAGGTGTACCTGAAGGACGACATGGCCCGCGACGCCTATGTGGCCGAGCACCGCAACGCCGAGTTCCAGCGGTTGAAAGGTCTGGGCGAGATGGACGCCGAGGAGCTGTGGGCCACCCCGATGGACCCGGCGCAGCGCACGCTCCTGCAGGTCTCGGTCGAGCAGGCCGTGATCGCGGACGAGGTGTTCTCGATCCTGATGGGCGACGACTTGGAGAGCCGCAAGCACTTCATCCAGACGAACGCCTCCGACGTCCGCTTCCTCGACATCTGAACCACCACCTGAGCCACGCGGCCGCCAGCACGACCGCCACCTGAACGACAGGGCACCATGAGCGACGACACCCCGCAGGACCCGTCCGAACCGACGTCGGAGTCGGGCAGCGAGACGGGCACCACGTTCGGCTCGATCGAGCCGATCGAGATCCAGCAGGAGA
>JBKDZN010000004.1:0-4466 GCA_047971245.1 Acidimicrobiales bacterium
GGTCTGTAACCTGTCTGTCATGTGTGGCATCATCGGGATCGTCAGCCGCCGTTCCACCCGCGCCGTGCCGACGTCCGAGGCGGTGCTCGGGGCACTGGCGGACGGCGGGGTCACCATGGCCGACATGGGCATCATGGCGGCCGGCAACCTCCTCGGTGGGGGCGGCATCGGCCAGCAGATCCAGAAGCAGGTCGGCCAGACCGGCATCCCGGTCTACAACGTGTCCAACGCCTGCGCCACCGGGGCCACCGCCCTGCGGACGGCGATCATGGCCGTCAAGGCGGGCGAGTGCGACATGGGCCTCGCCGTCGGGGTCGAGAAGCTCGCCGGTGCCGGTCTGCTCGGCGCGGGTGGCAAGGCGTCGAGCGACGCCCAGGTGTACGAGCCGTCCGGCCGGTTCGGCGCGGTGACCAACGTGGATGGCCGTATCGGTACCAACACCATGCCCGGCGTGTTCGCCCAGGTCGGCATGGAGTACGGCCACAAGTACGGCGGGGCCACCTTCGAGCTGTTCGCCCGGATCTCGGAGAAGAACCACGCCCACTCGACCCTCAACCCGCTGGCCGCCTACACCAAGGCCATGTCGGTCGACACGATCATGAACGATGTCATGATCGCCTACCCGAACACCCGGCCGATGTGCTCGGCCAACTGTGACGGCGCCGCGGCCGCGGTGGTCACCAGCGGCGAGAAACTGAAGACCCTCTCCAAGGAACAGCAGCGGCGAGCGGTCAAGGTCTCGGCCTCGATCCTGACCTCCGACCCCTGGCAGGAAGCCTGCCAGGTGTTGCCCGACGTGAACACCCTGACCCGCAACGCCGCCACCCAGGCCTACGAGCAGGCCGGTGTGGGTCCGGAGGATCTCGACCTGGTGGAGCTCCACGACTGTTTCGCCACCGCCGAACTCGTCCACTACGACAACCTGATGCTGTGCGAAGAGGGCGGCGCGGTCGACTTCTTCGAGTCGGGTGCCTCCACCCGTGACGGCCGCATGCCGGTCAACGTGTCGGGTGGCCTGGAATCCAAGGGCCATCCGATCTCGGCCACCGGGATCGCCAACATCTGGGAGGTCTGCCAGCACCTGCGCGACGAGTGCGGCGACCGCCAGATCCAGGGGGCCCGGGTCGGCCTGGCGCACGTGATCGGCCTCGGCTCCGCCTGCGGTATCCACATCCTGGAGAAGTCGGCGGCCTGATCGCCCGCCCCCCGGGTTCATGACCGCAGCGAAGCCGACCCCGGACCCTGACGATCCGTCGTCGGCCGGCCCCGCCCCGCGGGCGCCGGTCGACGTGGACGTCGTGGTGGTCGGGGCCGGCTTCGCCGGCATGTACCTGATCCACCGGCTCCGCCGGGCCGGGCGCTCGGTGCTGGTCTTCGAGGCCGGGACCGACGTGGGGGGAACCTGGTACTGGAACCGCTACCCGGGGGCCCGCTGCGACGTGCCCAGCATGGAATACTCCTACTCCTTCGACCCCGAGCTCGAGCAGGAATGGGAATGGACCGAGCTGATGGCGGCCCAGCCCGAGATCCTCGACTACGCCCACCATGTCGCCGACCGTTTCGACCTTCGGCGCGACATCGAGTTCTCCACCCGGGTCACCGCCGCCCACTATCAGGAGACCGAGGGGGTCTGGTGGGTCCGGACCGACACCGGCCGTGACGTCACCGCCCGTTGGTGCGTCATGGCCACCGGGTGCCTGTCGGTACCCAACCGACCCGACCTGCCCGGCCTCGACCGGTTCGGGGGGACCGTCCTCCACACCGGCGAATGGCCCCACGAGGAGCCCGACCTGACCGGTCTCCGGGTCGGTGTGATCGGCACCGGTTCGTCCGGGGTGCAGTCCATCCCGGTGCTGGCCGAACGAGCCGGGGCACTGACCGTGTTCCAGCGATCGCCCGTCTACACCATCCCGGCCAACAACAAGCCGCTCCGCCCCGAGATCGCCCGGGCGTTCAAGGACCGGTACCCGGAAATCCGCGACCGGCAGCGCTCATCGGTCGGCGGGTTCCTCGGGCCCACCGCCCTGCGGGAGCCACGCCCGGCCGCCGACCCCGACGCCGAACCGGCCCTCGATCCCGGCGCCGCCGTGGTGCCCGGCGGTGACGGCCGGCCGGCCGACACCCCGGAGCCCCGCCGACGCCGGCGGGGTCTCGGCGAACTGTCGCCCGAGGAACGGCGCGACGCCTTCGACGAGTACGGCCGCGGTGCCTTCCAACGGTTCCGCGACGTCTACACCGACGCCGAGGCCAACGAGCTGGCCTGCGAGCTGTTCCGCCGCGAGATCCGCAAGATCGTCCACGACCCCGAGACCGCCGCCGCCCTCGAACCCCATCACTACCCCCTGGCCTGCAAGCGGCAGGTGCTCGACACCGACTACTACGAGACGTTCAACCGTCCCGACGTGACCCTGGTCGACCTGCGCCGGGAAGCCCTCGTGACCATCACCCCCACCGGTGTGGAAACCAGCGACGGCCACCATCGGCTCGACGTGCTCGTCCTGGCCACCGGTTTCGACGCCATGACCGGGGCACTGGAACGGATCGACCTGCGGGGTCGGGGCGGCCGCCGGTTGGGTGCGGTGTGGGCCGACGGACCCCGCACCCTGCTCGGCCTTCAGGTGGAGGGGTTCCCCAACCTGTTCACGGTCACCGGGCCGGGCAGCCCATCGGTGCTGGCCAACATGATCGTGGCCATCGAGCAACACGTCGACTGGATCGTCGAGGCCATGGACGCCGTCGACCGGGTGGGTGCGACCACGATCGAGCCCACCGCAGCCGCGGTCGAGGAATGGGTGGCCCACGTCAACGAGGTGGCCGAGGGCACCATGTACACCGCCCCGAGCTGCAACAGCTGGTACCTCGGCTCGAACATCGAGGGCAAGGTCCGGGTGTTCATGCCCTATGTAGGCGGCTTCGGCCGGTACCGCGAGCACTGCCTGGACGTCGCCGCCCACGGCTACCCCGGTTTCCTGCTGTCGTAGCCGCTCGGCCCGATGATCGCCGGGGCGAGGAAAACCCGGTCGGGCCGGTAAGGAACGGGGCGCCCACCGGTCAGGAGGAGCAGCGGCCCCATCCCGGGGCCCGAACCCGGAGATGCTCCACCATGACCGAATCCCGTACCCGCGCCAACCTCGCCGTCCTGACCGGACTGGGGCTGCTCCTGGCCCTGGCCGGCCCGATCGTCCGGGGTGGCCCGGCGCTCGCCCACGAGTCCGGGCCACCGGACCGCCCGATCGTCGCCGCCGCCGACCGCTCGGACCTGCGCTCGGCGACGCCGACGAGGGAGGAGATCGTGCCCACCCCGCTCCGGCCCGGGGAGGTGCTCACCGGCCCCGGTCGCCGGACGGGTGGGCCGTTCAACGCCTGTTTCGTCGACTTCAACGACCCGGTGCCGATCAGCGCCCTGCCCGATCACGCCGACAACACGTTCGCCTACTGGCCGTTCTGGAACCAGGAGTGTCTCATCGACGGCACCGCGGTGGCGGTCCAGCCGATCGGTGGCCAGGACGGCCTCCACTTCCACCTGAACTACGCCGATCCGGCCCTGCGCTACTGCCCGGACCTGGGCGGGTTCGGTCGCCCGGTCGACCCCGACGATGTGCTCGGTCCGTGCGAGGACATCGATCCGCTCACCGAACCCCGATCCGGCGTCCAGCCCCACCAGGTCGACCAGGGGATCCGTATCTTCGCCTACGACATCGCGAGCCGTGACCGGGTCCCGTTCGATCTCAACCAGATCCGGGTCCTGGGCGGTGCGGCCGAGGTGTGCTTCGTACGCACCGATCTGCCCTGGATCGCCGCCGAACCTACCGACGACCCGGCCGGCTACTGCGGTGATCTCCCACCCGGCAACTGGGACGTGGCCGACGACGTGACCGACGCCTACGAGGTCCGGGTGTGGTCCCGGTCCCCGAGCATGTCGTTCACCGACGTCGGGGTCGGCCTGTAGGCGGGGGTCGGGGCCTAGTTGAGCGTGGAGCCGGCCGGTCCCTGGGGGGCGACGAAGACGTCACCCACCAGGAGCGGCACGGCCCACGAGCTGTTGTGGGCGGCGGCCATGGCCACGTCGTCGTCCCAGCCGCGTCCGATCAGTTGCCGCCCCGATCCGGTGGCCGCCAGCACGTCGGGCAGGCGGGGTCGGGCGGCGACGAAGGCGGCCCGGGCGGCGTCCGCCTCCGGCGAGCATCCCGGCGCCGAGATCGACGCCGACGGGTCGAGCGCGGCCAGGACGGCGCCCGCCCCGAGCAGGTCCTCCACCGCCGGTCGTAGGACGCCGCCGGGCCAGCGTTCACCGGCGGCGATGACCCCGATCGGCGCCCCGTCGGCCAGGATCGACGCCACCTGGGCCACCGCACCGGCGTTGCGGACACAACCGGCGGCCACATGCGCCACCCCGAGCCGGCTGGCCTCGTAGGCGATCGTCGACCCGTTCGGCGACGGGAGCACCAGGCCCGTCCCGGCCGGGA
>JBKDZN010000005.1:0-3822 GCA_047971245.1 Acidimicrobiales bacterium
TGGTACTCGACGCGGCCGGCCTCATCCGGGGAGACGGGAGCGATCCGCCCGCCGATCCATCCCCCCGCCCGGACCCGCCCCATTCCCGATCCGGTGGCGACCCACGCGGAGAACGACCATGACCGAACCCCACCAAGCCTCCCCGACCGACGCCACGGGAACCCCGGGTCCCGATCCGGCCATCGCTGCCGGGTCGGGACCTGCGCCGGTTGATCTCACCCGGCCCACCCGGGTCCACGTGATCGGGGTCGGCGGTGCCGGCATGAGCGCCATCGCCGAGGTCCTGTTGGGAACCGGTCACCGGGTCACCGGCTCCGACCTCGGGGCCTCGGCGGCTGCCGACCGCCTGGCCGCGGCGGGAGCAACGATCCACCGGGGCCACCGGGCCGAGCAGGTGGCCGGCGCGGAGGTCGTCACCCATTCCACCGCCATCCCGGCCGACAACCCCGAGCTGGTCGAGGCCCACCGGCTCGGCCTGCCCGTGCTCCGCCGGGCCGAGATCCTGGCCACCATCACCCGGTCCTGGCGGACGGTGGCCGTGGCCGGCACCCACGGGAAGACGACCACCTCGGCCATGCTGACCACCGCCCTGCGGGGGGCCGGTCTCGATCCCACCTTCATCGTGGGCGGCGAGCTGAACGACCTGGGTCGCGGTGCCGCCGTCGGTCAAGGTTCGATCCTGGTCGTCGAGGCCGACGAGAGCGACGGAACCTTCGTCGACCTCGATGCCTCGGCCGTCGTGGTCACCAACGTCGAGCCCGACCATCTGGAGCACTATGGCGGTTTCGAGGCCCTGGAGGCCGCCTTCGTCCGGTTCGTGGAGCAGGCCCCCGACGCCCGGGTGATCTGTATCGACGACCCGGGTTCGGCTCGCCTGGCCGCCAGGGTGTCCTGCGCCACCTACGGGACGGACTCCGCCGCCGACTGGCGGATCGTCGACCCCGAACCGACCCCGGCCGGGATCGCCTTCACCGTCGTCTCCGGAGGCGACCGGTACCCGATCCGGCTCGACCAGCCGGGTATGCACAACGCCCGCAACGCCACCGCGGCCCTGGCCACCGCGGCCCTGCTGGGGGCCGATCCGGGCCGGGCTGCCGAGGCCCTGTCCGCCTTCGGTGGGGTGGGGCGGCGGTTCGAGGCCCGGGGCGAGGCGGCCGGGGTGCGCCTGGTCGACGACTACGCCCATCTCCCCACCGAGGTCACCGCGGCCCTCGCCGCCGCCCGCAGCCTCGATCCCGACCGGCTGGTGGTCGTGTTCCAGCCCCACCGGTACAGCCGGACCGAGCAGCTCTGGTCGACGTTCGCCGACAGCTTCACCCGCGCCGACGTGCTCGTGGTCACCGGCATCTACCCGTCCGGGGAGGCCCCCCGACCCGGGATCACCGGTGAACTGGTGGCCGGCGCAGTGCGGGCCGCCCACCCCGACGCCGACGTGCGGTACGCCCCCACCCTCGACGATGTGGTGACCGAGCTCGATGGGGAGCTGCGGGCCAGCGACCTGTGCCTCACCCTCGGCGCCGGTGACCTGACCACGGTGCCCGACCGGGTGCTGGACGATCTGCGACGACGGGAACGGGACCGGTGAACCCCGCCTCGGCCCGGACGACCGACGTCGCCCTCGATCGGATCGCGGCCCGGCTCGGGGCGCGCGCCCGGCGCCGTGCCCCCCTGGCCCCGATGTGCACCTACCGGGTGGGTGGCCCCGCCGGAGTGCTGGTGGAGGCCGAACGGACCGACGACCTGATCGACCTGAGCGCCGCCCTGGCGGATGACCCCGGTCCGGCCGTGCCGACCCTGGTGGTGGGCCGGGGATCCAACCTGCTGGTGGCCGACCGGGGTTTCCCCGGCGTCGTGGTCCATCTCGGCGGCGGGTTCGATCGGATCGATCCGGCCCGTGACCGGGGCGGCGATCCGACCGGTGTCGTGGTGCTCGGCGCTGCGGTGTCCCTGCCGGTGGCCGCCCGCCGCCTGGCCGCCGACGGGGTGGTCGAGTTCGAATGGGCGGTCGGGGTGCCGGGGTCGGTGGGTGGCGCCGTCCGCATGAACGCCGGGGGTCACGGCTCCGACATGGCCGCATCGGTCCGGTCGGCGGAGCTGTTCGATCTGACCGCGGGCAAGGTCACCACGGCGGGGTCCGACGATCTGGCGTTCGGCTACCGGACGTCATCGGTGTCGCCGTCCACCGTGGTCGTGTCCGCGGTCCTGGATCTGGCCGTCGGTGACCCGGACCAGGCCCGCGACCGGGTCAGCGAGATCGTCGCCTGGCGGCGCCGGCATCAGCCCGGCGGCCAGAACGCGGGCAGCGTCTTCACCAATCCGCCCGGTGACTCGGCCGGCCGGCTCATCGATGCCGCCGGTCTGAAGGGGTTCCGGCTGGGAACCGCCGAGGTGTCGACCAAACACGCCAACTTCATCCAGGCCGACCCCGGCGGCTCCGCCGACGACATCCACCGGCTCATCGCCGAGGTGCAGCGCCGGGTGGCCGACACCTTCGGCATCAGGCTCGAATGCGAGAACCGGCTGGTCGGGTTCGAGGGGACGGGGACCGACGATGCGTAACGCCGAGACCGCGGCCCGGCCCGCCCCGACCCGGTCGCCGGGTGACCGCACCCGGAACAAGACGCGGGCGGCCGGGGGCACCGGCCCGAAAACCCGCGATGGGAAGCCCGGGGGCACAACGGCGGCCACCGCCGGGTCCGGTCCGACCGCGGATCCGGCGGCCAGGAAGCGGGACCGTCGTCGGGCCGGGTCGGCCCGACGGGCCCGATCTCGCCGACGTCGCCTCGAGGTCCTGGCCGCCGCGGCCGCGGTCACCGTGGTCGGCGTGGGCGGTCTGGCCCTGGCCAAGAGCTCGGCCCTCGACGTCGACGCCGTCCGGGTGATGGGGGCCGAACACGCCGACACCGACCAGATCACCACCATGTCGGGGCTGTTCCCGGGTCAGCCGCTGGTCGAGGTGAGCCCGTCGAGCGTCGAGCACAATGTGGAGTCGGTGCCCTGGGTCGACCAGGCCCGGGTGCGGCGGGGATGGTTGGGGACCGTCACCATCACGGTCACCGAACGTCGCCCCGTCATGGCCCTGCCCACCGGTCAGGGTCGCTATGTGCTGGTCGACGGATCCGGGCGTCAACTGGAACTGGTCGGTGCGCCGATGGATGGTCAGATCCCGGTGACCGGAATCGAGGTGTCGGGCGTACCGGGCGACACCGTCACCGACCGGGCCCGGATGGTGGTGGCGGTGAACCAACAGCTCACCCCGGCGGTGGCCGAACAGGTCACTGGGATCGGTTTCGACGACGAAACGATGGTCCTCGACCTGGCCATCGGGGGTAAGGCCCGGCTGGGGGACGACCGCGAACTACCCGAGAAATTGGTGTCGTTGGAGACGGTCCTGGCCCGCGTTGATCTGGCCTGTGTGGCCGTGATCGACGTCGAAGTACCGAGCGCGCCGACCGTGCGGCGCGCCCCCTCGTTGCCGCCCGGCGAGACGGCGGCCAACGACGGGGGGGAAGTCCCCGATCCCGGCACTGGCGGCTGCTAATGTCGATTTCGATTGTGAGAGACCTCTCCGTAGTTCCGAGTGGTGTGTGGTGCGTGCCTCCGATCGGTGCGGCACCTCCATCCGAGCCGGCCCTTTTCGTGCGCCCCGAACGGGCGTCCCGAGGTTTGACGGCCGCTTTGTTTCTCCTGTGTTTTCTCTTATTCCACCCACGACTGATTCCCCCGCAACAGAGGACGCTGTACTTATGAGTACCCAGAACTATGTCGCCGTGGTCAAGGTTGTCGGTGTCGGCGGTGGCGGCTGCAATGCGGTGAACCGGA
>JBKDZN010000006.1:0-7122 GCA_047971245.1 Acidimicrobiales bacterium
GACGATGACGGCGGCGGCAGCACGCCGCCGACCGGCCCGGCCGCGCCGGTTGAGCATGGGAGTTGAGCTGTTCATGATCAGTGAGTCGGGGCCCGAGCCGGGAAAGTTGCTCGCGAACCGAAAAGATGAAGAAAAACGGGGGTGGGACCGGGCGTGGCCATGAGTGCGGTGGGCGGCCGGACCGGGCTCAGTGGCCCCGGGTCGGTTCGGGGGCGGCCGAATTGACAGCCAGGCGGGTCCGGTATCGGGCCGGGGCGACCAGGTCGACCAGCTCGCCGGTCAGGTACTGGTGGGCGGCACCGGTGACGGCCAGGTTCACGTAGGTGCCGGGTTTCATCGGCCCGGACGGGTAGTGAACCAGCTTGTTGTCGGGGGTCCGGGCCGACAACACCGCCGGATCCCGCTTGGACGGGCCCTCGACCACCGCTTCGACCCGCCGGCCGATCCAGGCCCGGTGTCGGGCCAACGCCGAGCGTTCGATCACGGTCCGCAGGCGGGCGTAACGGTCCTTGACCTCGTCGGGGTCGCACCGGTCGTCGACACGGTCGGCGGCCTCGGTGCCCGGTCGGGGTGAGAACACGAAGGTGAAGGCGTTGTCGAACTCGGCCGCAGCGGCAACCTCGAGGGTGGCGGCGAAGTCGTCCTCGGTCTCACCGGGGAATCCGACGATGATGTCGGTGGTGACCGCCAGCCCCTCCACCGTCGCCCGGGCCTCGGCCAGGCGGTCCAGGTAGCGGGCCGCCGTGTACCCCCGGTGCATGGAGGCCAGCACCCGGTCGGATCCCGACTGCAGCGGGAAATGGAGATGAGGGGCGACGGCCGGGGTGGAGGCCATGACGTCGAACACCTCGGCGGTCATGTCCTTGGGGTGGGGGCTGGTGAACCTGACGCGTCGGATCCCCTCCACCGATCCGACGGCGCGGAGCAGGGAGGCGAACCCGGGCCGCAGGGCCACCGATTCCCCCCGGCGTCGGGCGGCGACGGCCAGATCCCGACCGTAGGAGTTGACGTTCTGCCCCAGCAGGGTGATCTCGGTGACCCCGGTGGCGGCGAGCCGGACCACCTCGGCCTCGATGTCGGCCGGGTCGCGGCTGACCTCCGGGCCCCGGACCGCGGGCACGATGCAGAAGGCGCAGTTGTTGTCGCACCCGATCTGGATGGTGACCCAGGCCGCGTAGCCGGTGGCCCGGCGGGCCGGCAGGTCGGAGGGGAAGAGCTGCTGATCGGGCGAGGGCTCGTCCCAGATCTCGGTGATCGGGCCGTCCTCCGCCGAGCGGGCCACCAGTTCGGCGGCCCGATGGACGTTGTGGGTACCGACGACGACGTCGACATGGCCGGCCCGTTCCTGGATCAGGGTCTGGTCCTTCTGGGCCAGGCAGCCGCCGACCACGATCCTCAGATCGGGGTTGGCGTCCTTGAGGGGTTTGAGATGACCGAGCGCCCCGTAGAGCTTGTTGTCGGCATTCTCCCTGATGCAGCAGGTGTTCAATACGACCACGTCGGCCTCGGCCACGTCGTCGGTCGGGAGGTATCCGTCGCGCTCGAACAACCCGGCGATACGTTCCGAGTCGTGCTCATTCATCTGGCAGCCGAACGTGCGGATCAGGTACCGCTTCACGTCGGCATCCTAGTGGCGGTGGGTCCGGGCGCGGCCGGGGACGGAGCGGCCCCACGGTGACCGAACGGGGTCGGCACACGTTCTGGACCGTGCTGGGCTGGGGTTTCACCTTCGGGGTCGGGGTGGGCCTGTATCTCCGCTGGTCAACGGTCCACAGCCCCGCCGGGGTGCTGCTGGTTGCCCTGATGCCCCTCCTGGTGCCGGCCCTGATCGTCCTGTTCGCCGCGGCCTGGATCACCCACAGTGCCCTCCTCCGCCTGGCCACCCTGGTCCTCGTGGTCGCCTACTTCGTGACGTACCCCACCGTCGGGTCCCTGATCGGCTGCCGGGGTGAGACGGCGGAGGATCAGGTGATCATCTACACCCACAATGTGCGCTACCAGCACGGCGACCCCGCCCTGGTGGCCGAAGCGGCGGGAACGGCAGAGGCCGACGTCATGGTCCTCCAGGAGGTCTGGCCGTCGTTCGTCGAGGGGCTGGGTGACCAGCCCGACAGCGGCCGGTTCCGGTACCGGGCCACCGAGGCCACGGAGGGGGCCACCGGGCTCGCCGTCTGGAGCCGGTGGCCGGTACGGGACGCCACGGTGGAGGATCTGGGTGGCGTACCCCTGATGCGGGTCGTCGTGGAGGCTCCACAGGGGCCGTTCATCCTCACCGCCGTCCACACCTCGGCCCCCAAGGATCAGTTGGGCGTGTCCCGGTGGGAGGAACAGCTGGCCCTACTGGCCGACCGTCCGGCCACCGGCCCGGCGGTGATGGCCGGTGACTTCAACGCCACCACCGATCACCGGCAGTTCCGTTCCGTGCTCGGCAACGGCTGGACCGATGTCAACCAGCCGAAGGGCTGCGGGTTCGACACCACCTGGCCCGTCGGACGGTACACGGGGGTGCCGATCATGCGCCTCGATCATGTTCTGGTCTCGCCGGAGTTCCAGGTCCTCGCCGTCGACGTGGGCCCGGCCGCCGGCAGCGATCACGCCTCGATGGTCGCCCGGATCGTGCTCCGGCCGGGGGCCTGACCGGCGACCGGCCCTCAGGGCTGCCGGGCCGCCGCGGTGTCGGCCACCACCACCGATGACCGGGGCCGGATCATGCCGGCCGGCATGGTGAGATCACCGGCGAGCAGCCGGGCGAGGACGGGCGACTGGTCGGCCCCGCACGACACCCACACCACCCGGCGGCAGCGATCGAACACCGGGCGGGTCAGGGTCAACCGGCGGGGGCCGGACGGTGGACCGGTGACGGCCAACGGCCGCCGCAGCTCGTCGAGGGCGGGATCACCGGGGCACAGGCCGGCGACGGACCCGTCCCCGGTCACATCCAGCAGGGCGACGTCGACGATCGGTGGGTCGTCGGCCAGGAGCCGGAGCTGCTGGCCGAACCGGTCGATCGTCTCACCGAGGACCCGTTCGACGGCCTGCGGGGCCCCGCCGTCCGGCCCATGGGCCAGTTCGGCGACGGGCAACGGCAGCCAGGTGACCGGCAGGGAGTCGAGGCCGGTCCAGGCGGGAGCCGGCTCGGCGACCGCCACCGGCCCGGCTGCGGACGGCTCCGCCGGGGTGGGTACCACCGCGGGGACGGACAGGACTGCGGGGATGACGATGACCTTTCCCCACGGGAGGTCCTGGTCGGCCAGCGCCCGGACGATGGGCCGGTGCCCGGGGCCCACCCCGACGACCAGCAACGCCTGGCCCCGACGATGAACGGCGGTTTCGATCGTCCGGCCGACCAGATCCGCGGCCCGTTCGGCGCATTGGCCCTCGGTCACGATCTCCAGCCGGTGAAGGTCACTGACCATCGTCGACCGGCCGACATCGGTCATCACGGGTCCTGGCTCGTCCATCACTGCCTCGCGGGTGCTCGGTCGTCTCTGATCCTGGGTTTCTACCGGTTGAGAGTCATCGGGGACGCGGCGGGCCATACCTCGCCCGAAGCGTACCTCGCCCGGGTGGTTCCGGGTCGTACCGACCGGCTGGTTCCCCGGCCGGCGGCGGTCCCGGCGTCGGCGGCGACCGGCGACGTCCCGGTGACCGGGGAGGCCGGGCTTGAATGGTCCGGTGAGCAGTCGCCAGATCATCGCCCTCGGAACGGCCAGCCAGGCCCCCACCCGGTACCGGAGCCACAACAGTCTCGCCGTCCGCTGGGACGATCTGCTGCTGCTGGTCGATCCCGGCGAGGCGACCCAGCGCCAGTGCATCCTGGCCGGGATCGCGGTGGCCCGGGTGGACGCGGTGTGCGTGACCCACTTCCACGGCGACCACTGTCTGGGGCTGCCGGGGGTGATCCAGCGTCGGGCCCTGGATGGGCGCTCGGCGTCGCCGCCCCTGCCGGAACTCCCCATCTTCCACCCCGCAGAGGGATCCGAGTACCTCGAACGCCTGCGTACCGCCTCCATCTTCCACGACACCAGCCGGGCCGTGGCCCGACCGGTCGACGGTGACGGTCCCCTCGCCGACCTGGGTCACGGCGTGGTGCTGTCGGCCCGGCGTCTCGATCACCGCGTACCCACCGTCGGCTACCGGATCGACGAGCCCCCGCGGCGCCGGTTCATCCCCGAGGCGCTGGCCCAACGGGGCATCTCCGGTCCCGACGTGGGCCAGCTGGCCCGGGAGGGTCGGCTCGCCACCCCGACCGGGACGGTTTCGGTCGACCAGGTGTCGACCGTGCAGCCCGGTCAGTCGCTCGCCGTGGTCATGGACACCCGCCGGTGTGCGGGCGCCCGGGCCCTGGCGGACGGGGTCGATCTGCTGGTGTGCGAGGCGACGTTCCTCGAACGTCACGCCACCCTGGCCCAGGACTTCGGACACCTCACCGCGGGCCAGGCCGCCCGCCTGGCCCGCGACGCCGGGGCGCGACGCCTCGTGCTGACCCATTTCTCCGCCCGCTACCCGGAGGTGGACGGGTTCGTGACCGAGGCCTCCCGATGGCACGACGACGTGGTGGCCGCCACCGACCTGGCCGTGATCGACGTCCCGCCGGCGCCCGGACCCCGCCGCTGACCGGCGGGGCCGATCCGCGACGGGGTCCGGGCGTGACCAGTCCGGGGTGGGGCCGGCGGGAACGGGTGGGGAGGGTCAGACCACGGCCGGGTGGCCGCGGTCCTGACCGAGCACGAGGCCGGCGGTGAGGATGACCGTCACCGCGCCGACCAGACCGACCAGGGACAGCACCGGGAAACCGGCGATGGTGAACACCATGCCCGAGGCCAGGGCACCGAGGCCGCTGGCGAACGAGGTGATCAGGTCCGCCGAGCCCTGGGCGGCCACCTGGTCGTCGGCCGGGACGACGTCGGTGATGAGGGCGCTGGCGGCCACGATCCCGAAGCTCCACCCCAGACCGAGCAGGAACAGGCCGGGGAACATGAGGATCAGGGGCGAGTCACCGGCCAGCGCGGTCAGGACGGTGGCGCCCACCAGCATCACCCCGGCAGCGAGGAGTGACACCACCCGACTGAACCGGTCCGACGCCCAACCGGCGACCGGGGCGAAGGCGAACATCCCGGCGGTGTGGACCGACAGGATGTAGCCGACGAGATCGAGGCCTTGGCCGTGGTCCCGCATGTGGAGCGGGGTCATGGCCATGACCATGACCATGACGGCCTGGGAGAGCGTGAGGCCGACCACGGCGGCGATGGCCAGTGGTTCGGCCCGGATGGCGGCGAGACCGTCGGAGAACCCACGGCGGCGTTCCATGGGGGACGCCGGCCGCAGCCCGCCGGAGACCCGCAGCGGATCGGGTCGGAGGGCGAGCCAGACGACCAGGGCGGCGCCGGCGAAGAACACGGCGCTGAGCAGGAACGGCCCGACCAGCTCGTTGAGTCCGAACTGCACGGCCAGGTCGCTGCCCGGTCCGACCAGGGCGGGGCCGCCCACGGCGCCGACCGTCGAGGCGAACACCACCCAGCTGATGGCCTGCCCCCGGTGTTCGGGCCGGGCCAGGTCGGCGGCGGCGTAGCGGGCCAGGTTGGTGCCGCCCTGCCCCACCCCGACGAAGGCCAGGCCGAGGATGTAGACCGGCAGCAGCCGGCTCTGGCCGCCGGCCACGGCGATCAGGGCGCCCGCCGAGGCGGCCAGGTAGCCGAGGGCGAGGCCGGGGCGGCGGCCGTTGCGGTACATGTAGTTCGACAGCATCGAGGCGCTGAACGCGGTGCCGATGGTGACCGCCGCGGTGGACGCGCCGGCCCAGGTGCCGCTGCCCAGCAGCTCCTGGATGAGCAGGGCCGCCACCGCGAACCCGATGGTCATCGAGGCCCGGCCCAGGATCACGCTGGCGAACAGGACGGTGAGGGTGCGCCGTTGGAGGCGCGGCCACTGGCTACGGTCGACGGCCTCTTCGGCGGCGACGGCCCGTTCGGCGACGAACGGGACCGGGTCCGGCGGGTTGCCGGGGTCGCCCTGACCGACGGTGCTGCTCATCGGACCGCCGTCCCCGGGTCGGCCTCGGCGCCGTCGCCGGGGCGGGCCGAGGCGATGGCCCGCCACACCCGTTCCGCCGTCACCGGAAGATCGATGTGGGTGACCCCGAGGTGGGAGACGGCGTCGATCACCGCGTTCTGGATGGCCGGCACGGCGCCGATCGTCCCGGATTCGGCGATGCCCTTGAATCCGAGCGGGTTGTTGGGCGACGGCGTCTCGGTGACCGCGCACTCGAACGACGGCATCTCCGCCGCCGAGGGGAAGGCGTAGTCGAGGAACGACGCCGTCAGCGGGTTCCCGCGGTCGTCGTAGACGAACTCCTCGTAGAGGGCCTGGCCAATGCCCTGACCGATGCCCCCGTGGATCTGGCCGAACACGATCATCGGGTTGATGATCGTCCCGGCATCGTCCACCGACACCATCCGGTCGAGGGTGACGGCACCGGTGTCGACGTCGACGGTGACCACGGCGGCGTAGGCGCCGTAGGGAACCGTGGGCCCGTCACCGAGGAAATCGGATTCACAGGCCAGCACCGCATTGTCACGCTCCCGGTGGGGCGGCAGGTCGGCGGCCACCTCGACCCAGCCGACGCTGGCCGCACCGGGCGCTCCGGTAACGTGGAACCGGGCCCGGGAGACGTCGAGGACCACGTCATCGACGGCGGCCTCGAGCAGCTCGGCCGCCCGGGCCCGGGCCAGGCCGACCAGCTCGTCGGTGGCGAGGATGACCGCCGTCCCGGCCCGTTGGGCGGAACGGGACCCACCGGTGATGCCACCGCGGGGAACGATGTCGGTGTCGCCGTGGACGACCTCGATGTCGCTGACCGGGACGCCCGTCCGTTCGGCCACCAACTGGGCCCAGGTGGTGTGGTGGCCCTGACCGTAGGGGGAGGATCCGGTCAGGACCCGGAAGGGGCCGTCGGGGCGTAACTCGAGGGCCCCGTACTCGGGACTGGGGATGCCTGCGGTGCGGTCGCTGAAGGTGGACAGGCCGACGCCGACGAGCTGTTGTTCCCCCGCCCGGCGCGGTCTCGCCTGGTCGGCTCGGATCACGTCGTAGCCGACGGCGTCGGCCACCTGTTCGAGGGCC
>JBKDZN010000007.1:0-2764 GCA_047971245.1 Acidimicrobiales bacterium
CATGAGGGTGTACCGGTGAAGAACGGGCTGAAAACTGCGGTCCTGCTGGCCGCTATGGCCGGCATCATCATGGCGATCGGGTCCCTGTTCGGCCGGACGGGGGTCACCATCGCCCTTGTCATCTCGCTGGTCATGATCGGGTTCTCCTACTGGTTCAGCGACAAGCTGGCCATCCAGTCGGCCCGGGCGGTGGAGGTCACGCCCGACCAGCTGCCGGAGTACTACGCCGTCATGCAGGAGCTGACCCAGATCGACGGTCTGCCCATGCCCCGCCTGTACGTCTCCCCGGAGCCCCAACCGAACGCCTTCGCCACCGGCCGGGGACCGAACCATGCCGCGGTGTGTGTCACCGAGGGCCTGCTCCGCACCCTGTCCTGGTACGAGATCCGCGGGGTCCTGGCTCACGAGTTGTCGCACGTCCGCAACCGGGACATCCTGATCGGATCAGTGGCGGCCGCCATCGCCACCGCCATCAGCTACGCCGCCAACATGGCCATGTGGAGCGGGCTCATGGGCGGGTCTCGGGATCAGGAGGACCAGCGGAACCCGTTGGCCGCCATCGCCGTCATGGTGCTGGCCCCGGTGGCCGCCGGCCTCATCCAGATGGCGATCAGCCGGAGCCGGGAATACGAAGCCGACCGGTCGGCGGCCCGGCTCATCAACGACGGGGAACCGTTGGCCCAGGCCCTGGAGAAGCTCAACGGCTCCGCCCACCGCGTCGTGTCGCATGTCCCCCCGGCCCAGGCCAGCAACTACATCGTCAACCCGTTGGCCGGCCGCCGGGTCAGCCTGGCCAAGATGTTCTCCAGCCACCCGAGCGCCGAGGAACGGATCCGCCGGCTGCGCTCGGGGGAATGGCAGGGCTGACCGGGCCGTCAGTCCCGGAAGTTCTCGAACTGCAGAGGAACGTCGAACTCCGTCTCCCGGAGTGACCCGATGATCGACTGAAGGTCGTCGCGCTTCTTACCGGTGACCCGCACCTGATCACCCTGGGTCTGGGACTGGATGCCCTTCAGCTTCAGGTTCTTGATGTGGGTGTTGATCTTCTTGGCCACCTCGGACGAGATCCCCGCCTTGAACGAGGCCCGCTGGCGGGTCCGGCCGCCGGCCGCGTCCTCCGGGTCGGCCCAGTCGAGGGAGCGGAGCGACACCTTCCGCTTCACCAGCTTCTCCTCCAGCACCTGCCTGGCCGCGGCGACCCGGTCGGCACTGGCCGACTCGATGACCACGGTGAGGGCCTTCGGGTCGAACTCGATCGAGGTGTCGGTGTTCTTGAAGTCGTAGCGGTTGCTGACTTCCCGCCTGGTCTGGTCGACCGCGTTGGTGATCTCTTGGGTGTCGATCTCGGACACCACGTCGAACGTCGGCATGGCCTCGACCTTAGCGGTGACCGGTGACCGTGGGTGGTGGCATCCCCCCCGAACCGGGACGGAGGAAATCGGCGCGTCGCCTTCAGCCACGGGACGATACGCTTCCTGAACGTCATGGGTCGGTGCCCGAGTGGCCAAAGGGAGCGGACTGTAAATCCGCCGGTTACGCCTACGTAGGTTCGAATCCTACCCGGCCCACGTGTCGAGCTTCGGACCCACCCCCGGGAGGTGGGTCCGAAGCGTTGCCGGCCCCACCCCTCCCGGAGCGGTGGGTCACCGCGCCCGGGCCGGGGGGTGGGTCACAGCATGCGCTGCATCAGGGCCACATCGTGCCAGCGTCCGAACTTCCGCCCCACCTGACGTTCCACCCCGACCAGGGCGAACCCGAATCGTTCGTGGAGCGCCACGCTGGGGCGTTGCGGACCGACGATCCGAGCGAACACGGCGTGGAATCCATGGCTGGTGGCCACCGCCAGCAGCTCCTGGAGCAGGGCGGCGCCCACACCCCGGCCCTGGAAGTCCCGGGCCACGTACACCGAGTCCTCCACCGAGGTCCGGTAGCCGGGACGGTCGCGGTAGAAGCTCAGGCTGGCGAATCCGGCCAGGCGCCCGTCGAGGTCGGCGACGACCACCGCCAGCCCGCCCGATCGCTGGGTCAGGTAGGCGCGCTGCTCGTCAACCGTGCGCGGCACCATGTCGAGGGTGACGGTGGAGGTCTCGACCTCGAGGTTGTAGATGGCACACACGGCCTCGGCATCGGCCGTGGTGGCCCGGCGGATCCGCATGGCCGGTAACGCTAACGGTTCGGGAGCGCACGGCGGGTCGGCAGTTTCCCCCGGCCCCGACGGGCCAGCGGGCACGCGACGGCCGGGGTCGCGGCCGGGCCCACCGGCGGCGGATCGGCCCTACCGAGCCGTTTCGGCCCGAAACCGGGAAAAAAGGTTGGGGCCGCCCTCGCCCTGTGGCACACTTGCCCGAGCTTGTCACCATGGCCTGCCCGGGCCGCGGCACCAGGTCCGGTGTCAGGGTGGCAAGGGCCAAGCCTCCTTAGCTCAGTCGGCAGAGCGTTTCCATGGTAAGGAAAAGGTCGAGAGTTCGATTCTCTCAGGAGGCTCCACCCCCATCCCCGGCCGTTCCGGCCCAGCCGCCGTCAGCGGTGGGGTGTCACACGGCGACGTAGCTCAGTTGGTGAGAGCGCTCGGCTCATAATCGAGAGGTCGTCGGTTCGAACCCGACCGTCGCCACCATTCCTCCCAACCCAATCAGATCACCAAAGGAAGGATCCAATGGCCAAGGAGAAGTTTCAGCGTACGAAGCCTCATGTGAATGTGGGGACGATGGGCCATATTGATCATGGTAAGACGACGTTGACGGCGGCGATTACGAAGGTGTTG
>JBKDZN010000008.1:0-17607 GCA_047971245.1 Acidimicrobiales bacterium
GCCGTTGGTATCGATCTCGGTACGACCAACTCGGTCGTCGTGGCCCTCGAGGCCGGCGAACCCGTCGTGATCCCCAACGCCGAGGGCTCGCGCACCACCCCCTCGGTGGTCGCGTTCAGCAAGGACGGCGAAGTCCTGGTCGGCGAGGTGGCGAAGCGGCAGGCGATCACCAACCCTGATCGCACGATCCGTTCGGTGAAGCGCCACATGGGCACCAACTGGACCACCGAGATCGACGGAAAGAAGTACACCGCCCAGGAGATCAGCGCCCGGGTGCTGATGAAGCTGAAGCGCGACGCCGAGGCCTACCTCGGGGACACGGTCAACCAGGCCGTCATCACCGTCCCCGCCTACTTCGACGATTCGCAGCGGACCGCGACCAAGGAAGCCGGCCAGGTGGCCGGGCTCGAGGTCTTGCGGATCATCAACGAACCCACCGCGGCTGCGCTGGCCTATGGCCTCGACAAGGACGACAGCACCGACCAGACGATCCTGGTGTTCGACCTCGGTGGTGGCACCTTCGACGTCTCCATCCTGGAGATCGGTGACGGTGTGTTCGAGGTGAAGAGCACCTCGGGTGACACCAACCTCGGCGGTGACGACTGGGACCAGGCGATCATCGACTGGATGGTCAGTGAGTTCAAGAACGCCCACGGGATCGACCTGGCCAAGGACAAGATGGCCGCCCAGCGTCTGAAGGAAGCGGCCGAGAAGGCCAAGATCGAGCTGTCGCAGGTCCAATCCACCTCGATCAACCTGCCCTTCATCACCGCCACCGCCGATGGGCCGCTCCATCTGGAGCTCACCCTCAGCCGGGCCAAGTTCCAGGAGCTGACCAGTGATCTGCTGGCTCGGGTCCGCAAGCCGTTCGAGACCGCCATCGACGATGCCGGCCTGAGCAAGGGCGACATCGACCATGTCGTCCTGGTCGGCGGATCGACCCGGATGCCCGCCGTGGTGGAGCTGGTCGAGTCGATGACCGGCAAAGAGGCCAACAAGTCGGTCAACCCCGACGAGGTGGTCGCGGTCGGCGCCGCCATCCAGGCCGGTGTGCTCAAGGGAGACGTCAAGGACGTGCTCCTGCTGGATGTGACCCCACTGTCGCTCGGTATCGAGACCAAGGGTCAGGTCATGCACAAGCTGATCGAGCGGAACACCACGATCCCGACCCGCCGCACCGAGACCTTCACCACCGCGGACGACAACCAGCCGTCGGTGGAGATCCATGTGCTGCAGGGCGAGCGCGACATGGCGATGTACAACAAGACCCTCGGCAAGTTCGAGCTGGTCGACCTGCCCCCGGCCCCTCGTGGGGTCCCCCAGATCGAGGTCACGTTCGACATCGACGCCAACGGCATCGTGAACGTGTCGGCCAAGGATCGGGCCACCAACCGTGAGCAGTCGATCACCATCACCGGTCAATCGACCCTGTCCAAGGACGAGATCGACCAGATGGTCCGTGATGCCGAGGCCCACGCCGAGGAAGACCGTCAGCGCCGGGAGGAGGCCGAGGTTCGCAACAACGCCGACTCGCTGGTCTACCAGACCGAGAAGCTCCTCAAGGACGTCGAGAACATCGCCCCCGAAGAGCGCAAGGCGGTCGACGACGCCCTGGCCGAGTTGCGCTCGGCCATCGACGGCAGCGATCTGGAGGCCATCAAGGACGGCACCGAGAAGCTGATGGCGGCCAGCCAGACCGTGAGCACCAAGCTCTACGAGCAGGCCACCGCGTCGGCGGGCCCGACGGACGGCCAGAGCGACCCCCTCGATGACGACGAGGTCGTGGACGCCGAGATCGTCGACGACGATCAGGACGACAAGTGAACCGGCCGTCGGACCATACGGGCCGCGGGCCGTCACCCGGTCCGGTGCCCACCGGTTCCGCCCCGGGCTTCCCCGGGCGTGTCCCCGGAGGGACCGGCCCGGACCGGACCGGGGCGTCGAGCTCCGGTGCCGGTGGGCCGAACCCGGGCCGGGCCGAGCCGCCCGACCGGTCGGCTCCACCGTCGAACGGGGCCGACGGCCCCGGCCCCGACGGGGTCGATCCGGAGCAGCCCCGGGACGAAGCCACCGCCGATCCGGTGATGGTCGAGGATCTGGTCGTGGATCTCGAGCGGGTGACCGCGGAGCGGGACCAGTTCCTCGACGCCTCTCGTCGGCTGCAGGCCGACATGGAGAACTACCGCAAACAGGTGGCCCGCCGAGAGGTGGAGACCCGGGAGCGGGCGGCCGAATCACTGGTGGTCGAGGTCCTGCCGGTTCTCGACGCCTGTGACGGGGCGTTGAGCAGCGGGGCCACGGACGTGGAACCGGTGCGGGCCATGCTGCTGTCGGTACTGGAGAAGCAGGGCCTCGGCCGGATCGACGCTGTCGATGAGCCCTTCGATCCCGTCCAGCACGATGCCGTCATGCACGAACCCGACGAGTCCGGAGGCGCGGATGGCCCCATGGTGGCCGAGGTCATGCGGGCCGGTTACACGTGGAACGGCCGGGTGATCCGCCCGGCCATGGTCAAGGTAAGGGGATGAGGTCGGGCGGGGCGAACGCGCCAACTCGCCGGGCCCGGGATCGAGGTGAGCGCTGATGCCGCAACACGATTGGCTGGACAAGGACTTCTACAAGATCCTCGGTGTGTCCGAGGACGTGAGCGAGAAGGACCTCACCAAGGCCTACCGGAAGCTCGCCCGCCAGTACCATCCCGACGCCAACCCGGACGACCCCAAGGCCGAGGACCGGTTCAAGGAGATCTCCGAGGCCTACGACGTCCTGAGCGACACCGAGCGCCGGGCCGAGTACGACGAGGTGCGCCGGTTCGGGGCCTCGGGTGGCTTCGGTGGCTTCTCCGGCGGGCCCGGACCCGGGCCCGGCGCCAACGGTGGCGAGGGCTTCACCTTCGACGGTGATCTGGGCGATCTCCTGGGCGGGATCTTCGGAGGCGGTCGACGTGGCCCGTCCGGCCCCCCACCGGGGGCCGGACCCCGGCGGGGCGACGACCTCGAGACGGAACTCCACCTGAGTTTCAGCGAGGCCGTCGACGGGGTGACCACCTCGGTCCACCTGACCTCGGATGCGGCCTGCCATACCTGCCACGGTTCGGGGGCGGCGCCGGGGACGGCCCCCCAGATCTGTCCCAAATGCCACGGTCGGGGTGTCCTGGACGACAACCAGGGCTTCTTCTCCTTCAGCCAACCGTGTGACCGCTGTGGCGGTCAGGGGCGGGTGGTCACCGATCCGTGCCCGACCTGCCGGGGCAGCGGCATCGAGCGCAAGCCCCGCACGGTGAAGGTCCGGATCCCGGCCGGGGTCAAGGACGGCCAGCGGATCCGGGTCAAGGGTCGGGGAACACCCGGTCGCAACGGTGGTCCGGCCGGGGACCTGTACGTGACGGTCAAGGTGGCCCGCCACGAACTCTTCGGACGGTCGGGCGACAACCTGACCCTCACCGTGCCCGTCACCTTTGCCGAGGCGGCGCTCGGGGCCAAGGTCACCGTGCCCACCCTGGATGGCTCCACCGTCACCCTCAAGGTGCCGGCCGGGACCAGCTCGGGAAAGAAGTTCCGGGTCAAGGGCAAGGGCGTGGTGGGCACCAGGCGCACCGGCGACCTGTTGGTCACCGTGGTGGTCGACGTCCCCACGACGCTGACCGCCGAACAGCGGGAGGCCATCGAGGCCCTGGCCACCGCCACCACCGAGTCGCCCCGGGCCCACCTGCTGTCCAAGGCGGGTGCGTCGTGAGCGAGCGGTCCGAGAACCGGGCGGTGTACGTCATCTCCGTGGCCGCCGAGCTGGCCGGCGTGCATCCCCAGACCCTGCGCATCTATGAGCGCAAGGGCCTGGTGGCCCCGGCCCGTACCGGCGGCGGGAGTCGGCGCTACAGCGATGCCGACATCTCCCTGTTGCAGCGGATCCAGGAGTTGACCGACCAGGGCCTCAACCTGGCCGGTGTCAAGCGGGTTCTCGAGCTCGAAGGCGAGGTGGAGGACCTCCGCCAACAGCTCGAGGCGCTCCGGAGGGCCAAGGACGAGGAAGTGGCCATGGCCGAACGCCGTCACCGCCGCGACATCGTTCCGGTACGGGGCAGTCTCACCCTGTACCGGCGTCATCGCTGACCGTTGGCGCCCCGCGCCGGGCCAGAAGCTGAGTTGCTGAGACCAATAAAACCTGATGGTCTCATTGTCAGATTCTTCACCCCTGTGGATAGGATGTGGATATGGCTGTCGATCCCAACAAGTGGACCCTGAAGACCCAGGAGGCGATGGCCGCCGCGATCCAGCGGGCCACGGACGCCTCCAACCCCGAGGTCACCCCCGATCATGTGCTGAGCGCTCTGCTGAGCCAGCCCGAAGGTGTGGTCCTCCCCCTGCTCACCAAGGTCGAGCGGCCGGTGGCCGCCCTCCGCGCGTCCACCGATGAGGCCCTGAACTCGCTGCCCAAGGCCTATGGCACCGAACCCCGGCTCAGCCGTCAGACCAACCGGATCCTGACCGACGCCGACAACGTCCGGGCCGAACTCGGTGACGAGTACCTCTCCACCGAGCATCTGCTGCTCGCCCTGGCCAACCCGGACCCCGGTGGCGCCACGGCCAAGCGGCTCGATCTCACCCGTGACGAGCTGCTCGCCGCCCTGCGCGAGGTGCGGGGTTCGCATCGGGTCACCAGCCAGAACCCGGAGGAGCAGTTCCAGGCGCTCGAACGGTACGGTCGCGACCTCACCGAGGACGCCCGCACCGGCAAGCTCGACCCGGTCATCGGCCGGGACGACGAGATCCGCCGGGTCATCCAGGTGCTGAGCCGGCGAACCAAGAACAACCCGGTGCTCATCGGTGAGCCCGGGGTCGGCAAGACCGCCATCGTGGAGGGACTGGCCCAGCGGATCGTGGAGGGTGACGTACCCGAGAGCCTCCGCAACCGTCGCCTCATCGCCCTGGACATCTCCGCCATGCTGGCCGGAGCCAAGTTCCGCGGTGAGTTCGAGGAACGGCTCAAGGCCGTCCTCAAGGAGATCACTGATTCGGCCGGCGAGGTCATCACCTTCATCGACGAGATGCACACCGTGGTGGGGACCGGGGCCGGTGGCGACTCGGCCATGGATGCCTCCAACATGCTGAAGCCGATGCTCGCCCGCGGTGAGCTGCGGATGGTCGGCGCCACCACCCTCGACGAGTACCGCAAGTACATCGAGAAGGACCCGGCCCTGGAGCGCCGTTTCCAGCAGGTCATGGTGGGTGAGCCGTCGGTGGAGGACTCCATCGCCATCCTCCGCGGTCTCAAGGAGCGCTACGAGGTCCACCACGGGGTCCGGATCCAGGACGCCGCCATCGTGGCCGCGGCCATGCTGTCCGATCGGTATCTCACCGGCCGGGTCCTGCCCGACAAGGCCATCGACCTGATGGACGAGGCGGCCTCCAAGCTCCGGATCGAGATCGATTCGCTGCCCACCGAGATCGACATCGTCGAACGTCGTACCCGACAGCTCGAGATGGAGCTGGTGGCCCTGGGCAAGGAGACCGACGCCGCGTCCCGGGAACGGACCGAGGAGATCGAGTCCGAGCTGGCCGGGCTCAACGAGCAGGCCACCGCCATGCGGGCCCACTGGCAGAACGAGAAGGAGGCGATCGGTCGGATCCAGGCCCTCAAGGAGGAGCACGAGGTGCTCCGCCAACAGGCCGAACGGGAAACCGACCTGGAGAAGGCGGCCGAGATCCGCTACGGGCGGATGCCTGAACTGGAGCGGCAGATGGCCGCGGCCAGCGAGGCCCTGGCCGAGCTCCAGGCCGACCAGACCATGCTGAAGGAAGAGGTCGACGAGGAGGACATCGCCGAGGTGGTCAGCCGCTGGACCGGGGTCCCGGTCAGTCGGTTGGTCGAGGGCGAGGCCGCCAAACTCCTCCGGCTGGAGGACGAGCTGCACCGCCGGGTCGTCGGCCAGGACGAGGCCGTCTCGGCGGTGGCCAGCGCCATCCGCCGGAGCCGGGCCGGCCTGTCGGATCCCAACCGCCCGATCGGTTCCTTCCTGGTCCTCGGTCCCACCGGGGTCGGCAAGACGGAGCTGGCCCGCACCCTGGCCGAGTTCCTCTTCGACGACGAGCGGGCCATGACCCGCATCGACATGTCGGAGTACATGGAGAAGCACGCGGTGTCCCGCCTCATCGGCGCCCCTCCGGGGTATGTCGGCTACGACCAGGGTGGTCAGCTCACCGAAGCGGTGCGGCGCCGTCCCTACTCGGTGGTCCTGCTCGACGAGGTCGAGAAGGCCCATCCCGACGTGTTCAACGTGCTCCTGCAGCTCATGGACGACGGTCGCCTCACCGACGGTCAGGGGCGGACGGTCGACTTCACCAACGTGGTGTTGATCATGACCTCCAACCTGCCCGGTGACCCGAAGGACTTCTTCCGGCCCGAGTTCATCAACCGGGTGGACGACATCGTCCGCTTCGCCGCCCTGACCGAGGCCGACCTGGTCGACATCGTCGACATCCAGCTCGGCTCCCTGGCCCGCCGCCTGGCCGACCGGCGCATCGTCCTCGAAGTGACCGACGACGCCAAGGCGCTGCTGGCCAAGCAGGGTTACGACCCGGCGTTCGGGGCCCGACCCCTCAAGCGGGTCATCCAGAAGGAGCTCGCCGACCGGCTCGCCCTCGAACTGCTCGACGGCAAGCTGACCGACGGGGATGCCGTCACCGTCGGGGTCGACGGTGACCATCTGACCTTCACCGGGCACACCGAGGGCTGACCCGCCCTCCGTTGGCCACTCGGGGCGGGGGTCGTCGTTTCCACTCCGGTTACCGGAAGCGACGGCCCTCGTCGCGGCGGTTGGCCCAGACCGCCAGCGCTCCCCGGTCAGGGCGTTCACGACGAGATCTCGGGCTGCCCGGCTGGGCGAGGCGAGCGACCCCGTGTTCAGCCACTGGGGGAACATCTCGGGCGGCAGCATCAGGCCCCCGATGAAGGCCAACGGGAAGTTGATCAGCTGGGCCGCCGCCACGGCCGCCGTGAGCACCCGGGCCCAGATGTGGGGCCACGGCCCGGCGGGCAGGGTGCGGAGATAGGTGGTCCACGGGTTGGCCCGGTCCTCGGCCACGCCGATGCCGAACCCGAACAGGTAGCTGGTCATCACCCCGAACACGGCGAGCTGGGCCGCCACGGTCAGGGAGATGACGGGGTCGTCGGTGACCTCCGCCTGGGGAAGGATGAAGAACACGAACGACAGGATCGGGAACATGGTGGTCGACAGGACCGCGATCGGGGTCCGGAGGAAGTCGAGCACGAGCATCCGGGTGTGGGTGATGATCAGCCGGCCGGTCGGGATCGGATGGTCTGATGGCCGGTCGACGGTCGGACGGGGGCGACCACCGGGTCGGGGGATGGAGAGGGGCGCGGTCATGAACGACGACTCCGGGTCGGGTCGGCGTGATCGGCCGACGAGGGGCTGGGGGGTGAACCGGTGAGGGTGAGGAAGGCGTCCTCCAGCGACGCCCCCTCGACGGTGAGGTCGCGGAAGTCCAGGCCGCGGCTGACCAGCGCCCTGACCGCGGCGTCGGCGTCACGGGTGGAGACGGTGACCGCATCACGGCCCCGGTGCAGCGAGACCACGCCGGGCAGGAGACCGAGGGCGGCATCGGAGGCCGAGCTGGCCATGGTGATCCGCCGGACGTCGACGAGCCGGGTGATCGCGGTCAGGGAGTCGTCGGCCACGAGCCGGCCCTGGTCGAGCACCACCACCCGCTCGGCCAGGGCCTCGATGTCGGCCAGCTGGTGGCTGGTCACGAGCATGGTGCCACCGTCCCGGAGGAAGGACTGCAACTGTCGCCACAGGTTGTCGCGGCCGGTCACGTCGAGACCGGTGGTGGGCTCGTCGAGAACCAGCAACTCGGGCCGGCCGGTGAGCGCCAGGGCCATGAGCAGCCGCCGCTGTTGCCCCCCGGAGAGGCCGCCGCACTGCCGGGCCAGGTGGTCCTGGAGCCCGAAGGCGGCCGCGGCATCGGCCGGGTCGACAGGGTCGGGGAAGTGGGCGGCGACGAGATCGAGCGCCTCACCGACCCGGAGGGTGGCCGGGACCCCGGTCGCCTGCGGGGTGGCCCCCAACCTCAGTCGGGCCTCGGGATAATCGGGTGGCAGACCGAACAGGGCCACGGTGCCCGCATCGGCCCGACGGAGACCGGTGACGAGCGAGATGATCGTGGTCTTGCCGGCCCCGTTCGGGCCCAGGAGACCCACGGCCTCCCCAGGCCCGATGCTGAGGGTGACGTCGTCGACCGCCGTGGTCGAGCCGAAGCGGCGGGTCACCCCGACGAGGCGGACCGCCGGGGTCGTCGATCGGCCTTGGTCGTCGAGCGCCGTCGGCGCCCCGGCCGGCGGGAGCGGGTCCGGGTCCGGGTCGATGCGGTCGCCCGCCGATCGGGGGGCTCGGGTGGGTGCGGTCGGGGCGCGTCGAAGTCGGGCCGGGATGGCCATGGTGCTTCCTCGGTGGGGTCAGGTGCCGGTGGTCGGACGGTGGGCCGGGATCAGGTGTCGAGCAGTTCGGCCAGGGCTCGGCGGTACTGGCTGAACGCGGCCCGTCCGGTGTCGGTCAGTTCGAGATAGGTCACGGGGGTGCGGCCGTCGATGGTCTTGACGATGGTGATGTAGCCGGCGTCCTCGAGCTTGCGGTTGTGGGCCGAGAGGTTGCCTGCGGTCATGCCCAGCATGGTCTGGAGCCGGGGGAAGGACAGGCGATCGCCCACGGGGAGGGCGGCCAGCGCGGCCATCACCCGTAGTCGGGCTTCGGTGTGGATCACCGGGTCGAGGCCGGTGGTCGAGGTCGTCCCGTTCGGGGGTGTGGTCATCTGCGCTCCCGGATCAGGCGGGCTCGCGGGCGGGCAGGCCGGCGGGTCGGGATGGCCGCCGTCGGGCTCGGAGGGTCTCGGCGACCCCCAGCGTCAGCAAACCGATCCCGATGGCGAACTGGATCCAGTAGTACCAGGGGAGGCCGACAGCCATGGCCAGCGCGGATACCGACGCGATCACGGCGCCCACGACGTACTGGGTGCGGTCGTCCCAAATCCCGCCGCCGGCCATGAACTGGACCCCGACGAGGACCATCGAGACCCCGTTGATCGTCACCCCGATGGTGGAGGCCTGATCGGCCGGGAGGTCCAGCCGGCCGAGGCGGATGCTCAACGCTGCCACGCCCATGAAGGCGATCCACCAGGAGAAGCCGTACCGCTGACCCTGGCGGGCGGACGTGCCGCGGATCCCGTCGATGTACCGGCTGGTGATCCAGATCGAGGCCACGATGCCGCCGATGATGCAGGCGGCGAAGAAGCCGAGGGTCGGCCCGAGCGGGATGTCGACGAGGGGATCCTCCCGGCTCTGGCTCAGGGCCAAGGGCAGGTAGCCGAGGGAGAAGGCGACCCCCCACACGAGGTACATGAGGTTGTCGGGGTAGTCGAGTTGGGTGCGGGTCTCCGCCGTCTGCCGCTCGATCAGGCGGGCCGCGGTCTGCGGGTTGAGGGAACCGTCCGTTTCGTTCACAGATATGTTTGTGCTGCAAAGTACTCTGTGTAGTCAACGGGTTTGTCCCCCGAATGTCGCCGGGTGAGGCGCCTTGAGGCGGCCCGGGTGGCGGACCAGTGGAAAGGGGCGCGCCAGAAATGGCGTTGTTCGTGACGAGGGTCTAACCTCTCTCGCTTTCGTGTCGTCAGACACACCGACACCGTTGTCCCCCGATCGCGTTATGACGATCGGCGCGAGAAGTGGCACATGACCGGCGGTGGCGACTAGACCCAATGAGACCCCCATCACCCAGGAGCGACTTACATGAGGCGCCGTTTACTGTCCCTGTTCGCGCTGTTCTTATCTCTGGCCTTCGTTGCGGCCGCCTGCGGCGGTGGCGACGACACCACGGCCGACGGCGATTCCACCGAAGCCGATAACGGCCCGGCGGAAGCGCCACGGGATGCCGCCGAGTCGGAGGACACCCGCGAGGTCGATCCCAACGGGACCTTGCGCATTTCTTACACCGTTGGACCGTCGCGCTTTGATCCGCACAAAGCGACCTCCAGCTACGACAACACCTCCCTGTTCCTGACCTACGACCGCCTGATCCACCAGTCACCGTCCGCCGAGGCCGTGCCGGGGCTGGCCGAATCGTGGGAATTCGCCGAGGACGGCTCGTATCTCGAGCTCAAGCTCCGCACCGGCGTCACCTTCCACGACGGTGAGGCCTTCAACGCCGAAGCGGTGAAGGCCAACATCGAGCGGGCCAAGACGGTCGAGGGATCGGCCGTCGCCCCCGAGCTGGCCGTCATCGACACGGTCGAGGTGGTGGACGAGTCCACCGTCCGCCTGATGCTCAATGGCCCGGCCGGGTCCCTGCCGCTGGTCCTGTCGGACCGGGCCGGCATGATGGTCTCACCGGCTGCCTTCGACGACCCGAAACTGGTCAACCAGCCGGCCGGCGCCGGGATGTACCAGGTCACCGAGTACCGCCAGGATGACACCATCATCTACGAGCGGTACGAGAACTACTGGGATCCGGAGGCGGCAGCCGCGGCGAAGATCGAGTACCTGATCCAGCCGGACGCCAACACCCGGCTCAACGCCATCACCACCGGTCAGATCGACTGGACCCTGGTCGACCCGATCCAGGTGGCCGACGCCGAGGCCGCCGGTCTCGTCATCGACCCCACCCCGAGCCTGGCCTTCCTGCATCTTCAGCTGAATCGGTCGTTCGAACCGTTCCAGGACGAGCGGGTGCGCAAGGCACTCAACCATGCCATCGACAACGAGGGCATCGTCCAGACCGTCCTGCTCGGCTACGGCGACCTGAACGACCAGAGCTTCCCCGAGTGGTACTTCGCCTTCGACCCGACCACCGGGACCGAGGTGTACGACTACAACCCGGATACCGCTCGCCAGCTGCTGACGGAGGCCGGCTACGCCGACGGCTTCAGCTTCGAGGTTCTGGTGCCAACCATCCCGATCTACCAAGAGCTCTACCAGGCCATGCAGCCGATGATGGCCGCCGTGGGGATCGAGATGACGCTGCGCAGCGTGCCAGGCGCCCAGATCGCCGACCTCTTCTACTCCCAGGAAGAGGGCCAGGCCATCATCTCCCCGTGGGGTGGACGCCCGGATCCGAGCCAGACCCTGTACCTGCTGTTCACCCCGGACGGATTCTCCAACCCCGGTGACGGCACCACCGACACCTTCATGCAGCTGTACCCGGCGACCCTGGACGTCGGTGACGGTCGCGAGGCCGCCCTCCAGGCGGCGTCGGCCGAGATCACCTCGTCGGCCATGGACGTCGTCATGTACTACCCGCAGACCCCCTACATCTACGGCCAGAACGTCGTCGGGGCTCAGCAGTGGTACTCGGGCAAGCCCGAGTTCCGCGGCATGGGCGTCGCCGCCGAGGGCTGATTCCAACTTGAGGGCCGCCGGGAATCCGGCGGATGATCTGACCCGCCGGACGCTGGTCCGGCGGGTCGAGGAGGACTTGACACGATGCTCAGAACGATCGGGCAGCGCCTACTGGCCCTGATCCCCCTGCTGTTCCTGGTGTCGCTGGTCGTGTTCCTGCTGGTGACGATCATCCCCGGTGACCCGGCGGTGACCCTCGCCGGTGAGAACGCCACCGAGGCTAGAATCGCCGAGATCCGCGACAACCTGGGGCTGAACGACTCGCTGGTCACCCAGTACACGAACTGGATGGGCAACCTGTTCCAGGGTGACCTCGGCCAGTCGTTGTTCAGCTCCCGCAACGTGACCGACGTGATCACCGAACGGGCGCCCGCCACCATCTCGCTCACCCTGGGGGCGATCGTGTTCGCCGTCCTCATCGGGGTGCCGGCCGGTCTGATCGCCGGTTCCCGCCCCGGCGGGGCCGTGGACCGGGCCCTGATGGTGTTCGCCACCTCCGGGGTGGCGTTGCCCAGCTACGTCCTGGCCGTACTGCTGATCCTCGTCTTCGCCCAGTGGAACCCCTGGTTCCCGGCCACCCCGGTCACCCCCCTCAGCGACGGTTTCGGGCCGTGGCTCCGGAGCATCACCCTGCCCTCGATCGCCCTGGGGACCAACGGCGCCGCCCTCATCTCCCGGCAGCTCCGGAGCTCGCTGATCGACGTCTACCAGCAGGACTACATCCGGACCGCCCGGGCCAAGGGCATGCGGCCCCGGATCGTGCTGATGAAGCACGCGGTGAAGAACGCCGCCATCCCCACCGTGACCGTCCTCGGTCTGCAGATCGCCGCCCTGTTGGGCGGCACGGTGGTCATCGAGACCCTCTTCGGCATCTCCGGCCTCGGGCAGCTCGCCTACCTGTCGGTGACCCAGAAGGACATCCCCGTGATCCAGGGGATCGTGATGGTGATGGCCCTGGCCGTCGTGGTGGTCAACCTGCTGGTCGACCTCCTGTACCTGTACCTCAACCCACGGGTGCGTACCTGATGACCGAGAACAGCACGGACCTGACCAGCCGGGGCCCTGTCGACCCGTCGACCGATGTGCCCGAACTGGACTCGGCCGGCGTCACCGTCGACGTGGCCGCGCTGGAAGAACAGGCGGTGGCCGAGGAGACCCGCGAGCTCCTGGCCCACTCCGAAACCCCGAGGCAACGGTTCATCCGGCGCTTCAAATCGAACAAGCTCGCCGTGGCCGCCCTGATCTACCTGATCCTGTTGATCCTGGTGGCCATCTTTGCCGGCGTGCTGGCCCCCAAGGGGCTGCTCGATCAGGATCTGGGCAACGCCCTGGCCGACCCGGGGCAGGGCGGAGTGCTCGGCACCGACGGTCTCGGCCGTGACGTGCTGACCCGCATGATTTTCGCCACCCGGGTCGCCCTGGTGGCCGTGCTCCAAGCCCTGCTGGTCGGCCTGATCCTCGGGGTCATCCCCGGGCTCATCGCCGGCTACTTCGGTGGCTGGGTGGACGCCATCATCATGCGGATCACCGACGCCATCATGGCGGTCCCCCCGCTGATCCTGGCCGTCGCCATCGTCGGCGTGCTCGGCATCAACCTGCGTAACGCCATGATCGCCGTCGGTGTGATCTTCGCCCCGTCGTTCCTGCGGCTGGTCCGGGGTTCGGTGGTGGCGGTGCGGGAGGAGACCTATATCGAGGCGGCCCGAAGTACCGGGACGTCCAGTGGCCGCATCATCCTGCGGCACATCCTGCCCAACGTGCTCCCCCCGCTGCTGGTGCAGCTGGCCCTCACCGCCGGTTTCGCCATGCTGGCCGAAGCCTCGCTGAGCTTCCTCGGCCTCGGCGTCCAGCCGCCCGAGGCCTCCTGGGGCACCATGCTCGACGAGGGCCGACGTCGGATGTCGGAACAGCCATGGCTGGTGGTGTGGCCGGGCCTCGCCCTGTCGCTCACCGTGCTCGCCTTCAACCTGCTCGGCGACGGGATCCGTGACTCGCTCGGCCGCGAAACTCGCAAGGAGTAGCCGCTCATGACCGACCTGGCGACCACCAAACCTGGAGGCACCACCACCGACGGCCCTGAGCTGGTGGTACGTGGCCTCGAGGTGGATTTCCTCACCCAGCACGGCTGGGTCAACACCGTCAGCGGCATCGACTTCGACCTGCAGCGGGGCGAGACCCTCGCCCTCGTGGGTGAGTCCGGTAGCGGCAAGTCGGTCACCTCGATGGCGATCATGGGCCTGGTGCCCCAGCCCCCGGGGCGGGTGCGAGCCGACCAGATCTCTCTGGGCGGGCGCGACCTCCTCGGCCTGAGTCCACGCGAGATGTCGGATCTGCGGGGTGATCGCCTGGCGATGATCTTCCAGGAGCCGATGACCAGCCTCAATCCGGCCTACACCATCGGTGAGCAGATCGCCGAAGTCGTCCGGCGTCACGAAGGCGCCAGCCGCAAGGAGGCCAAGCAGCGGGCCGTCGAGGCCCTGAGCGAGGTCGGTATCCCCAACGCGGCCCGCCGGGCCAAGGCCTACCCCCACGAGTTCTCCGGTGGTATGCGGCAGCGAGCCGTGATCGCCATGGCCCTGGTGTGCCGACCCGACGTGATCATCGCCGACGAGCCGACCACGGCCCTCGACGTGACCATCCAGGCCCAGATCCTCGACCTGTTGCGGCAGATCCAGGACGAGCACAACATGGCCATCCTGTTCATCACCCACGACCTCGGGGTGGTGGCCGACCTCTGCAACCGGGTCATCGTGATGTACGCCGGTCAGGTGGTGGAGCAGGCCGACATCGACCCCCTCTTCGCCGATCCCCGCCATCCCTACACCGAAGGGCTGATGCGGTCCATGCCCCAGGTCGGCACCCAGGGTTCGGCCCTGTCGTCGATCCCGGGTCGTCCCCCGGAACCGTGGAACTTCCCCGACGGCTGCCGCTTCGGTCCGCGCTGCCAGTTCAAGATCGACGCCTGCGACAAGCCCCAGACCCTCGACCAGCTCGTGACGGGCCACCTGTGCCGGTGTGTCCGGTCCGACGATCTGCACCAGGAGGCGAACTCCCGATGACCAGCGATGCTCCCGGGCCGATCTCCGGTGACCCGACCGACACCAACTCGGACACGGTCAGTCCAGACGACACCGTCAGCTCCGACGACACGATCAGTTCGAACGACACGATCAGTGCCAACGACACGATCAGTGCCAACGACACCGTCAGCTCGAACGGTCAGTCCGGTGACGCCATGCTCGACGTGGCCGATCTCGGGGTCACGTTCTCCCTCGGCGGACCACCGTGGAACCGCCGGATGTTGCGGGCGGTCAAGGGGGTCAACATGACCCTGGCCCGGGGCGAGACCCTCGGCCTGGTCGGCGAGTCGGGGAGTGGTAAGTCCACCACGGGTCGGGCCCTCCTGCGGTTGCTGCCCCACACCGGGCGGGTCGTGCTGGACGGCGTCGACGTGTCGGCCGCCGGTCGGGGCACCTTGCGGGGCCTCCGCAAGCGGATGCAGATGGTGTTCCAGGACCCCTACTCCTCACTCGACCCGTCGATGGTCGTGGGCGAGTCCATCGCCGAGCCCCTCCGTACCCACACCTCGATGAGTAAGAGCGAGCGGGACGACGAGGTCAAGTCCCTGCTCGAGAAGGTCGGCCTCAGCCCGGCCCACGCGGCCCGGTACCCGTACGAGTTCTCCGGCGGTCAGCGCCAACGGGTGGCCATCGCCCGGGCGATCGCCCTCCGTCCCGACCTGGTGGTCATGGACGAGGCGGTGTCGGCCCTGGACGTGTCCACCCAGAACCAGGTGATCAACCTGGTTGAGGACCTCCGCAACGAGTTCGACCTGGCCTACCTGTTCATCGCCCACGACCTGTCGGTGGTGCGGCACATCTCCCACCGGGTCGCGGTCATGTACCTGGGGGAGATCGTCGAGTCGGGCCCCACCGAGCGGCTCTACCGGCATCCCGCCCACCCCTACACCGAGGCCCTCCTGTCGGCGGTGCCGATCCCCAATCCGGTGCTGCAGCGCACTCGCGATCGGGTCATCCTGCGCGGTGATCTGCCCGATCCGTCCGATCCGCCGGCCGGCTGTTCGTTCCACACCCGGTGCCCGTACGCCATGGACATCTGTGGTGTCGAGGCCCCACCGACGGTGCAGGTCCAGGGCGGCGGAGAAACCCAGTGCCACCTCCACACCAGCGGCCCGACCTTGCGGGGGGCACCCCTGGAGTCGCAGGAGCTCGTCCGGGCCGATGCCTGAACCCGGCGCTTCCGGGAGCCGTAGTGCCGGACCGATAGCCTGACCGTTGTGCCTGCAACGATCGTGGTTGGAACCCAGTGGGGCGATGAGGGGAAGGGCAAGTTCACCGACCTGCTCGCCAAGGAGATGGCGATGGTCGTCCGCTACCAGGGCGGCCACAACGCCGGTCACACCCTGGTGGTCGACGGCGAGAAGTTCGCTCTCCAACTCGTGCCCAGCGGTGTCCTCTACGACCACATCGTGCCCGTCATCGGCAACGGTGTCGTGGTCGACCCGTTCGTCCTGCTCAACGAGATGGACATGCTGCTGTCGCGGGGTATCGACACCAGCCGGATCCGGGTGTCGGGCAACGCCCATCTGATCCTCCCCTACCATCAGCAGCTCGACGCCCTCAACGAGCGCTATCTGGGCAAGGCCAAACTGGGTACCACCAAGCGGGGTATCGGCCCGGCCTACGCCGACAAGGCGATGCGGATCGGCATTCGGGTCCAGGACCTGTTCGACGAGGGGATCTTCCGGGCCAAGCTGACCGCCGCGCTCGAGCACACCAATCGGGTCCTGACCAAGGTCTACAACCGGCTCCCGGTCGATCCCGACACCCTGGCCGACAAGGTCCTGGCCGAATGCCGGGAACGGTTGGAGCCCCACGTGGTCGACACCGTCGACCTGGTCCACGAAGCCCTCGAATCCGGTCAGCACGTCCTGCTGGAAGGGGCCCAAGCCACCTTCCTCGACCTCGACCACGGCACCTATCCGTTCGTGACCTCCAGCAACCCGACCGCCGGCGGCGCCTGCACCGGTGCCGGCGTCGGCCCGAAGTACATCGACCGGGTGGTCGGCATCGCCAAGGCCTACGTGACCCGGGTCGGGGCCGGTCCGTTCCCCACCGAACTGTTCGACGCCGACGGCGACACCATGGTCGACCGAGGTCACGAGTACGGCACCAACACCGGCCGTCGCCGCCGTCCGGGCTGGTTCGACGCGGTCATGATGCGACAGGCCGTCCGGATCAACAGCCTAACCGAACTGGCCATCACCAAGCTCGACGTGCTCGACACCCTGGAGACCATCAAGGTGTGTGTCGGCTACGAGATCGACGGTCGCCAGGTCTCCAAGCTCCCCTACCACCAGAGCGAGGTCCACCACGCCAAGCCGGTCTACGAGGAGCTCCCCGGGTGGTGCACCGATCTGACCGAGTGCACCGAACTGTCCCAGCTCCCGGCCGCGGCCCGGACCTACCTCGATCTGATCGAGGAGCGGGTGGGGGTGCCCGTCACTCTGGTCTCGACCGGCCCCAGCCGCGATCAGTTCCTGCATCGGGTGGACCGCGACACGATCAACTGATCGGGGTCGACGCCGGTCAGTCGTTGGCGCGGCGCCGGTGGGGGAGCGAGGTCTTGGCCTCATCGGCGTCGGCCGACAGGCCCCGCAGGATCGGGGGGATCCAGTTGCCGTTGGCGTCGGTGTCGGCCCGCCCCGGCTGGAGGACCTCACCGCGGCGATGTTCGACCACCGCGTCCCCCGCTTCACGCTGGTCCACCATGGTCGAGGACCGGTTGTCGGCGGTCCCCGAGCCATGGCGGGCCGGGTGGAGGTCGGACCCCCGCACCGACTCCGGGCTCGAGGTGTCGAGGTCGACGACCCAGGGCGGCCCGACCGCGGGCGCGGTCGCGCCGACGAACTCGGGCTCCTCGATCCGACCCCCGTCGACGTCGGCGACGGCCGCCGCGGCGTGCTCGGGGTCGGGCCGGGGGGCGACGACGGGGTCGGCGGTGTCGCCGACGTCCGGCCCGGTGTCGAGCTCGGCGCCGCGCGCGGTGCGATGCCGGAGGGCGTTGAGGCGACGCATGGCGGGCGTATCCGGTCGGGCTTCGGCCGGGCGGTCAACGCCCCCGACGGGCTCGAGGACCGGCTCGACGACCTCGATCGGCTCGGGGTCCGGCTCGTCGCCGGTC
>JBKDZN010000009.1:0-2622 GCA_047971245.1 Acidimicrobiales bacterium
CGGCCGCTACCTCGAGGATTTCGAGCCCGGCGACATCTATCGCCACTGGCCGGGCAAGACGATCACCGAAGCCGACGACCATCTCTTCTGCATGCTCACCATGAACCACCATCCCCTGCACACCAATGTGTGGTTCGCCGAGAAGGAGACCGTGCACGGCAAGAACGCGGTCGTCGGGAACCTGGTCTACTCCCTGGTGCTGGGGATGAGCGTGCCCGACGTGTCCGGGGCCGCCATCGCCAACCTGGAGATTGAGACCCTGCGTCACTCCAAGCCCACCTTCCACGGCGACACCATCTACGCCGAGACCCGGGTCCTGTCCAAGCGGGAGTCCTCCAAGGGTGACCGGGGGATCGTGGAGGTGGAGACCAAGGGCATCAACCAGCGGGGCGAAGAGGTCTGCTACTTCAAGCGCAAGGCCCTGGTGTGGAAGCGCGCCAACGCCCCGGTCCGCCAGCGGCCCTACGGTGAGGAGATCTGGGACACCGAGGAGTGACCGACCCGGCGGCCGCGGTCACCGCGGCCGCCGCCGGGCCGGCCGTCGGAGCCGTGGACCTGGTGGGGTGGTTCGCCCACCACGGGCGTGACCTCCCGTGGCGTCGGACCCGGGATCCGTGGGCGGTCATGGTGGCCGAACTGATGCTCCAGCAGACCCAGGTGGCCCGCGTGGCCGACCGGTGGGGCCCGTTCCTCGACCGGTTCCCGTCCCCGGCGGTCATGGCGGCCGGCCCGATCGGGGCGGTGATCGGGGCCTGGGCCGGCCTGGGGTACAACCGCCGGGCGGCCAACCTGCACCGGGCCGCGGTGGTGATGGTGGAGCGGTACGGCGGCCGCGTCCCGGAGGAGCTGGGTGATCTCCTCGCTCTGCCCGGGATCGGGGCCTACACCGCTCGGGCCGTCCGGGTGTTCGCCTTCGAACACGACGACGCCGTGGTCGACACCAATGTGGTGCGGATCCTCAGCCGTGTGAGCGGTCGGCGGGTGGAGGGCCGGGCGGCCCAGGAGGCGGCGGACGCCCTGGTGCCACCGGATCACGGCTGGACCTGGAACCAGGCCATGCTCGACGTCGGAGCGATCTGTTGCCGGGCCCGTGAGCCGCGTTGTGCCCCCTGCCCGTTCGCTCCCCGATGCCGGTGGCGGGCGGCGGGTCGTCCCGATCCCGACCCGGGCCGGGTCCCGGCGTCGCGGCGACAGGGCCGGTTCGAGGGTTCCGATCGCCAGGGCCGGGGTCGTCTGGTGGACGCGGTGCGCCGGGGGCCGGTACCGGCCGAGCGGCTGGCCGAGGTGATGGGCTGGCCCGACGATCCGGTCCGGGCCGACCGGGTGGCCGCCGCCGTGGTGGCGGACGGGCTGGTGGAGCGCACCCCGTCAGGCTTCGGCCTGCCGGGGCAGTGACGCCGGTGCCGCTCGAACCGCGATTCGGCAGGTCCTGATCTGATCACTAGGTTCGATAGGGACCGACATGCCCATCGGGAGTAGTGAACTTCATGGCAAAGAGCAATTTCGATCAGATCTACGTGGCCGACGACCCTCGGGCGTACTACCGGACGTTGAACCGGTTCGACTACCAGATCCCTGAGCACGGCGGCCCGGTCTTTCGCCGGCTGGCCGAGGAGGCGAGCGGGCTGGGCCGGCCCCACGTCGTGGACATCTGCTGCTCCTACGGGGTGAACGCGGCGGTGGTCAACCACGACATCACCTTCGACGAGATCGCCGCCCACTACGATGATCCGGCCGTGGCCGATCTCGACCGGGAGGCCCTGCTCGAGGTCGATCGCCGCTGGTTCGCGGCCCGGAGCCTCGAGCCCCGGTTCGAGCTGACCGGTCTCGACTCCTCGGCCCCGGCGATCGCCTACGGGGTGGACGCCCGGTTGCTCGACGCCGGTTTCGCCGAGAACCTCGAAGAGGTGGAGCCGTCGGCCGCCCTGGCCGAGCGGGTGGCCGACGCCGACCTGATCACGGTGACCGGCGGCATCGGCTATGTCACCGACCGGACCATCGACCGGCTGTTCGAGCTCACCGACTCACCCCGGTTGGCGGCGTTCTCCCTGCGGTGGGTCGACTTCGCCCCCATCGTCGATGTCGGGGCGGCCCACGGCCTCGTCACCGAACGGCTCGACGAGGCGACCTTCCCCCAGCGGCGCATGGTCGACCGGGCCGAGGTCGACCATGTGGAACAGGAACTGTCGGCCCTCGGGATCGACCCCGACGGACGGGAGACCGAGGGCTACCACCACACCGACTTTTACCTGATGCGGACGGCCGAGGAGGTCGAGCAGCAGCCCCTCGGCGAGTTGCTCGGTCCGGTCTCCGGGGCCGTCGGTGCCGACGGGGAGGAACTGGCCCCCACCGATGCCGCGGCGCTCGACGTTTCGGTGTTCGAACACGGCGACGAGCTCCGCCGGCGCTGAAACCGGGCCCTCCCCCGGGGCCGAGGTCGACCCCGGGGAGGCGCGGGAGTCAGGCGGTGACGATCTCCGGGTCGGTGGCGCCGAGGGCGGGGCTCGTGAGCCGGGCCACCAGACGGTCGATGGCCGCATCGGCTAGGGCCCGCATCTCGTCGTCGGTCCGGTCCTGGATGGGGTGGGCGACGAAGACACGTTCGGGTTGGAACCCGATGGC
>JBKDZN010000010.1:0-7733 GCA_047971245.1 Acidimicrobiales bacterium
GCCCTGGCCGGAGGAACCGTGACAGGAGGCGCAGTTCGCCTCGTAGACCTGCTGGCCGAGCACCAACTGGGGGTCTTCGGTGGGGGCGGCCGGCGCGTCCACGGTGCAACCGGCCGCCACGGTCATCGCCAGCGCTGCCGTACTCGTCACGATGAAGGCCCGGCGGGCCCACACTCCGGCCATACTGCTCCAATGGGGTTCGATCCGACGCGAAAGCATAGGGCGTCCACGTTCGACTACTGGTACGTCGCCCTCGGTGTGCTGGTGGTGGTCGGGCTCGTCGCCTGGGCCCTGCTGTAGCCCGGCCGCGCGTTTCACCACTCAAGGGTTGTCATCGGTCACACCGATAGGCCACCATCAGTGACCGCCGACACCAATCGAGCCCGTCGCGCGATGGGCTCGCCGGGAGCGAAGGACCCTTCGATGACGACCACTACTCTTATCTCCGGACCGGACGGGATCACCCCGGCCTGGCTGACGGCCGCGCTGCGCAGTCGGGGCGCCATCGACGCCGACACCAAGGTCGCTTCGGCCGATACGGTCTCGTTCGGCGACCAGGCCGGCCTGATGGGGGCCCTGTACCGGACCACCATCGGCTATGAGGCCGGCACCGGACCGGAGACGGTGGTGATCAAGCTTCCGGTGACCGATCCCGCCCAGCGGGGCGTGGCCGATGCGCTCGCGTTCCACGCTCGGGAGTGCTACTTCTACACCAACCTGGCCCCGGCGATGCCGATCCGGGTCCCCGAGTGCTACGGCCTGGCCCAGGACCCCGGCGACTCCACCGATTTCGTGCTGATCATGGAGGACCTGGGTGGGCTGGAGCGTGTCGACCAGGTGGAGGGGGCGTCGGAGCGCGCCGTGCTCACCGCGGCCGACGCTGCGGCCCGGTTCCACGCCGTCCACTGGGACAGCCCGGAGCTGGAGACGCTCGACGCGGTCTACCCGCGGCTCGACGGCCCCCTGTACCGAGCCGTCCTGCCCGGGGTGTTCGAGACGAGCTGGGGCCCGACCAAGACCCACGCCGGTGACCTGCTGAGCGCGGACGTGATCGCCTACGGCGACCGGTTCGCCGAACATCTGCCGTTCCTGCTCACCGAGCTGGGCGGCCCCCAGGCCACCTTCCTCCACGGGGACTTCCGGGGCGACAACATGATGCTCGACGGTGACGAGGTCGCCCTGCTCGACTTCCAGATCTCCGGCATCGGCCGGGGGCCGTTCGACATCGGTTACCTCATGTCACAGTCGGTGAAGTCCGACCTGCGCCGGCAGATCGAGGAGTCGGTGCTCGACACCTACGTCAACGCCCTGGCCAAGGCCGGCGTGGAACTCGACCGCGACGAGGCCGGCCGCCTCTACCGCCTCTCGCTGGTGCTGTGCATCATCTACGCCACCACCTCGTTCCAGGCGTGGGACGCCTTCGGTGAGCGCCAGCACGAGCTCATGCGGACCATGCTGCGCCGCTCCTCACGGGCCATCGACGAGACCGGGGGCCTCTCCCTGCTGCCGTGATCCGGTGCCGCCGCGGACCCGTCCCGCGGGGTCCCCGACGGCCTACGGGTCACCAGCCCTCGATCACCTCGACATGGCCCCTGCCGTCGACCGCGGCCATGTCGAAGCGGAGCCGGCGGTAGTGGTGTTCACTGGTCGCCAGCCATTCCCGGGCCAGGCGCCGAACCTGCGCCTGCTTGCGGGCGTCGACCGCCTCGGCCGGTGTGCCGTACCGATCGGACCGGCGGGTCTTGACCTCGCAGAACACGATCAGATCGGCGCACCCGACCACCAGATCGAGCTCGCCCCGGGGGCTGCGCCAGTTCCGATCGACGATCCGGTACCCGCGGGCCTCGTACCAGGCCGCGGCCGCGTCCTCACCGGCGCGCCCGATGGTGGTGGTGTCCATACCGTCACGTCCTTCACGAACGCGTCACGTCCTTCACGAACGCTACGTGCGACCGCGAAACCGGTCACAGCTCGTTGACGGGCAGCTCCTCCACGGTGATCACCCGGGATGATGACACCGTGACCTTGGCCAGGAAGCGCGACTGCCGGTACATGTCCCACACCCAGGCGACGGACAACTCGTATTCGATGAACGGCGCCCCGGGGGCGCTCAGCCGGCGGACCTCGTTCGCCAGGTAGAACCGGCGGTCGGTTTCGACCACATAGCGGAACATCGGGATGACGTCCCGGTACTCCTTGAGGAGCGCCAGCTCGATCTCGGCCTCGTAGCGTTCGACCTCTTCACTGCTCATCGCTGCTCGATCACCCCGTCTACTCGATCACCAGGGCGGACGCCGGACGCGGATCAGTTGACCCGCTTCTCCTTGACCTTGGCCGCCTTGCCGACCCGATCGCGGAGGTAGTAGAGCTTGGCCCGACGGACATCGCCCCGGGTGACCCGCTCGATCTTGTCGATGATCGGCGAGTGCAGCGGGAACGTGCGCTCCACGCCCACCCCGAAACTGAGCTTCCGGACGGTGAACGACTCCCGGATCCCGTCGCCCCGGCGGGCGATCACGACGCCCTCGAACACCTGGACCCGCTCGCGGTTGCCCTCAACCACCTTGACGTGCACCTTGACGGTGTCACCGGCTTGAAAATCGGGAACGTCGTCACGGAGCTGGGCCTGCTCGACGAGATCGGTGGGGTTCATCGGGGATTCCTCGGCTGAAACAATCGGAAGACGGCGGGAGGATCCATGCTACGGCCGGGCTCCGCCACTCCCACCGATCGGGGACCCGGTCGGGTCGAGGCCGAACTCGACCAACAGGGCTGTGTCGTCGGGACCGAGCCCACCTCGCCGCTCGATCAGATCGGGACGATGACGGATCGTACGGGCCAGGGCGTGGGCGGTCCGCCACCGGGCCACCCGGCCGTGATCACCGGAGGTGAGGACCTCCGGTACCGCCCAACCCCGGAAGTTGGCCGGCCGCGTGTAGTGGGGATACTCGAGCAGCCCATGGCTGAACGACTCATCCTCGACCGATTCGGCGTTGCCCACCACACCCGGCACCAGGCGGCCCACGGCCTCCAGGATCACCGCGGCCGCCGCCTCACCCCCGGCGAGGACATAATCCCCGATGGACACCTCACCGTCGACCAGATGCTCACGCACCCGCTCGTCGACCCCTTCGTACCGACCGCACAACAGGCTGAACCCGACCCCGCCGGCCAGTTCCCGGGCCATGGCCTGATCGAACCGTCGCCCGGACGGTGACAGGTAGAGCAGGGGCCGGGGCGGGTCGACGGCCTCGACGGTGGCGAAGATCGGTTCGGCCTTGAGCACCATCCCGGCCCCGCCACCGAACGGGCTGTCGTCGACCGAACGGTGGGGGTCGGAGGTGACCGAGCGAAGGTCGTGGACCCTGATGTCCAGGCGGCCCGAGCGGCGGGCCCGACCCAGGATTCCGGCGGCGGCGAACGACTCGACCAGGTCGGGAAAGATGGTGATGACGTCGAACCGGGGCGGATCGGCGCCGTCGGCGACCCCAGGCATCAGCTTTCGTCGTCGAGCAGGCCGGCGGGAACGTCGACGGTCAGGACGGGATCACCGTCGGCACCGTCGCTGCGGCCGACCACGAAGGTGAGGGGTACGAGCCGGCCGTTCTCCAGCTCGAGAAGGTCGGAGGCCGGGTTGGCCAGGACCGTGGCCACCAGACCGTGATCGGTGCCGTGCTGGTCGATCACCCGGCAACCGATGAGCTGGTCGATGAACAGGGCGTCGGGGTCGTCGATGGGCACCGCGGTCAGGATCGACCCGGCCAGGGCCTCGGCCGCGGTCCGGTCCTCGACGCCGACGAAACGGATCAGCCAGCGGCGGTGGTGCTTGCGGGAGTGGAGGACGACGAGCGGCCGATCCCCGACCCACAGCTCCGCTCCCGGTCGGGTCCGCTCGTCGACCCGATCGGTGGTGAGATCAACGGCGACGTCTCCGGCCAGACCGTGGGCCTTGCCGATCCGTCCGACCTCCAGCCGCTCCGGCCGTTCGCCGGGGGCCGCGTCGATCACTCGACGAACTCGACCTCGGTGGTCACCCCGTCCTTGGCCGCCGCAGCACCAACCACGGTGCGAATGGCGGAGGCGACGCGACCACGGCGACCGATGACCCGGCCCATGTCATCGTCGTTCACGGTGACATCGAGACGGACCCGGTCGCCGTTGGCGCTGGCCTCGATCGAGACATCATCCGGGTGGCCGACGACCGAGCGGCACAGGTGCAGCAGTACGGCCTCGGCGGTGGGGGCCGGTGAACTCACGCCGGGCTCCCGGCGACCGCCGGCGTGGCCGGCTCGGCCTCGGCGGCCGCGGCAGCAGCGGCGGCGTCCTGCTGGGCCTGGAGCTCCTCGACCGAGGTGCCCCCGGTGTAGGCGGCCCAGGCACCGGAGATCTCCAGCAGCTTGCGGACCCGCTCCGAGGGCTGCGCCCCGTTGCGGAGCCAACCAACCGCCTTGGCGTTGTCGATCAGGATCTCCGACGGTTCGCGGCGGGGATTGTAGGTACCCACGATCTCGATGAACCGACCGTCGCGGGGGGAGCGCTGATCGGCGGCGACGACACGGTAGGTCGGTTGCTTCTTCTTGCCCATCCGCATCAGGCGAAGTCGAACGGCCACAGGGAACTCTTTCGATTGGCTGGAGGTCGGCTGCGGCCTTCGGAGGACCGGGCAGGGACCAGGTGGTTCGGACGGCACTCCACGCTAGCGGCAGCGACGGTTGGCCCCACCCGCCGGGATCGGCCGGCCGGCGGAAACCGGCCGGGAACCAGGAGAACGCCGGGCGATACCGGCGGGTGGGCTCAGCGGAGCCGGTCGAGCTCGTCGGCCATCTGATCGAAGTCGTCGCTGTCGAGCCGATCGAGTCCCGGCAACATCAGGGGGGTCTTGCCGGCCTTGGTGCCCTTCGGGGTCACCCGGCCACGCGGCACGGCGGCCGGCCGGTTCTTGGCCGCCACCCGACTCCCCTTGCCCTTCGCCTTGCGGCCCTTCTTGCCCTTCTTGCCGCCCTTCTTCGTGCCCATGCCACCCATGCGTTTCATGAGCTTCTGCATCTCGCCGAATTGGGTGACCAGGCCGGCGACCTGGGTGGGATTGGTGCCGGAACCGCCGGCAATCCGGGCCCGGCGGGAGGCGTCGATGATCTTGGGGTCGGACCGCTCCTCCACCGTCATGGACTTGATGATCGCCTCGATCCGGCCCAGCTCACGATCGTCGATGTCGAGATCGCGGGCTTCCTTGGGCAGGCCGGGAAGCATGCTGACCAGGTTCTTCAGCGGGCCCATCTTCTTGAGCTGCTGCATCTGGTCGAGGAAGTCGTCGAGGGTGAACTGGCCCTCGAGCATCTTGGCCGCCGCGGCCTCGGCCTCTTCCTGCTCGTAGGTCTCCTCGGCCTTCTCGATCAGGGTGAGCACGTCGCCCATACCGAGGATCCGGCTGGCCATCCGCTCGGGATGGAACTGATCGAAGTCCTCGATCTTCTCGCCGGTGGCGGCGAAGGCGATCGGCCGGCCGACCACCTCCTTCACCGAGAGGGCGGCACCACCCCGGGCGTCACCGTCGAGCTTGGTGAGAATGACCCCGTCCAGGGCCAGCTTGTCGTGGAACGCCTCGGCCACCCCGACGGCGTCCTGGCCGGTCATGGCGTCCACGACCAGGAAGGTGTAGTCGGGCTCGACGGCGTCGGAGATCCGGCGAACCTCCTCCATGAGCGCCTCGTCGATGGCCAGACGACCGGCCGTGTCGACGATGAGGACGTCACGGCCCGCCGCCCGGGCCTGTTCGACCGCCTTGGAGGCCACGGTGACCGGGTCGGACGGCTCGCTGAACACCGGCACGTCGACCTTGGACCCCAGCGTCCTCAGCTGCTCCACCGCGGCCGGCCGTTGGAGGTCGGCCCCGACCAGCATCGGGTTGCGACCCTGGCTCTTGAACCAGCGGGCCAGCTTGGCCGTGGTGGTCGTCTTACCCGAGCCCTGAAGGCCGGCCATGAGGATCACGGTGGGCGGACGCGAGGCGTAGCTGATCTGGAAGGTCTCACCGCCGAGGGCGGTGGTGAGCTCCTCGTTGACGATCTTGACCACCTGCTGGGCCGGGTTGAGGGCCTGGTGGACCTCTTCGCCCACGGCCCGGTCCCGGATCCGGGATCGGAGGCTCTTGACGACCGACAGGTTGACGTCGGCCTCGAGGAGGGCGACACGGATCTCCCTGAGTGCTTCGTCGACATCGGACTCGGTGAGACGGCCCTTCTTCGAGAGCCGGGAGAAGATGCCTTCGAAGGTGTCGGTCAGCGACTGGAACATGGGAACCTCAGTTTAGGGGCTGAGCGGTTGGGAACCGGCGGGGGGAGACCCAGCGACGAGGCCCCGACCGGGTTGGATGTGGCCGACGATCAGCCGGGTCAGGCGGCGAACAGGGCATCGACGAACTCGTCGGGTGAGAAGTCGACGAGATCACCGGCCGTCTCCCCCAGCCCGACCAGCTTCACCGGGATGCCGAGCTCGGATTCGATGGCGAACACGATGCCGCCCTTGGCCGAGCCGTCGAGTTTGGTGAGCACCACCCCGGTGACCTCGACCGCCTCGGCGAACACCTTGGCCTGGGACATCCCGTTCTGGCCCGTGGTGGCGTCGATCACCAGCAACACCTCGGTGACCTGCCCCGGTGGTTTGGAGGCCACCCGGCGAACCTTCGACAGCTCATCCATCAGGTTGGCCTTGTTGTGGAGGCGACCGGCGGTATCGGCCAGGACCACATCGCAACCCCGTGCGGCGGCCGCCTGGACCCCGTCGAAGATGACCGACGACGGGTCGCTGCCCTCGTTGCCCCGCACGACCTGGGCCCCGGCCCGTTCGGCCCAGGTGGTGAGCTGCTCGGCGGCGGCCGCCCGGAAGGTGTCACCCGCTGCCATCAGGGGCTCATGCCCCTCGGCCACCAACCGGCGGCCGACCTTGCCGATGGTGGTGGTCTTGCCGACCCCGTTGACCCCCACGAACAGCCACACATTGACCGCCCCGTCGGCCAGTTCCGGGGCCTGGGCGAGGTTGAGGCTGCGGTCCTTGCCCTCCAGTGACCGGTGCATCCGGGCCTTGAGCAGCTCCAGGATCTGCTCACCGCTGTCGACCCCGGCCCCCTTCGCCTCGTCGCGGACGTCCTCGATGAGCTGCATCGAGGTGGCCACCCCGACATCCGCCCGGATCAGGGCCTCCTCCAGCTCTTCCCAGTCGTCCTCGCCCACCTTGGACAGGCCGACCAGGCCCCCCAGGTAGCCGGTGAACGCCGACCGGGCCTTGCTCAACCGCTCCCGGAAACTGGGCCGGACCAGCTCCTCGAGCACCGGCGCGGTGTCGACGGGCGCCTCCTCCACGGGCGGCGCGGTGTCGACGGGCGCCTCGTCCAACGGAGGCGCGGTGTCGACGGGCGCCTCGTCCAACGGAGGCGCGGTCTCCGGCCGCTCCAGGGTGGCGGTGCCGGTGGAGGATTCGCCCGGTCCCGGTTCGAGCTCGAGGTCACGACCCCGGCGTCGGGACATGAGGTACACCCCGGCAACGAGCAGGGCGACACCCAGGACGGCGGATACCAGGAGGATCAGATCGGAGGCTGTCATACCCGGACCAACCTACTGGCCCCAGCTCGTGCGGTCCGCCCGGAACGCGGCCTCCGATCCCCGAGTTACTGCTGACCGTGGATGCTTCGGGAACCTGGAGGTTCCACGGTCAGAACGAGACCGCGGCGTCGGTTA
>JBKDZN010000011.1:0-3300 GCA_047971245.1 Acidimicrobiales bacterium
ACATGGTCGGCGTAGATGGCCGCCATCTCGGTGTCGGGCATCAGCATCATGATGAGGTCGGCCTCGGCCGCCGCGTCGGCGATCGACATGACCTTCAGGCCGGCCTCGGCCGCCTTGGCCGCGGAGGCCGAGCCGTCCCGCAGACCGACCCGGACATCGATCCCGGAGTCCGACAGGTTCAGGGCGTGGGCGTGACCCTGGGACCCGTAACCCAGGATCGCCACCTTCCGATCGGCGATCTGCGACCGATCGACGTCGGCTTCGTAGTAGATGTTGGCCATGGCTTGGGTTCTCCTCGGAGGACTGCTGGTTTCTGGTTCTGATCAGGTTTGGCTGGATGCGGGGATACGCAGAGGGGTGAGTATGGCCGCGCCCGGCGCCCGGCTGCTCCCGTGGCCGGGCCGGTGGGCTACACGGCGCGGAGCCGGGCGACCTGGCGGCCGATCTTGGGCAGGGCGATCCGACCCGATCGCTGCAGCTCGATGATCTCGTAGTCGGCCAGGAGGGCCTCGAAATCGTCGATCTTGGCCGGATTCCCGTCGAGGGCCACGGTGATCGCGTCGCTCGACACCGCCACGATCTTGCCCTCGAAGATGTCGACCAGTTCGGTGATCTGGCCCCTGGTGTTCTTCGCCGCGGCCACGGTGGCCAGCAGCAGCTCCCGCTCGGTGGCGTCACCGGGTGGGAGCACCGCGATCTCGACCACGTTGATCAGCTTGAACAACTGCTGGACGATCTGTTCCAGGGGGGCGGACTCGACGTCGACCACCACGGTGATCCGGCTCATGCGTTCGTCGTGGGTGGGGGCAACGGCGAGGGAGACGATGTTGTACCCCCGACGGGCGAACAGATCGGCCACCCGGGCCAACAAGCCGGCCTTGTTCTCGACCTTGACGACGATCGTCCGCTCGTCGACTCCTCGTTTCGGGCTCATCCCTGGCTCCTGTTCGCGATGTCACCGTTGGTGATGGGGCTGCGACCGGCCCCGGGGTCGGTGTTGTGGTCACGCTGGGACGGGTCGACGAGGATGTCGTCGTTCGACCCGCCGGCGGGAACCATGGGGTAGACCTTCTCCGAGCTGATGCACCGGAACTCGACCACCACCGGACGGTCGTTGATCTCGTTGGCCTTGGCGATGGTGAGCTCAACCTCGTCGGGGTCCTCCACCCGGAAGGCGACACAACCCATGGCTTCGGCCCATTTGACGTAGTCGGGCAGTTCGTGGCTGAGGTGCACCTCGGAGTAGCGCTCCTCGTAGAACAGCTCCTGCCACTGGCGGACCATGCCCAGGTAGGCGTTGTTGAGCAGGGCCACCTTGATCGGCACCTTCTCCATCGAGGCGGTCACCAGCTCCTGGCCGGTCATCTGGAAGCAGCCGTCACCGTCGATGGCCCAAACCGTCCGGTCCGGCATGCCGGCCTTGGCCCCGATGGCGGCCGGAATGGAGAAGCCCATGGTGCCCAGACCACCCGAGTTGATCCAGGTGTAGGGATGGTTGAACTCCCAGTACTGGCTGGCGAACATCTGATGCTGGCCGACGCCCGAGGCGACGATGGTGTCGGCCGGGCTGCCGTCGCGGAGCTTCTCGATCACGTACTGGGGTTTCAGGTACTCCCCCGGTTCCGACTGCTGATAGGTGAGCGGATACCGCTCCTGCCAACCGGAAAGGGTGGCCCGCCATGGCCGGTGGCTGGCGAAGGCCGACGCTCCACCCCGGCGTTCGATCTCGGCCACCATCTGTTCCATGGCCACCCGACAGTCGCCCACCAGGGACACGTCGGGTCGTCGGACCTTGCCGTGTTCGGCCGGGTCGATGTCGACATGGATGATCTTGGCGCCGGGGGCGAAGGCGCCCACCTTGCCGGTGACCCGGTCGTCGAACCGGCTGCCCATGGCGATCAGCAGGTCGCTCTGCTGCATGGCGGTCACCGCGGTGTAGTTGCCGTGCATCCCGGGCATGCCCAGGGCCAGTTCATGGCTGTCGGGGAACGCCCCCCGGGCCATCAGGGTGGTGACGACCGGGATGTCGCCCATCTCGGCCAGGCGCCGCAGGATCTCGGCCCCGCGGGCCTTGAGCACCCCACCGCCCACGTACAGCACCGGCCGTTCCGCGGCCAGCATCAGATCGACCGCGGCGTGCACCGAGTCGGCGGTCGGCTCCAGCACCGGCCGGTACCCGGGCAGGTCGAGCGAGGTGGGGTAGGACCAGGTGAAGTAGGCGTCGGGGTTGGCGGCGTCGACGATGTCCTTGGGAATGTCGATCAGGACCGGACCCGGCCGCCCGGTGGTGGCGATGTAGAAGGCCTCTGCCACCGCGGTGGGGATGTCCTCCGGCGCGGTGACCAGCATGTTGTGCTTGGTCACCGATCGGGTGATGCCGGTGGTGTCGGTCTCCTGGAAGGCGTCGGTGCCGATGGCGGCCCGGGCGACCTGGCCGGTGATGCACACCATGGGCACCGAATCGAGGTAGGCGTCGGCCAGGGGGGTGACCACATTGGTGGCGGCCGGGCCGCTGGTCACCATGCACACGCCGGGCCGGCCGGTGGCGTGGGCATAGCCCTCCGCAGCGTGCCCGGCCCCCTGCTCATGGCGGACGAGAATGTGCCGGATGGGGGAATCGAGGATCGGGTCGTACACCGGCAGGATGGCGCCGCCGGGGTAGCCGAACACCACCTCCACCCCTTCCATCTCCAAACCCTTGATGAGGGCCTGGCCGCCGTTGACGACCACATCGTCAACGGCGCTGCCGCCGGCGGGTTCGCTGGTCTGGCTCGACATGGCTCGGATGCTCCTGGATGAAACGGGGTGAACGAATGATGGGGATGCGGGGTCTGGCGACGGGGTCCATCCGGCGATCCGGTGGGACCAAAAAGACTGAAGCCTCCCGGTTGGGGAGGCTTCGGCGCACGCGTGGACTATGAGCAGCGTGCGCTACTCGAGTACCACGGGGATGGTGACAGGCGTTCCGGTCATCGAAGCCAGTGAATCAGGACACGCGACGAGTCGCAACCCCGCCCGGGGCGTCCCGGTCCGCCCGGCTCAGCCGAGGATGTCGTACAGCATGGTGACCAGGGCCTCGCTCGTCGGGTTGCCCACGATCCCGTCGGCCATCTTGTTCATCATGTAGGCGAAGCAGACCCGCCGGTCGACATCGTTGATCACGATCGAACCGCCCCAGCCGCCCCAGAAGCAGACCCGGCTGTCGGCGGCGGCCTGTTGTAGCGCCGGCATCGTCTCGCTGGGCAGGCCGTAGCCGATCCCGAACCGGGCAGGAAGGCCGAGCACCAGGTCCATCCCGTT
>JBKDZN010000012.1:0-37480 GCA_047971245.1 Acidimicrobiales bacterium
CCAGCCTGCTACCATCACCCACGACAAGACCCTCTTCCGGCGAACATCGATTCCTTCGAACAGAACCGATTCTCGCAGGTCAGAGGGTCTTTTCACGCCACCCCACCCAAGCCGGGACGAACAATCGTGGTGACTCAGAGATTGGATCGATCGGTCGATCTCTCCAATCGATTCACCAGGGGTGTTCGAGAACGATCGGAAACTTGCCGTCCGGGGCCCCACACGATCTGAAACTTCAGTATCCCATTCCCTAACCGCAACGGTATGTGCACTCTGGCCAGGGAATTCATCGGAGCATGGTGGCCAATTCTGGTTTAATTGCCGATCAATCAACATCCATGGTCAAGCAAATGGATCGTTCTGCCGGCGAAGGGGGAGGGTGCAGAGTCGTGTCGACTTCCTCGATTCAAGGAGTAGATGTCAGCGTGTGCATCGTCTACGTTGAATGGAAATGGTTGTTGGGGTAACGATGGCTGGGGCAAGGAGCGCGCTGGTGGCTGAGCAGCATCATCTGGATCCCACGCTGGTCGAGCAGATCGGTGAGCTGCGGAGCGAGCGTGATGCCTTGTGGCTCGCCCTGCGGGCCGAACCCGATCCGGACCGCAGCATGGTGCTGCTCGGTCGCCTGTCGGCGGTGCGGCGCGACCTGGAGGCCCTGCTCGGCGGCCGTCTGCCGGGCCGGCCGGAACCGATCGGCCCGGTCGACGATCCGCCGACGGTACGGACCATCCGGGTGGCCTCACCGGCCCGGGCCGCCCGCACGGCGCGCCCCCGGCCGCTCTCGGCCTCGGCCCGCTCGGCACCGGTATCGGTCAGCGCCGTACCGGCGGTTCCGGCCGCGAGTGGGGCACGCTCGGCCGGGGTCGGGGCGGCGGTCGGGGCCACCGTCGGCGCGGCATCCGCCGGGGTCGGTCTGGCTCTGGCGGGCACCGGGCCTTCCCGGCCCAGTCGGCTGCCGGCCTGGGACCCCCCGGTTTCGGGGCGGGTCGACGCGCCGGTGTCGGCCCGGGTGGGCACCATCGTGCCGGACGGGGGTGGGAGCCCCGCCGTCGCCACGCCGTCGCCGGGCCGCGCCGATCCGGCGGACCCGCCGTCCTCGCCGGAGTCCCTGTTCGCACCCTCGGCCCGAAACGGATCGAACGGGAACACCGGGACGATCACCGGTCGCGCCGCCGACGGTCCGGCTCCGGCCGAGCCCGACCTCGAGGCGCCGGCCGGCGCCGAACCCGGTCCCGTCGACGGCGGGGTGGCGGTGGAGTCGGCGCCGGAGGGGCCGGGCGTCACGGTCGGGTCGGACGACCCACCGGTCGGGAAGGTATTGGGCCTCCTGTCGGGGGTGAACCGGGACGAACCGGCCGAGCCGGCCCCCACGAGTGAGCTGGCCCCGGTCGCCCGGTATCGGGCCACCCCGGAAGGCGGGGGACCGAGCTGGTGGGCGGTCGTGGCCCTGGGGCTGATCGCCCTGGTGCTGGTCGCGGTGTTCGTCCTGCTGCCCGGCCGCGACGAGATCCCGACCGAACCCGCCACGACCACCGCCGTGACCGCCTCCGCCGGCTGAGCACCCGCAGTCCGGCGCGCTGGCCTCGAGGTTGTGCGGTCCGGCACACTCCGGAGATGGAATTCGACCTCGACCAGATCGACGCACTGCTGTCAACCACCCGGGCCGTCCGCAAGCGGCTGGATCTCGAACGGGACGTCCCCGACGAGGTGCTCTTGGAGTGCCTCCGCCTCGCCGTGCAGGCCCCAACCGGTTCGAACCGGCAGGGGTGGCGATGGCTGTTCGTGCGCGATCCGGCCACCAAGGCGGCCCTCGCCGACCTGTACAACCGGGGTGGGCGGCAGTATCTGGAAGCGTCGGCCAAGACGGTGGACGACGGGTCACAAACCGGTCGGGTGATGGACTCTGCCCTCTACCTCGCCGACCATCTGGCGGAGGTGCCGGTGCTGCTGATCCCCCTGATCATCGGCCGGGTGGAGGACAATCCCGGCGTGGGCGCCGGGTTGTTCGGCTCGATCTTCCCGGCCGTGTGGAGCTACCAGCTCGCCCTGCGGAGCCGGGGTCTCGGGAGCTGCCTCACCACCCTGCACCTCAGCCATGAGGCCGAGGCCGCCGAGCTGCTCGGCATCCCGGCCCACATGACCCAGGCCGGGCTCCTGCCCGTGGCCTACACCAGGGGCACCGACTTCAAACCGGCCACGCGGCCTCCGGTGGAGGAGATCGCCTACCTCGACCGCTACAAGCAGCCGTTCGGGTCGTAGCCGCCCAACACCCCGGATCTCTACGGTACTTCTTGGTCGAGCATCGTGGATCTTGAGGGTCGTGTCGGCTGGAATGGTGGTGATGTCCAGCTGTGCGTTCACGTCGCCATCGAGGTCGGCGATGGTTGCCCACCTCTCGATGTGGGTGGGGTGAACGGTCGGTGACGGGGCTGGCGGAACAGGCGATCCGGAGCCGCGAGGCCGCGGTGATCGACCAGCTGCGGGCGGTGCTGGGCCAGGAGGGTCTACCGACCGCGAGCTCCAGTGCCTTCCGGTTCACCGTCGACGACCGGGCCCGGCGGGATCAGGCCGACGTCAGCGCCGTCGCCGCGGCCATCGGGGTGGTGATGCGGGCCGTCACCGAACAGCCGATCGACGAGTCCCTGCTGCCCGCCCCCAGCGGCGACCGCAACGGCGGGAGGTTCCCGGCCGCCACCGCGGCCCGGGAGCTCGCCCTCCGGGCCGGCCAGGCCCTGGAGCGGGACTGGTACCACGAAGCCACCCGCCTGTATCTCGACGCGGCCCAGCAGCTGCGGACCGACCCGATCCTCTGGTTCGGTGCCGGACTGGCGGCCAGTCATGACGACCCGTCGGCCGCGGTCGACTACTTTCTCGACGCCAGCCGCTTCCTCCAGCCCGACGACCCGGGGGCCGCCGCCTACTGCGCCGTCCTCGCCGCCGTGGTCGCCGAGGACGCCGGCGACACCCGCGTGGCTCGACGCGTGCTCCGGGAGCGGTCCGCCGCGTTGCCCGGACCGTGCCCCACCCTCACCCTCCCTCTGGCCCGGCTCGGTCCGCCCCGGCTCCCCGAGCTGGGTGCCGCCCTGTTCGCCGATCCGATGGTCGAAGCCGATCTGGCGGCCCTGGGTCTCGACCAGGACGGCACGGTCGGGGACCAGCGTCGACGGCGGACCGAACGGGAGATCGGTCAGCTCAGCCAGGCCATCGACGAGCTGTACCGGCTGGCCGGCGCCGGTGAGGCGGCCCCCGCCGGCGGCGCCCGCAACGGCCGTTCCGCCGCCGACCCGTCCCCGTCCGGCGCCGGGGACCACGACGATGCCACCGGCGTCGAGGCCCAGGTTCCCGTCGACGACGCCGACCTCGACCTCGACCGCATCGGCGACGACGTCACCCGCGCCCTCGACCGCACCTCGGGCTCCGGCCCGTCGGGGCCGGTCGCCGTGATCCCGTCGCCGGGTCGTCCCACCCTGGAACTGGCCGCCGACCCGGAACCCGATGGCGGACCGGGAACCGAGCCGACCACCGCCCGCACCGATCGGGACCCCGACCCCACCCCGGACAACCCGGCCCTGACGGCCACCGGGCGACGGTGGCCCGTGCTCGAGGCGGAGGTCGACCTGTGGCGACACGTCGACCAGTGTCGCCAGGCCATGTCGGCGGCCCGGGCCTCCAGCCGGGCCCGTCAGGCGGTGCTGGCCGGCAAGCGGCAACTCCTGAGCCATCTGCGCCGCACCGCGGACGGCGACATCAGCCGGTCGGCGGCCAACCAGGCCGTGGCGTGGAACCTGATCACGGTGGGGGCCATGCTGGTCGTGGCCATCCTGGCCCGGATGCTCGCCGGCCTGGCCTGGTGGCTGAGCGGCCCCGCCAAGGTGGTGGCCGTGGTGTTGCTGGTTGCTCTCGCCGGCTGGGCGGGCCAGCAGATCTGGGCTGTGTTCTCCGAATTCCGTCACTACCGCCTGGCCCGCCTCGTCCGGCCCGACGTGGCCCGCGTGGAACGCGAGATCACCCGGCTGGAGCACGAGTACGCCTCGGCGGACGAGCGGATCGAACGGGCGATCCAGCACGCCGAGGACCGGATCCACCGGATCGCCGCCGGTCGGCAGGTCATCGTTCCCCGCCGTCCCACGGCGATTCCCGCCCGCCCATCCGGCGACCAAGAGGACCCCGTCCGATAGCGTGGTGCCCGATGTGTGGTCGTTTCGTGTCGGCGTCGAGCCCTGACGAGCTGGCCCAGTACTTCGGGGCCGACATCCCCGGCCATGCCCCGGGCGGCAACGGGTCGGACCTGAACGGTCTCGTCCCGAACTACAACGTCGCCCCGACCGACCCGGTCCCCGCCGTCCGGGCCCACGACGGGCATCGGGAGCTGGTCGGGTTCCGGTGGGGTCTCGTTCCCTACTGGGCCAAGGACCGCAGGATCGGGGCCCGGATGATCAACGCCCGGGCGGAGACGGTGTTCACCAAATCGGCGTTCCGGGGGGCGGTGGAACGGCACCGCTGCCTGATCCCCGCCGACGGCTTCTACGAATGGGCCGAGGTCCCCGGCCACCGAACCAAACAGCCCTACTTCATCCACCACCGCGACGACGAACCCCTGGTGTTCGCCGGGGTGTGGGACCGGTGGCGTCCCCGCCGGGATCCCGACGAATCGGCCCCGGTCGCCGGTGACGAGGTGGTGCCCGCCATGCTCGAGACCTGCGCGGTGATCACCTGTCCGGCCAACGCCACCATGGCCCCCGTGCACGACCGGATGCCCGTCCTGCTCACCCCCGACCAGTGGGATCATTGGATCACCCCGACCGATGACCCCCGGGCCCTGGCCGATCTCCTGGCCCCGGCGCCCGAGGGCGCCCTGGTCCTGCGCCCGGTGACCACCCGGGTGAACAATGTCCGCAACAACGGGGTGGAACTGCTCGACCCGGAACCTCACCCCCAGCAGCCCGGATCGTGAACCGCCCGTGAGCGAACTCCCCGTCCGCCGTCGCCTCGACCGGACCCTGGTCCGGGCCCAGGCCCGCCTGGAGGCCGGCAACGGCGACCGGTTCATCCCGTTGGTCGTCACCCTGGGACTGGCCGCGGTGCTCGCCGCGGCCGGGCTCGCCCGGATCGACTCCCTCGACACCGGTGTCGACCTGGCCGGTTATAGCCAGGCCCTGTGGCTGCTCGGCCGGGGCAACCGGCCCGAGGCGTCACTGTTCGGTTCCGGGGTGCACCTGCTGGAGCTCCACTGGTCGTTCGTGCTCTACCCCCTCGCCCTGCTGGGCCGTCTGACCGATCCGGCCCCTCTCCTCATGGTCACCCAGGCCGTCGCTCTGTCGTCCACGGTGGTGCCCCTGTGGTGGCTGGCCCGCAGGGTGGCCAAACTGCGTATCGGGGCCGCCACCGCCGTGGTGCTCGCCTTCGCCCTCCACCCGGCCACCCACGCCCTGGGCACCGCGGACTTCCAGCCCGAGGCCATGGCCGTACCGGCCCTGGTGGCCATGGCCTACTTCGGCGCCACCCGGAAATGGATCGGCTACTGGTTGTGCATCGCCCTGGCCCTGGCCTGCCGGGCCGACCTCGGTCTGGCCATCGGCCTGTGGGGCTTCGTGGTGCTCGGCAACCGCCACCGGTCGGTCGCCCTGTGGACGCTCGGGATCGGGTTCGCCTGGTCGCTCGGGCTCCTGATGGTGGTACAGCCGCTCGTCTCCGACGGTGGCATGGTCGTCGGCTCGTTCGGTATCGACGGGTCCTCACTGGGCGACCAGCTGCTCGCCTCGGCCCGGAGCCCGCTGGACACGGTCCGGGCCCTGGTCGACCGGGAGAACATCCAGCTGCTGGTGGCCCTGCTGGCCCCGCTGATCTTCCTGCCCCTGCTGTCGCTCCGACACCTGGTGCCCGCCCTGCCCCTGGCGGTCATCTACCTGATCGCCGATGTCCCGGTGCTCGGTACCGAGGTGGAGCGGGCCGCCATGTTGCTGGCGTTCATGATCATCGCCGCCACCATGGCCCTCAACCGGCTCGGGAACATGGGCGTCGACCGGGTGTTCCTCGACGTCCGCATCCTCACCACCCTGCTGGCCGCGGCGATCCTGACCTCGGTGGCCGGCTCGCCCATCTCCCCCTACGAACGACCATGGGAATGGGATCAGCTCGACGCCACCGACGAGGCCGTGCTCGCCGCAGTGGCGATGCTGGACGACGACACCCCGGTCCGGGCCTCCCCGTCGGCCCTGGTGAGCCTGTCGGAGCGGCCGTGGCTGTTCACCCTCGACCCCACCAGCATTCCCACCGCGGCGCAGGCGGCCTTCCCCGGGTTCACCCGGGCCGTGTTGCTGGTGGAACGGGAGCTACCGGAGTGGACCGACGTGGAACGGCTCCGGTTCGACCGGGGCATGGAGTCGCTCGGCTTCGAGGTCGTGTTCGACGATCCGGCGGGCGTCACCCTCTACACACGATCCTGATGACTGCCTCCGTACCGTACCGACAGCAGGTGCTCACCTGGCCGAACCTGTTCACCCTGGTCCGCCTGTTGTGCATCCCGCTGTTCCTGTGGTTGCTGTTCGGGCGGGAGAACCGCGCCGCGGCGGCCTGGCTGCTGGCCCTGCTGGGTTCGACCGACTGGGTGGACGGCTGGCTGGCCCGGCGACTCGACCAGCAGACCGAGCTCGGCGCCATGTTCGACCCGGTTGTCGACCGGCTGCTGTTCTTCGTGGCCGGGCCGGCCCTGATCATCGACGGGTCCATCCCGTGGGGTGTGGCCGTCGCCCTGCTGGTCCGTGAGGCCCTGGTCGCGGTGGTGGCCGCGGTCCTCGCGGTCCGGGGTGCCCCCCGGTTGCAGGTCACCTGGGAGGGGAAGACGGGGACCTTCCTGCTGATGTTCGCCTTTCCCATGTTCCTCGGCGCGGCCAGCACCCTGTCGTACGCCCCGGTGCTGCGCTGGTCGGCCTGGCTGTTCGCCGTGCCCGGCCTCGCCTACAGCTGGTATTCGCTGTTGGGCCAATATGTGCCCACGGCTTGGCGGGCCCTCTCGCAACACCCCGGCGACGCGAACCGGTAATGTGACCGCCATGCAGGCACCGACCGATCTTCGTTACTCATCCGACCACGAGTGGGTCCGGCTGGAACAGGACAATCGGGTCCGGCTCGGGATCACCGACTACGCCCAGGACGCCTTGGGCGATGTGGTCTTCATCGAGCTACCCGAGGTGGGCGCAGCGGTGACCGGTGGCCAGTCGATCAGCGAGGTCGAGTCGACCAAGTCGGTCTCCAACATCTACGCCCCCGTCAGCGGCGAGATCGTGGAGGTGAACACCGATCTGGTCGATGAACCGGAACGGCTCAACACTGATCCGTACGGAGAAGGGTGGATCTGCGTGATCGAGCTAGGCTCGTCAGCCGAGCTCGAGGGGCTGTTGGACGCAGCCGCCTACGTCGAACTCACGGAGGCCTAGTGTCGGACGCCGTCTGCCCATCATGCGGATACCAGAACCCGCTCGGAGCGCGCTTCTGCAGCTCCTGCGGGCAGCCCCTGAGCCGGCCGGGCGGTGCCGACCACACCACCGCCATGTTCGAGGCCCTGTCGATCGAGGCCGAGAACGACGAGGACGCGGCGATCTCCCTGGAGGATCTCCCGGTCGGCGCATCGGCGTTGCTGATCGTCCGGCAGGGGCCGAAACGGGGGTCGAGGATCGGTCTCGACACCGAACTGGTCAGCATCGGCCGGCACCCGGAGTCCGACATCTTCCTCGACGACGTCACCGTGTCACGCCGGCACGCCGAGTTGCGGCGCCGGCCGGACGGTTACGAGGTCAGTGATGCCGGGAGTCTCAACGGCACCTACGTGAATCAATCGCGCGTTGAGCGTCAGCTCCTCGCGGACGGTGACGAGCTGCAGATTGGGAAGTTCAAGCTGGTCTACGTGGCCCTGCCGGGCTCGGAATAGACCGCACCACGACATCAACGTGAAACGACTTGGGCTGAGCCTGCCCGGGGACGCCGCCAAGGGGTAGGTTTGGGAACATGACGGTTGAGATGGAGCTGGTAGGCGTACGGGTCCAGATGCCGACCAACAACCCGATCCTTATCCTGCGGGAGACCACCGGCCGGCGGAGGGTTGTCCCGATCTACATCGGCGGACCGGAGGCGCACGCCATCGATCTGGCCATCTCGGAGACCCCGACGGCGAGGCCGATGACGCATGATCTGATGACCGAGATCATTCACGCCCTGGGGGCCACCCTCGAGCGGGTGGTCATCACCGACCTGCGAGGCGGGACGTTCTACGCGGAGATGTACCTGCGGGATGCGTCGGGTGGGGTGCAGACCCTGTCGTCCCGGCCCTCCGACGCGGTGGCCCTGGCGGTGCGCTCCGGCACCCCGATCTTCGCCGAGGAAGCCCTGATCGACGAGGCCGGCATCGTCGAGGTCGACGAGGGTGACGACGAGGGCGACGAGGAGGAGATGGTGGCGGAACTGCGCCGGTTCCTCGACGAGGTCAACCCGGAGGACTTCCTGCCCTGAGCGGTTGATGGTCCCTGATGGCCGAGCCGATGCGGTTCAGGCTGGTGGCGACCATCCGCTCGGTCCGTTCACGGTCGGTTCGCCGTTGGGCGAGGGCCAGCACGGCCATGCCCGGCAGGACCAGGCCGAGGCGGTACCGGGCTGTGGGGGTGCCGTACCGTTCGAGCAGGTCGGCCTCGGCGGCGCGGCGGACCTCCGGGGTCAGGCTGGTGGCCAGCAGCCAGGCGATGTCGGCGGCCCCGAACTGCACAGCCAGCTGCTGCCAGTCGAACAGCACGACCGGGCCGGACGGGGCGAACACCAGGTTGTCGGCTCGGGGGTCGCCGTGGCACAGGGTGACCGGCCCGGCCTCGCTGAACGCCCGGACCAGGTCGTCGGCGTCGGCGACCAGGGCCGCGTAGGCCGATCTCGTCTCGGCCGGAACCCGGTCCGCCCACCGCTCGTCGAGCGCCCGCAGCCCGGCTTCGAGGGTTGCGGGCGCGATCGAGGACGGGACCGATCGGCGTACGTCGATCCGGTCGAGCTCGGCCTGGTCCTGCCACTGCCGGTGGAGCCGGCCCAGGGCGTCCACCACGGTGGCGGCATCGTCGACGTCGAGGCCGTCCAACTGGTCGACGGCCCGATGGTCCCCCAGATCCTCCAGGACGAAGCTGGCGTCATCGCCCCGGGCCTGCACCAGGTAGCAGCGGGGATGACCCACCCGGGACCGGCGCAGCAGGCGCCGGTAGGCCAGCGCCTCCCGCCGGTACGCCCCGCCGGCCCGGGCCGCGTCCCCGTTCGGTCCGGCCACCGACATCTTCACCACCAGCGACCCCGGGCCCGTTCCCGGCCGTCGCCACCGCAGCCTCACCCGTGAGACCCGGCTGAACACCCCACGACCACCGGCCGCGTCCTCGACGCCGACCACCTCGTAGTCGGCGGATTCGGCCTCCAGGCCGGCCAATGCCGTCGCCACGAGGTCGGTGGCCACCCGGGCCTCGTCGTCGGGGACGGTGAAGTGGGGGTCGGTCACGCCCGCCATCCTCGCGTCGGCTCGGGGTCGGGGGCCAGCACACCCCGTATCCGGGCCCCCACCGAGGGTCGTTGACTGGGATTGGGCCCAGCGTTACGCTCGAACACGGGTAAATCGCCATGGCGTAATTCCGGGTACGTGATTCGGAGTTGGGGCGGGCGGGATGTCCGCCGCCGTACTGGTTGAAGCCATCGATGAACGATGGTGACCCGGGCGGGGCCGGGTGTCGCGTCGGTGCCAATTCCGGGTCATGGATGCGCGCGATGGTCTGCACCAGGTGATGACCTGGTGCCACACCGAGGAGTGGACGGGCCCGATGGCAGTGCAGGACAGTTTTTCCGGAAAACGCAGCGCCGAGATCGTGGGAATCACCTACCGGCAGCTCGATTATTGGGCGCGGACCGATCTGGTCCGGCCCTCGGTGGCCGATGCCCACGGGTCCGGTTCCCGGCGCCGGTACTCCTACCGTGATCTGCTGAAGCTGAAGGTCATCAAGACCCTGCTCGACTCCGGCCTTCGGTTGGAGACCGTCCGCGAGGTGTTCTCCTATCTGCAGGACCAGCTCGGCGAGGACGTGGCGTCGGCCAATCTCGTGGTGTACGGCTCCCGCTCGGTGGTCACCCGGAGCGGGGCCGAGCTGATCGATCTGGTGCAGAAGGGCCAGGGGGTACTGAACGTGCTGCCGCTGGCCGGCATCAAGAGCGAGGTCGACGCCAGCATCGTTGCCCTCCACCCCGATCAGCCGATCACGGTGGCCGATCCGGCCCCCGACGTCGCCGCCAACTGAGACCCCGCCCGGGGCGGTGTCCCGGATCGGGCGACGTTCTCAGCCGACGTTGCCGAGGTCGAGCGGGGGAGTGGGGGCGACCTGGTGGGTGCCCGACCCGCCGTTGGTCTCCACGGCCGGACCAGTCAGGTCGATCAAGCGGGGAAACCACATATGGGCCCGGTTCTTGCCCGCGGCCTTGGCCTCGTAGAGCGCCTCGTCGGCCCGGCGGAGGGTCTCGGCGATGGCGACGTCGGGCCGGTGGAGGGCCACCCCGGCGCTGAGCGTGGTGGAACGGCCGCCGCGTGACCAGCCGACCAGGATCCGGTCGGCCACCGCCAAGGGGTCGGCGAAGGCCCGCCGGGCCACGACGAGGAACTCGTCACCGCCGAGCCGGGCCGAGGTGTCGGAGTCCCGCAGGCATCGTTGGAGGTGGGCGGTCAGGGCGAGCAGGACGGCGTCACCGGCGGCGTGGCCCTCACTGTCGTTGACCGCCTTGAACCCGTCTAGGTCGAGCAGGATGACGGCGTCACCGTCCTGGAGGGATTCGAGCAGGGCGTCGGCGTGCTTCCGGTTGCCGATACCGGTCAGCGCATCGCGGGTGGTGGCCCGCTCCAACTGGTCGATCACGAACAGGTGCTCGATGGCGATACCCACCTGGGTGCCGAACAGGCGGGCCAGGTCGAGGGTGAACTCGGGGTCGTCGGTGATCACCGGATGGACCACCACCGCCCCGGCCGGCGCGTCCGCGGTGGGCAACGGGAGGACCAACAGGTGCTCCTTCGGGCCGCTGGGCACCAGCCGGGGTTGTTCGCCACCGATGGCGTCGGTGACGAGGCGTGCGGTTTCCGCCGTGGGGATCTCGTTGCTGGCCGGTCCGACGGTGACCGGGATCAGCTCACCCTGGCTGTTGCGCAGCACCACGGTGGACCGTGGCACGTCGAAGATCTCGACCGCGGCCACGGCCACCTCATTGGCCGCCTCGGCCAGCGACGTGGGCCGGGAGAACCGGCGCAGGACGTCCTCCAACCGGGCCAACCGGTCGGTCCGGCTGGTCACCCGGTCGGTGGTGCGGACGCTGCGGTCGGTCAGGGCCGAGATCAGCTCGCCCAGCATCGCCGCGATGGGCACCGCCACCAACGGCAGGGCCAGGCTGATCCGGAACTCCTCCCGGAGGTGGGCGGCCAACACCACCAGGACGACCAGCGGGCTGAAGAAGAACGCGGAACCGGGCGGGAGGACGAACCCGACGTAGGCCATGATCACCACCGCGGCGGCACCGAGCCCGATGGCCGCGTGCGACGTGGCCGCGCTCGACCACAGCACGATCGAGGCGAGCACGGCGGCCAGGGAGACCGCCGCCGGGGCGAGCCGCCACCACGGCCACCGGAGACGGTTCCAGTCGACCAGGGCTGCGCCCACGGCGGCCAGCGCGATCACCGCGGCCAGACCGACGATCGGAGCCCCCGACGGCTCGGTGGCCGCCCGGGTGAAGGCATCGAGCAGCCCCAGCACAGCCATGACCAGCAGCAGGCCGGCCGCCGCCACTCGGTATCGCTGTCGCCAAAGCACTCCGTGCTACCCCTCGGTAGTCGATGCCCGTTGCCGGGTCTGGTGTGGGTCCTCGGTGATCCGTCGGTGGGGCCAGAGCCCGGTGCTGCGGTGACCCGGGGCAACAGGCGTGACGGCCGATGTTGCCGGGTCGGCATCCTGGGGGCTGGCTGACCACCTGGCGTGTCAGAGACAATACCCTAAGTGGTGCCTGCGGTGCGTCATGGCGAGGTGGGCGACCCCACCCGGCGGCGTGAGCGGTCTCACCCGGCGGCGCGATCCCGTCGGGCTGGCCGGATCAGGGAAGCTGGTGATCCTCGGTGAGGGGACCGACATGACCGGCGTCGTTGAACGACCGGATCACCCACCCGCCGGGCCCGATGACGAGGTGGCTGAGCGCGGTGTGGCGGGAGCCGTTGAACAGGAACGGTGAGGACCCCGCCGCCCGGCTGAGGATCGAGCCGATGACCCCGCCGTGACACACCACCGCCACCAGCTCGTCGGGGTGGTGGGTCACGATCCGGTCCAGGGCCCCGACGGTGCGGCGCCGGACCTCGGCGTTGGTCTCGGCCCCCGGGATCACACCCCAATCGCCGACCGCCCGCATCCGGACCGCCAGGGGGTCGCCCTCGGCGATGAGCTGACGGAGCCGACCGCCCTCGGCCTCGCCCAGGCGGACCTCGGCCAGATCGGGTTCGACCACCGCCGTCAGGCCCAGGCGGCCGGCCAGGGGGGCCGCCGTCTGCCCGGTCCGGGTCAGGTTCGAGACATAGATGGCACTGAATGCCTCGCCGTGCAGCCGGTCGGCCAGGCGTCGGGCCTGGTCGTGTCCGAGGTCGGTCAACGGGGGGTCCCCCCGCCCGTCGACCAGGGGGAAGGGCTGCTCGGGGTTGAACGGCTGGGACTGGCCGTGACGGATCAGCACGATCTGGGTCGACCCGGGTTCGGGCTGGTAGATGCGCTGGGGAAAGGAGGTCGTTTCGGCGCTCATGGCGCGGCCAACCTACCGCCCGATCCGACGGGCCTCAATCCGGCCACCAGGCGGTCCGGGCCGGGCCGAGCCTCCACCACGGCCCCTAGGCTACGGCGATGATCCAAGCCGACGAACCCGCCCGTTCGGTCCCGGCGGCCCCGATCGCCGCCCCCCGGCCGGTCAGCCGCACCCTGTGGAGTGAGACCGTGGTCGACGAACTGGCCTGGCTGCGCGACGCCGACGATCCGGCCGTGGTGGCCCACCTGGAGGCGGAGAACGCCTACGCCGAGGCGGTACTCGCCCCCGGCCACGACCTCGAGACCGTTGTGTTCGAGGAGATCCGTTCCCGGATCAAGGAGACCGACCTGTCGGTGCCGGTGGTGGACGGTCCCTGGGCCTACTACTCACGCACGGTCGAGGGCCTCGCCTACCCGATCCATTGCCGCCGTCCCGCCCCCGGTGGCCAAGCGCCCACCGGCGCGCAGGATCCGGCCGTCGGTGGGGACGGGGACGGGCCGGACGGTGAGGTCGTCCTGCTCGACGAGAACCTCGAGGCCGGATCGTCGGAGTTCTTCGACGTCGGCCCGTTCGAGGTATCCCCCGACCACCGGCGGCTGTACTGGGGGGCCGACCGCAACGGCGACGAGCGGTACCGGGCGACCATCCGTGACCTCGACCGCGGTGAGGAGCTCGACGACGTCCTCCTCGATGTCTCGACCTCCTCGGCGTGGGCAGTCGACGGGGCGACCCTGTTCTATGTGCGTCCCGACGCCGCCAACCGGCCCTACCAGGTCTGGCGGCACTCGGTCGGTACCGACCAGGCCGACGACGTCCTGGTGTTCGAGGAGCCCGACGAGCGGTTCTTCGTGGGGGTGGGCCTGGACCGGGACCGTTCGTTCATCCAGATCGGGGTGGGATCGAAGATCACCGACGAGGTGTGGGTCATCCCGGCCGATCGCCCGACCGAGGCCCCCCGGGTGCTCGCCCCCCGCCGGGACGGGGTGGAGTACAGTGCCGCGCACCACGGTGACCGCTTTGTGATCGTCACCAACGAGCGGACCGAGAACTTCTCGGTGGTCACCATGCCCGACGAGGTGAGCGGTGCCGAACACTGGACCGACCTGGAGATCGCCCCCGACCCGTCCGACGGCGACGAGCCGGTCATGATCGCGGACGCCGACCCGTTCGACGACCACCTGGTGTTGTTCGAGCGGGCCGCCGGCACGACCCGCATCCGGGTCCGGCGATGGAGCGACGGTTCGGTGGTGGCCCTGCACCAGCCCGAAGCCCCCTCCACCGTCTGGCCGGGCGCCAACCCCGATCCGGCCGCCACCACCCTCCGGTACGGCTACACGTCGCTGGTCTCCCCGGCATCGGTACGGTCGGTGGACCTGACCACCATGGACGCCACCGTCCTCAAACAGCAGGACGTCCTCGGCGGTTTCGAACCCGACGACTATCTCACCGAGCGGTGGTGGGCGGAGGCCGCCGACGGGACCCGGGTGCCCCTCACCGTCGTCGCCCGCCGTGACCGTCCCGACGGGCCCGGCCCCGCCATGCTCTACGTCTACGGCGCCTACGAGGCGTCGATGGATCCGGCCTTCTCCGTCAGTCGTCTGTCCCTGCTCGACCGGGGCTTCCTGGTCGCCATCGGCCATGTGCGCGGGGGCGGTGAGCTCGGCCGCCGCTGGTACCTCGACGGCAAACTCGGCCACAAACCCAACACCTTCGATGACGTGGTCACCGTGGCCGAGTACCTCATCGAGCGGGGGGTCACCGCCCCCGAGCAGCTGGTTCTGCGCGGCGGCTCCGCCGGTGGCCTGGCGGTCGGCGCGGCGATGAATCTCCGACCCGACCTGTTCGCCGTCGTCGTCGCCCAGGTGCCCTTCGTCGACGTGGTCAACACCATGGCCGACGCCGATCTCCCATTGACGGTCACCGAATGGGAAGAGTGGGGCGACCCGGTGGCGTCCGAGGAGGCCTACCGCACCATGGTCGCCTACGCCCCCTACGAGAACATCCACCCGGCCCCGTACCCGTCGGTACTGGCCACCGCCGGCCTGCACGACACCCGGGTCGGCTTCTGGGAGCCGGCCAAATGGGTCCAGCGTCTCCGGGCGGCGTCCACCAGTGGTCGACCGATCCTGTTGCTCACCGAGCTGGAGGCGGGCCACGGCGGCCCGTCCGGCCGCTACGACGCCTGGCAGGAGGAGGCGAAAATCTTGAGCTACGTTCTCAGGTCGGCCGGGCGGATGGCGTAAGCTGGTTGTCGACAAAGCTGCACAACGACTTCTCCCACCAGGTCACCCCCACGGCCGCACCCGGGAGAAGGAACGCCGGTCACGCCCGGCCCGCCCGGATCGTGACTCCCCAGATGTTCACGGCACAGGTCGGCCCCCGGCCCGCGTCCGTGGCCTCCCGGATCGAGTTCCGATCCGATGAGTCATCCGGTGGGCATCGGCGCCCGCCGAGCAGTCACCGGGCATGGACGCCCGCCGAGCAGTTCCCGGGCACCGGAGCCCGCCGAACACAGGCCGGGCACCGGAGCCCGCTGGACAGTAAGGACATCGTCGATTATCGACGTCAGAACCGACATGGGTATCCCGCCGTCTCATCTCCGCAGAACCCCTCACCCGATGCGCTCCGGCGCGGTCGTGGTGGGGGCGGACCTATGGCACGACACCGTGCCGACCGGAGGTGTAGGGTCCCATGGAACGCCGAGGAGGTAGGGCCGTCAACGATCCCGAGTACGAAGATCGGCTGACCGCGTACGAGAGCGGTATGGCCGAGCTGCAGGAGCAGCTCAAGACGATGGAGGAGGAAGTCATCACCCTCCGTCGTCGACTCCAGGACGCCCCCAAACGGGTGCGGACACTGGAAGAACGGCTCCTCGACACCAAGGGCCAACTGGCCCAAGCCGTCAGCCAGAACGAGAAGCTGACATACACGCTCCGTGAGGCCCGCGAGCATATCGCCGCCCTCCGTGAGGAAGTCGACAAACTGACCCAACCGCCGAGTGCCTACGGAACCCTCCTGGGCATGAACTCGGATGGATCGGTCGACGTATTTTCGAGTGGACGCAAGATGCGGGTGGAAGCCCATCCCGCCATCGAGGTCGACGAGCTGGTCCGTGGGGCCGAGGTCGTCCTCAACGAGTCGCTCAATGTGGTGAAGGTGCGCCCGCCCGAACACGCCGGCGAGGTGGTCACGGTCAAGGAGATGCTGGAGGACGGCGTCCGCGCCGTCATCGTCGGCCGGGCCGACGAGGAACGGGTGGTCGACATGGCCGAGCACCTGATCGGTGTCGGCATCCGGGCCGGTGACTCGATGCTCCTCGACGGTCGGTCGTCGATCCTGGTGGAGCGGTTGCCCAAGGCCGAGGTGGAAGACCTCGTGCTGGAGGAGGTGCCCGACGTCAGTTACGCCGACATCGGTGGTCTGGACGATCAGATCGAGACCATCGTCGACGCGGTCGAGCTCCCGTTCCTCCACGCAGAACTGTTCGCCGAACATGAACTGCCGGCCCCGAAGGGGATCCTGCTGTACGGCCCACCGGGCTGTGGGAAGACCCTCATCGCCAAGGCGGTGGCCAACTCGTTGGCCAAGAAGGTGAGCGAGATCTCGGGCGACGACGTCTCCCGCAGCTTCTTCCTGAACATCAAGGGCCCCGAGCTGCTCAACAAGTATGTGGGCGAGACCGAGCGGCAGATCCGTCTGATCTTCCAGCGGGCCCGCGAGAAGTCGGAGGAAGGCTGGCCGGTCATCATCTTCTTCGACGAGATGGAGTCACTGTTCCGGACCCGTGGGTCCGGCATCAGTTCCGATATCGAGTCGACGATCGTGCCCCAGCTCCTGGCGGAGATCGACGGGGTCGAGACCCTGAAGAACGTGATCGTCATCGGGGCCTCCAACCGGGAGGACCTGATCGATCCCGCCATCCTGCGTCCCGGCCGTCTGGACGTGAAGATCAAGATCGAGCGACCCGACGAGATGGCCGCCCGGGACATCTTTGCCAACTACCTGACCTCGGCCATCCCGATCGCCCAGTCCGAAACCGACGAACACGGATCGTTGGATCAGGCCATCACGGCCATGATCGAGCAGGCCGCGGCGTACATGTATCGGACCGATGACGATACGAGGTTCCTGGAGGTCACGTACCAGAACGGTGACAAGGAAATCCTGTATTTCAAGGACTTCTCCTCCGGGGCGATGATCGAGAACATCGTGCGCCGGGCCAAGAAACTGGCCATCAAGCGCTTCCTCGACGAAGGCGTCAAGGGGATCGTGACCGACGACCTGCTGGTCTCGGTCACCCAGGAGTACAAGGAACACGAGGATCTCCCCAACACCACCAACCCCGACGATTGGGCCAAGATCTCCGGCAAGAAGGGCGAGCGCATCGTCTACGTCCGGACCCTGGTCGGCCCGACCGGCGAGGACAAGACGGGTGGCCGCGCGATCGAACAGGTCGCGACCGGCCAGTACCTGTAAACGATCGGTGAAGCCACCATGGCGGTGATCAAGATCGTCGGCATCGAGACCGAGTTCGGGATCATGGTCCGGGGTACCCCGGACTGGAATCCCGTCTCGGCCTCGTCGCTGCTCATCAATGCCTACGTCGGCACCGACGTGGGCGGCGTGGACGACCGGGCGGCGCCGATCGCCTGGGACTTCATCGACGAGATGCCCGGAGCGGACGCGCGTGACGGGCTGGCGCCCGAGTTCGCCATCCCCCCGGAGATGGAGACCCATCTGGTCAACGCGGTGTTGACCAACGGCGCCCGCTACTACGTCGACCACGCCCATCCCGAACTGTCCACCCCGGAGTGCCGCGACGCCCTCTCGGTGGTGAAGTTCGATCGAGCGGCGGAACTCATCCTCATCGAATCGATGGAGGCCGCCGCCGACGCCCTGCCCCCGGGGCAGGAGATCGTCATCTACAAGGACAACACCGCCCGCAAGGGCAACGCATACGGCTGCCACGAGAACTACCTCCTCGACCGGACCCTTCCGTTCGGGCAGATTGTCACCGCGGCCACCACCCACTTCGTGACCCGCCAGATCTTCACCGGCTCGGGCAAGGTGGGCAGCGAACTTCCCGGCGTCGGTCGGGGCGACATCCCCTATCAGCTCACCCAGCGGGCCGAGCACTTCGAGGAAGAGGTCGGGCTCGAGACCACGCTCAAACGGCCCATCGTCAACACCCGTGACGAGCCGCACGCCGACAGCCAGAAGTACCGTCGGCTCCACGTCATCGTCGGTGACGCCAACATGGCCCAGGTGGCCACCCTGCTCAAGGTGGGGACCACCGCCATCGTGTTCGCCATGCTCGAGGACGGCATGCTCGACGGTTCCCTGGCCATCGACAGCCCGGTGCCGACGATGCACCAGGTCAGCCACGACCTCACCCTGGCCCGGACGGTACGGCTGGCCGACGGCCGGCGGATGACCCCGCTCGAGGTCCAGTGGGAACTGCTCGCCCTGGCCAACCGGTGGGCGGAGCGCTTCGGTCTGGACACCGTGGGCGAAGACTGCGGCAAGCTCGTACTGGAACGCTGGGAACAGGTGCTCACCGGCCTGGAAACGGATCCGATGAGCTTGGCCGGCCAGGTCGACTGGGTGGCCAAGAAGCGCATCCTCGAGGGGTTCATGGAACGGCACGGCTGCGACTGGACCGACCCTCGACTCAACGCCCTCGATCTCCAGTACCACGACCTCCGGCCGACCAAGTCCTTGGCCGCCCGGGCCGGGTTGGAACGGGTGGTCGACGACGACGACGCGATCGTGGCCGTGACCGAGCCACCCACCGACACCCGGGCCTACTTCCGGGGGAAGTGCCTCCAACGCTTCGCCTCGCAGGTGGTGGCGGCCAACTGGGACTCCATCGTGTTCGACGTCGGCGAGGACCCGCTTCGCCGGGTTCCCATGCTTGAGCCGAGTCGGGGTACGGTCGACCACGTAGGCGCCCTGCTCGAAGAATCGGAAACCGTGATGGACCTGCTCGAACGGCTGGGCGCATGACCTGACCCGCCCGCGGGTCCCCGTAGCGGCCAGAGAAGGCCGCTCGATCAGTGAAGCCAGATGACCGTGCCAAACGAACGGTCAGCCCATCCCGGCCGACCATGGTTGTTCGGCCTACCATTCCCATTCGTCATAGGAGGCAGTGATGGCTGAGCGGGAACAAGTACGTAAGAATGCGCCTCGACCGGCTGAAGAGGTTGAGGAACAGACACCGGCAACCAGCGAGCAAGGCGAGGCCCTCAAGGCCGAGCTGGACGATCTGCTGGACGAGATCGACGAGGTCCTGGAGACCAACGCCGAGGACTTCGTCAAGAGCTATATCCAGAAGGGCGGTCAGTGATCGCCCTGGTGTCGTCGGGCCGGTGAGCAACCGGCCCGGATCGGACGGGGTTGACCGCACTCCACGACGGACGGTTCCGTGCCCGAAGGCGCGGAGACGTCCGATCATGATGGGATCGCGGCCAACCCCGTCCGGACGCGCCCGCTAGGCTGCGGAGCGCTATGACCCTTCCCAGCTTCTCTCCCGGCGAGGACCCCGGGCCGAGCTTCAGTGCGCTGCTGGCCAAGATCGGCCAGCACCACGGGCTCGACGTGACGGCCTCGACCGAAGGTCTCGACATCCCGCACGGGACCACCGTGGTGGCCGCCCGATTCTCCGGCGGGGTGGTGATCGACTGCGACCGCCGCGCCACCTCCCTCAACCTGATCAGCAACCGCACCATGCGCAAGGTGATCGGCGCCGAACGTTGGTCGGCAGTCGCCATCGCCGGCGCGGCCGGACCCGCGCTCGACATGGTCAAGATGTTCCAGCTCCAGCTGCAACACTACGAGAAGGTGGAGGGGCGGGCCCTGTCCATCGAGGGCAAGGCCAACCAGCTCTCCCAGATGCTGAAGGCCAACCTGCCCGCCGCGATGCAGGGACTCGTGGTGGTGCCCATCTTCGCCGGCTACGACCGCCGCCGCGGTTTCGGTCGCCTCTACGCCTACGACGTCACCGGTGGGCGCTACGAGGAGGCGGCCTACGTCGCCTCCGGTTCGGGCAGCTTGTTCGCCCGGACGGTGATCAAGCTCGGCCACGACGTCACCATGGGTGAGACCGACGCCATCGATCTGCTCATCCGGGCCCTGTTCAACGCCGCCGACGAAGACTCCGCCACCGGCGGACCCGACGCCATGCGGGGGGTCTACCCGACCGTGGCGGTCATCACCGCCGAGGGCTACCGCGACGTCCCCGACGAGGACGTCGCCGCCCGCTTCGAGGCCCTGATCGGTTCCCTCGCCCGGACCGAACCCGGCCATGATCCCGCCCCCGAGGCGCACCCCGGCGATGAGGAGGATCCGGCATGAACATGCCGTTCTACGTAGCGCCCGAGCAGTTGATGAAGGACCGGGCCGATTTCGCCCAGAAGGGCATCGCCCGGGGCCGCAGCCTGGTGGCCGTGGCCTTCGACGGAGGGATCCTGCTCTGCGCCCACAACCCGTCGCGCAACCTCCGCAAGATCTCCGAGATCTACGACCGGATCGGGTTCGCCGGTGTCGGTCGCTACAACGAGTACGACCAGCTCCGCATCGCCGGGATCCGTCACGCCGACATCAAGGGTTTCACCTACAGCCGTGACGACGTCGACTCCCAGGCGCTGGCCAACCAGTACGCCCAGATGCTCGGCCAGATCTTCACCCACGAGACGAAGCCGCTCGAGGTCGAGATCCTCGTGGCCGCCGTCGGCTACCAGCGTGAGGGCGACCGCCTGTTCCACATCCGTTTCGACGGCTCGGTCACCGACGAGGACCGGTACGCCGTCCTCGGGGGCGAAGCCGATTCCATCCGGGAACGGCTCTCCGCCTCGATCGACCAGGTCGGTGACGAGGCCTCCGCCCTCCGGGTTGCTGTGGCGGCCCTGGCCGGCGAGGAGAACCAGCTCACCGCCGAGGAGTTGGAGGTGGCCGTGCTCGAACGCCTGGCCGACGGCCGGTGCTTCCAGCGGCTCGACCGCGACGAGCTGGCCGAACGGCTGGCCTGAGCGCCGCCGGGCCACACCGATCCGGGCCGCCCCATGGTTCTCCTTTTGAGCACTCGCTTGGTTCTCGTGGCCCGTCCGGCGCCGACTAGGTTGGGCGTGTGCTAACCCGTCGTATCTATGGCATCGAGACCGAGTACGGCGTCACCTGCACCCTGCGGGGTCAGCGTCGGCTCAGCCCGGACGAGGTGGCCCGTTACCTATTCCGGCGGGTCGTGTCGTGGGGCCGATCGAGCAACGTGTTCCTGGTCAACGGGGCCCGGCTCTACCTCGACGTCGGTTCCCACCCCGAGTACGCCACCGCCGAATGCGACACCATCGACGATGTCGTCGTGCACGACAAGGCAGGGGAGCGGATCCTGGAGCAGTTGCTCGGCTCGGCCGAGGAGCGTCTGGCCGACGAGGGCATCCGGGGCACGATCCACCTGTTCAAGAACAACACCGACTCGGCCGGCAACTCCTACGGGTGCCACGAGAACTACCTGACCTCGCGGTCCGACGACCTCAGCCACTACGCCGAGGTGCTGATCCCGTTCCTGGTCAGCCGGCAGATCTACGCCGGGGCCGGCAAGGTCCTGCAGACGGCGAGAGGTTCGATGTTCGCCCTCAGCCAGCGGGCCGAGCACATCTGGGAAGGGGTGTCGTCGGCCACCACCCGTTCCCGACCGATCATCAACACCCGCGACGAGCCCCACGCCGACGCCGAGCACTTCCGCCGGCTCCACGTGATCGTGGGCGACTCCAACCTCAGTGAATACACCACCTTCCTCAAGATGGGGGCCATGGCCGTGCTGTTGCGCATGGTCGAGGATCCGTCCTGCGTCCTGCGGGACATGACCCTGGAGAACCCGATCCGGGCCATCCGGGAGATCAGCCACGATCTGACCCTGGAACGGAAGGTCCGCCTGGCCAACGGTCGGGAGGCGTCCGCCCACGAGATCCAGTCCGAGTACCTGATGCGGGCCCTGCGGTACGCGGAGACCAAGGGCTTCCCCGACGACGAGATGCGGGCCCTGCGGATGTGGGAGCACGTCATGACCGAGCTGGAGTGTGATCCGTTCCGCCTCGGCCGGGAGCTCGACTGGGTGATCAAGTACAACCTCATCGAGGCGTACCGGGCCAAGCACGGCCTGTCGTTGGGCAACGCCCGCGTCGCCCTGCTCGATCTCCAGTATCACGACGTCCGGCGTGACAACGGCCTCTACTACAAGCTCCAGGAGCGGGATCTGGTCGAGCGGACCCTCACCGACGACCAGATGAACGACGCGGTCAACATCCCGCCCCAGACCACCCGGGCCAAGCTGCGGGGCGATTTCATCCGGCGGGCCAAGGAACGCAAACGGGACTACACCGTCGATTGGGTCCACCTGAAACTCAACGACCAGGCCCAGCGCACCGTGTTGTGCAAGGACCCGTTCCGCTCCAGCGACGAACGGGTGGCCAAGCTCATCGCCAGCCTGTAGCGATTCCTGGCCCTGGCCGGCCGGCGGACCGCTACCTTGGGCGGGCGAACGTTCACCGGCGGACCCGGCGGGCAGGAGGGCGCGTTGAGTAAACTCGAACGGCTGCTGAACCTCACCGCCGTTCTCCTCGACACCCGCCGTCCCCTGAGCGCCGAGGAGCTCCGGCGACGGGTGGACGGGTACCCCCCGCCGGGGGTGGCGTTCCACCGCGCCTTCGAGCGGGACAAGGATGACCTGCGGGTGCTCGGCATCCCCCTCCGGGTGGAACGGGTGCCGGGCACCGACCCGGCCGTCGACGGCTACCGGATCGACCCCGACGAGTACTACCTGCCCGACCCCGGTCTCGAACCCGACGAGCTGGCCGCCCTCCACCTGGCTTCGCTGTCGGTACGGACCGATGCCCTGGCCGAACCGACCGAAACGCTGTGGAAGCTCGGGGGCGGCGGCCGCCCCCATGGCGAGGGGATCGACCAGTCGTTGGCCATCGTGGCCGCCGACCCGGCCCTGGTCCCGTTGTTCCAGGCCATCGTGGACACCCGCTCGGTCGGGTTCCGCTACAAGGCCGAGGCCCGCATCGTGGATCCCTGGCGGCTCGACTACCACCGGGGACGGTGGTACCTCACCGGCCACGACCTCGCCCGCGGTTCGGAGCGCAACTTCCGACTCGACCGGATCGAGGGTGACGTCAGCGCCGGGGCACCGCGGACCCATCATCCACCGGCCCGGGTGGTCGACGGTCCCCGGTCGCCGTGGGAGCTGGGCGCGGATGAGCCGACCATGGCCGAGCTGGTGGTCGACGCCGACCACGTCGCCTCGGCCGCCGCCCAGCTCGGGTCGGCGGTGTCGCGGGTCGACCGGCCCGACGGCTCGGCCCGGTTCATGGTGCCGGTGGTCAACTTCGACGGGTTCCGCACCTTCCTGTTCGGTCTGCTCGACCACGCCGAGCTGGTGGCCCCCGCCGCCTGGCGGGACGAGGTGATCGCCTGGCTCGAACAGATCGCCGGTGATGCCGATCCGGCCGGTCAACCATCCGGGGCCGGGTCGTGAACCGCCGGATCGCCGCCCCCGACCGGATGCGCCGTGTGCTCGCCGTGGTCCCCTGGATCGTGGCCAATCCCGGTCATACCGTGGACGAGATCGCCGCCCGGTTCGGCCTCGGCTCGGCCGAGCTGTTGGACGACCTCAATGTCGTCTACCTGGTCGGCCTGCCGCCCTACTCGCCCGACGCCCTGATCGACGTGGAGATCGACCCCGACGGTCGGGTGACCATCCGCCTGGCCGACTACTTCTCCCGACCCCTCCGCCTCAGCCCCGCCCAGGGGCTCGCCGTACTGGCCTCATCGGAGGGACTGGCCTCCCTGCCCGGCCAGGATCCCGCCGGGGCCCTGGGACGTGCCCTGGCCAAGCTGGCCGCCGCCCTCGGGGTGGACAGCCACGACCCGATCGACGTCCACCTCGGCTCGGCCGAGCCGGCGATGATCGATGACCTCCGGCAGGCCGTGGCCGAACAGCAACAGGTGAACCTCACCTACTACTCCTACGGCCGCGATCACCGTTCGGAGCGACGGGTCGATCCGTGGCGGGTGTTCGCCGACTCGGGGGCCTGGTACCTGCAGGGCTGGTGTCACCAGGCCGGCGGTGAGCGGATCTTCCGGATCGACCGGATCGAGACGATCGAGCGGGTCGACGACACCGTCACCCGGCGCCCCCCGGCCGGGGTGGACGCGACGGTCACGGAGCCGGCCCGGGTCTTCCACCCGGCGCCCGACGATCCCACCGTGGTGCTGCGCCTGGCCCCCGCGGCGGCCTGGGTGGCCGACGCCTACCCGGTGACCGTGATCGAGCGTCGGGACGACGGATCCCAGGACGTCGAGCTGGTGGTCAGCGCCGTCCCCTGGCTCGAACGTCTACTGCTGCGGGCCGGGCCCGCGGTCGGTGTTGTCGCCGGTGACGGGGTACCGTGCTCCGAAGGACTGGCCGCGGCCGCGGCTCGGCGGGTGCTCGACCGGTACCGTCGAAGTGAACCACCCCGGGGAGCCGGGCCGGGCTAGCCTGGTCCCCAGTGCTTCGACCTTCCGCCGGCGACGTGCCCGACCGTACGGGTTCCGACTCCGGTGCCGACCCATCGGCGCCGGATGGTGCCGGGCTCTCGGACGAGGACTATCTCGACGAGTACTTCGAACCCGATGTGTTCTCGTCCGACGACGAACGCTTCTACGACACCACCTCGGCGGTCACCCGCAACGCCCTCGAATGGGCCGTCGTGCTGGTCGGCGCGGTCCTCGTCGCCCTGCTCATCCGGCTGCTGGTCTTCCAGGCGTTCTACATCCCGTCGGAGTCGATGGAATCCACCCTGATGACCAACGACCGGGTACTGGTCAACAAGATCAGCTACCGGCTCCACGACGTCAATCGGGGCGATGTGGTGGTCTTCGTCCGGCCCGAGAACGACCCCGGCGAGATCCGGGACCTCATCAAGCGGGTCATCGGCCTGCCCGGCGAGACCATCGAGGGCCGGGACAACGCCATCTACATCGACGGGCTACGGCTGGACGAACCGTACCTCGACCCGGGTGTGACCATCGACGACTTCGGGCCCCTGCGGGTCCCGGAGGGCCAGGTTTTCGTCATGGGGGACAATCGCGCCCAGTCGGCGGATTCCCGGGTGTTCGGGCCGATCGACACCGACCGGATCGTCGGCCGCGCCTTCGTGCTGATCTGGCCGTTGGGTCGATTCGGATCCTTGTAGCCGGCGTCGCGCCTGCAGGCATCCGCCGTTCAGCCGTCGGTCCTTCCCGACGGTAGCCCGAACTCCACGGCCACCGCTTGGAGCCGGTCGGGCTGGTCGGAGACGACCAGATCGACCCCGGCCCCGATCACCGCCGCCATCTCCCGCTCGTGCACCGGGTCGAGGGCCACCGCGGCCAGTTCGAACCGGTGGGCCAGGGCGACCAGGCCGCCACCCCACTCCCGGTGAGGCAACGCCAGGCCCCGTATCCCGGTGCTGCGCAGGCGGGCCGCCCGCGGCTCGGCCCGCTCGTCGAGACCCCGGATCGAGGCGGCCCGGCTGATCAGCCGGAGCCCGCATCGGGGAGCCCACTCGATCAGCTGGTTCAGGTCCGGCCCGATGAGCCAGATCCGCTCCTCGGCTTCGGGCACCACACCCCGGACGGTGTCGACCACGGCGGCGACGTCGGGGCCACCGCAGGCCACCACCACCTCGGCACGGCGCGGTACCAGCTCGGCGAGGGTGGACGCGAGGTCGGGTACGCCGTCGGGCAGGTCGGCCAGATCGACCGTTTCCAGCCGGCGCGACCGCCACCGGGAGCCGATCCGGTCCCGCGGTGACACCACCACCACCCCGTCGGCGGTCACCCGGCACGGCAGCCAGACCCCGTCGATACCGGTGGCCGGCCACCGCCGCAACTCGTCGCCCACATCCGGGGTGGCATCGCCCGGTCGGGCGATGGTTCGAGTTGCGGCCCGGGCATCGGTCATCGGTCCCAGCATGGCAGCCGACCGGCCCGGTTTGCTCAAGAGGGCACGGGTCGCTGCCGAACCTAGTGAGGTACTGGAGAGGCCCCGCACCGGGGCCAGGAGGTCACCAGAAGGTCATGGCTACGATTCGTGCGAGCTGTTCCGACTGCGGCGACGTGGAGCTGACCACCAGCGATGTGCAGGTCCGGATCTGCGATCACGACAACGCCGGGACGTACTCCTTCCGCTGCCCCCACTGCGAGATGACCGTGGTCAAACCGGCCGAGCCCCGCACCATCGACCTCCTCATCGCCTCCGGTGTGGCGTACCAGACCTGGTCCCTGCCGGCCGAGCTGAACGAACGCAAGGTGGGCGAGCCGATCACCCACGATGACCTGCTGGACTTTCACGACGTCCTCGCCGACGACGCCCGCTTCAGCGCCTTTCTCGCCGAACTGACCGGCTGATCCGGCCCGGTCCGCGCCCGACACACCGGTATTACGCAGTAAGATCAGCCGTCCGACGACGGGCCCGGCGATCGGAGCCGCCACTCAGCGGCCCGACGGTCGGAGACATGACCGCACCCGCCGAACCCGCCCGGCGACAACACGAACAGGTTCGGCCGGGAGGAACGCCCGCCGGCGCTGGTCCCCCCTAGCGCCGGCGGGTTCGGTTTTGTCGCCTGCCCGGGGGCCGAGTGTCCCCGCCCGGTGATGTCGGCACGAACCCCGGGGTCAGGGTGGCGCCAGGTAGTCTGACCCCATGCTCTTCAATGTCGGCGGGCTCGAGGTGCTCGTGATCGCCGTCATCGCCCTCATTGCCGTCGGTCCCGAGCAGCTTCCCGTCGTGATCCGCAAGGCAGGACGCGCCATGGGCCAGGTCCGGACGATGGCCGCCTCGTTGCGCACCGAGTTCATGGCCGGTGCCGACGAACTCGAGGACCTGCAACGGGTGGCCGATCCCAAGGAGTGGTTCGGCGGCCGCGGCACCGCCGATGATCCGATCGTCCGGCCGGGCTACGCCGAACAGGCCGCCCGGGAGTCCGAGGACCGGACCGGCGACACCGCCGGCTCCGAGAACGGTGTCGGCCCCGAGAACACCGCCGGCCCGGACGGCGATACCTCCGGCGACGCCCGGGCCGACATCGATCGGGCCGACGAGCCGGTCGGGCCGATCGCGGCCGACGAGTTCCTGGCCGAACTCGACGCCGAGCCTGGTGACGCCGACCGGGAGGGGGATCAGGCGTGAAGGTGCCCGTACCCCGCCGCAACGGTTCCGCCCCGTCCGGGACGCCAACCGGCGACATGACCCTGGTCGGTCACCTCACCGAGCTCCGCACCCGGCTGATCCGCTGTGTCATCGCCGTTGTGGTCGGTGTCGTCATCGTCTACCTGTTCAACCAGCCGATCTTCAACGTCCTGCAGGATCCGTACTGCTCGGTCCTGGTCGAGAAGGGCGACGAGTGCATCTTCCTGATCCGGTCACCCACCGAGAGCTTCGCGGTGGTGCTGTCCATCGCCGGGTACGGCGGCCTCATCCTGGCCATGCCGGTGATCCTCTACCAGCTCGCCCGGTTCGTCCTCCCCGGCCTCTACCCGGAGGAACGCAAGATCCTGGTGCCCTTCGTGGTCGGCTCGATCCTGCTGCTCCTGTTGGGGATGCTGGCCGGCTACCTGATCATGCCCCAGACCCTGCGCTGGTTGCTGTCGTTCGGTGCCGAAACCTTCACCGCCCAGTTCTCACCCCGTGACTACGTCAGCTTCCTGGTCAAGATGCTGCTGGCGTTCGGTATCGCGGCCGAACTCCCCCTGGTGTTGATCTTCCTCCAGGCCGTCGGCGTGGTGCAGCACGCCACGCTCAAGTCGAGCCGCCGCCTGGCCCTGGTCGTCGTCATGATCCTGGCCGCGGTGATCACCCCCACCGGGGATCCCTTCACCATGGCCGTGATCGGCATCCCGATGTACCTGTTCTACGAGATCTCCCTGATGGTCGGATGGTGGCTGACCCGGCGGCGCCAGGCGGTCGGGTGACCGACGCCGACGCTGGTTCCGATCGCCGATCGCGGTTCCTGCAGCAGCTCGGATTCCCGGCCGACGACTTCCAGCTGGCCGCCTTCGACGTGATCGACGACGGGGCCAACGTGGTGGTGGCCGCCCCCACCGGTGCGGGCAAGACGGTGGTGGCCGACTATGCGGTGGACCGGTCGCTCGGACTCGGACGCCGGGTGTTCTACACCACCCCGATCAAGGCCCTGTCGAACCAGAAGTACCACGACCTGGTGGCCGACCACGGTGCCGAGCAGGTCGGCCTGCTCACCGGGGACAACGCCATCAACGGCGACGCTCCCGTGGTGGTCATGACCACCGAGGTGTTGCGCAACATGCTCTACGCCGGGCAGCGGCTCGACGACCTGGCCGCCGTCGTGCTCGACGAGGTGCACTACCTCCAGGACGCCTACCGGGGACCGGTGTGGGAGGAGGTCATCATCCACCTCCCACCCCGGATCCAGCTGGTGTGCCTCTCGGCGACGGTGTCCAACAGCGACGAACTGTGTGAGTGGATCACCACCGTCCGCGGGGAGACCGGCCTGGTGGTGGAGACCAGACGACCCGTCGAGCTCGACCACTGTTACCTGGTGGGCGAGCGACGAGGTTCCCACCTGCACCTCGTCCCCACCGTGCGGGGGGAGCGGCCCAACCCCAACGGGTTCCGCTACGACATCGACCCCAGGGATCTCGGGCCCCGAGGGCGGGGGGCCCGGGGCCGGCCCCGCCGCCGCTGGCAGACCCCGGACCGGGTCGACGTCGTCGACCTGCTCCACCACAAGGGCCTGCTGCCGGTCATCCATTTCATCTTCAGCCGGGCCGCCTGCACCGATGCCGCCGGTGTGGTGCTCGACTCCGGCCTGGTCCTGACCAGCTCGGCCGAACGCGAGCGGATCGGGGTCATCGTCGACACCCACCTCGACAGCCTCGACCCCGGCGACCTCGACGTGCTCGAGTACGACCGGTTCCGGGCCGCCCTCGACGCCGGGGTGGCCGCCCATCACGCCGGCATGGTGCCGCCGTTCAAGGAAGCGGTGGAGGCCTGCTTCGTCGAGGGGCTGGTGAAGGTGGTGTTCGCCACCGAGACCTTGGCCCTGGGCATCAACATGCCCGCCCGGTCCGTCGTGATCGACAAGCTGACCAAGTTCACCGGTGATCATCACGAACCGTTGACCCCCGCCCAGTACACCCAGCTGACGGGCCGGGCGGGCCGGCGGGGAATCGACACCGCCGGCACCGCCATCGTGTTGTGGTCACCGTTCGTCCGGTTCGAGCAGGTCGCCGACCTCGCCCTCAGCCGGCGCTTCACCCTCACCTCGTCGTTCCGGCCCACCTACAACATGGCCGCCAACCTGGTGCGGCGGTACGACGCCGAACAGGCCCGGACCATGCTCAACCGGTCGTTCGCCCAGTTCCGGGCCGATGCCGGGGTGGTGCGGTCCGAACAGCAGACCGAGCGCCTGGTCCGGCGACGCAACCAGCTGGTCGGCCGTATCGAGCGGGAACACGGGCCCGTCGACGAGCTCCGGGCCGCCCTCGGGGTGGGCGACGGGGACGGACTCGACCGGGCCGAACTGGCCTTCGCCCTCGGCCGGCTCCAACCGGGCATGGTCGTCGACGTCGACGCCACCACGGTCACCGGCCCGGTGGCGGTGGTGTCGGTGGCCGACCGGGGACGAGGCCGGGTCAGGGTCAGGGTGGTCGATGTCACCGTCGAGGTCCACGAGATCCAACCCCGGAACCTGCAGCGGACCCCGGTGGAGCTGGGCCGGATCGAACTCCCCGAACCGTACCTGCCGGAGAGCGTCAGTTTCCTCCATGAGCTGGCCGATGCGCTGGGCCGAACCCGGCTCTCGGCGTCACCGGGCCGGGATCTCGGTCCCGCGTCGATCCGGACCGCGGCCGATGTCGGACCCGCGGCCCGCAAAGCCCTGCGCCGCCTGCGGCGCATCGACGACGACCTCGTCCGCCAGCGGGCCCGCGCCGTGGCCCGGGCCGAGACCTTGGGGGGCCAGTTCGACCGGGTGCTGGCCCTGCTGGCCGATCACGGCCACGTCGAACTGGGGCCCGGCCCGGACGACGGGGACCGGGCGGCCGGGGCCGACCAGTGGCGGCTGACCTCGTCGGGTCAGCGCCTCGCCCGGCTCTACCACGAGTGCGACCTGCTGGTCGTCGAGGCCCTGGAGGACGGGGTCTTCGACGGTCTCGATCCGGCCGGCGTGGCCGCGGTGGCGTCATGCCTGGTGTACGAGGAACGGCGGCCCGCCCAGCGGGGCGATCCGTGGTTCCCGTCCGGCGAGCTCCGGCAGCGCTACACCCGGCTGGCTGGCCTGCACCTGCGGCTGACCATCGACGAGACCGATGCCCGGCTGCCCCTCACCCGGCCGCCCGATCCCGGGTTCGTGCCCATTGCCCACGGCTGGGCCGCCGGCGGCGATCTGAGCGAGGTTCTCGGGAACGAGGAGCTGACCGGCGGCGATTTCGTTCGTACCACCAAACAGCTGGTCGATCTGCTCCGCCAGCTGACCAACCTTGCCCCCGCGGCGGCCACCGGGCGGGCCGCGGCGGTCGCGGCCGAGGCCATGCACCGTGACGTGGTCTCCGCCTCGTCCCTGGTCGAACCGGAACCGGACGGTCCCGATCCGTCCGCCACCCCGGGACCGTGACCATCGAGAAGGGCCGAGCGTGGGGTGAGCTCAGCGACCACGAGCCCGACACCGTCGCCGCCGGTGATGCCGCCCTGGCTGCCCTGGCGGACACCGCTCGACGGTCGGGCCGGGCGGCCACCCTGGCCGTCGAAGGCGGTGACGTCCTCACCACGCTCGGGATCGATGGGCTCCGTCCGGTGGGGGAGCGGATGGCGTTTCCGGTCGACCTCGGCCAGGTCCGGCTGGACGGCGGCGAACCGGTGCCGTTCGTGGCCCATCTGGTGGCCCGGCGCCGGGCCTGGCGGGGCGAGTTCGCGGTGGTGATGAACGCCGCCTGGCTCGGCCCCCGGTACCTCGGGCCCCGGGCCCACCTGAACGACGGCCTCCTCGACGTCACGGTCGGGTCCCTGGCGGCCCGCCAGCTGGTCCTGGCCCGCCGTCGGGCGGTCACCGGTACCCACCTGCCCCACCCGGGTCTCACCACCCGTCGGGTGGCCGGGTGGGAGCACGACTTCCCCAGGCCGGTCGGGGTCTGGGCCGATGGTCGCCGGATCGGCTCGGCCCGCTCGATCCGGGTCGAGGTGATCCCGGACTGCTTCATCTTGGTTGCCTGAGAAGCCACAGGCTTCTGTGGGCGGTCCGCCCTCCGGGGGCGATGGCGGCCTAGTCTTGCGGCCCGTGGCTCCGTACGTCGTCGAAGATTTCACCGCTGCCGAACAGGACGTGCTGCGACGCTACTTCACCAACCTTGACCAACCGGTGTTCGCCTTGGTGAACCTGCCCGAGGTGGTGAAGGGGGCGTTGTTCGCCCGGTACTCGCGTTCGGCCAAGAGCCTCCGCCGCCTGTTCCTCGACGAGTTCGTCGGAGACCTCGACATCGCCGGTGACCAGTCGGTCGACGCCACCATCGGCATGCGCCGGGCCGAGGAGCTGTACGACCGGGTGTTCGTGGAGTACGGCGACGACTCGGTGGCCCAGCTCGGCGGGGTCCACCTGGCCTGCGAGCAGGCGTCGAACGTGCTCACCAAGGTGCTCGAGTGGGGCCGGCTGGCCTCCTACCTGGAGCAATCCACCCGCTATATCGCCTACGACAGCCGGCACGGGGGGCGCTACCGCTACTTCCGCGACCCCGCCGTGTTGTCATCCACCCTCGGCACCCGCTACATCGGCGATCTCGACCGCCTGTTCGACACCTACGCCGCGCTCACCCCCCGGATCCAGGAACATGTGCGGTCCCGGACCCCCAAGGCGCCGGCCGACAGTGATTTCGTGTACCGGATGGCGGTCAAGGCCAAGGCCCTCGACGCCGTGCGGGGCATCCTGCCGGCGGCCGCCCAGTCGAACGTCGGCATCTACGCCAGCGGTCAGAGCTACGAGCAGCTCCTCCTGCGGATGCGGGCGGCGGAGCTTCCCGAGGCCCGCCACTACGCCGACATGATGCTCGTCGAGTTGCGCAAGGTCATCCCCTCGTTCGTTCGCCGGGTCGATCTGGCCGATCGGGGGGAGGCGCACAGCGCCTACCTGGCCGGGATCCGGACCGGGATGGCCGCGGTGGCCGACGATCTGCTCGGCTCGGCCGACGGCCACGACGACGAGGCCCGGGTCGATCTGGTCGATTTCGACCCCGACGCCGAGGTGAAACTGGTCACCGCCATGCTCTACCCCTACAGCCACCGGTCCGAGTCCGAGATCCGGCGCCGGGTTGAGGCGATGACGGTCGAGGAACGGCAGCGGGTCATCGTGGCCTACACCGGCGACCGCACGAACCGTCGGCACCGCCCCGGCCGAGCCCTCGAACGGCCCTTCTACCGGTTCGACATCCTCGCCGACTACGGCGCCTTCCGGGATCTGCAACGGCACCGGATGGCCACCATCGAATGGCAGGCCCTCAGCCCCTACCACGGCTACACCCGGCCGGAGCTGATCGACGAGGCCGGCGCGGCCGACGAGTTCGACCAGGCCATGGAGCGCTCGGCCGATCTCTACGAGGCCATCCGCCCCGAGTTCCCCCTCCAGGCCGCCTACGCGGTGAGCCTGGCCTACCGCATCCGCTTCAGCGTCAACCTGAACGCTCGGGCGGCCATGCACACCCTCGAGCTTCGCAGCACACCCCAGGGCCACCCGGCGTATCGGGTCGTGGCCCAGGAGATGCACCGTTTGATTGCCGATGAAGCTGGACACCGCGCGATCGCAGCTACGATGCTGTTCGTCGATCACTCCACGGCGGCGGACCTGGAGCGATTGGATTCTGAGCGACGGGCAGAAGCAAGAAGGGCAGGTAGCACTGCCTAAGCTGCGGCCCGTACCCAGGGCCCCTCGAAGTTCCGAAGGAGCCCTGAGAAATGGTCAAGCGATCCCGAACCGCCACCCGTGCCACAGCCGCGCTGCTAGGCAGCGCACTCGGTGTGTCGGTGTTCCTGGCGCCGGTGGGTATGACCCCGGCCGCCGCCGACTCCTCACACACCGTCAAGCCCGGCGAGACCCTGTCGGGAATCGCCCGCGACCATGGTGTGACCGTCGGCGCGTTGGCCGGCAATAACGGCATCGGCAACGTGAACCTGATCCGTATCGGTCAGGTCCTCCAGGTCCCGGCCGGCTCGTCCGGCGGCGGATCCGGTGGCACCCACCGGGTCCAGTCCGGTGAGACCCTGAGCGGTATCGCCCGCCGCTACGGCGTGTCCACCTCCGCGCTGGCCTCCACCAACAACATCAGCAACCCACACCTCATCCGGTCCGGGCAGAATCTCACCATTCCCTCCGGTGGGGCGGCCTCGTCGGGCGGGGGCGCGGTGTCGGGCTACTCGTCGCTGCCGTCGCGGATCGTCAACAACCCGGAGCGGCTCGCCCTGGTGCCTTCGTTCGAGCGGTGGGCCGCCCACTACGGCGTCCCCGCCGATCTCCTGATGGCGGTGGCCTACCAGGAATCGGGGTGGCAGACCGCGGTGGTATCCCACAAGAGCGCCGTCGGGGTCGGCCAGCTCATGCCGGGGACGTCCCGCTGGATCGCCAACGATCTGATCGGGATCCCGTCGCTCGACCCGAACGTGCCCGATGACAACATTCGCATGGCCGCCCGGTATCTGGACTGGCTCCTCGACCGGGCCGCCACCACCGACGACGCCATTGCCGGCTATTACCAGGGGCCGACATCGGTTGCCTCCCGGGGCTGGTACGAGGACACGAAGGCCTATGTGGCCAGTGTCAACGGCATGCGGTGGCGGTTCCAGCGCGGTTGACCTTGCCGTTCGGGTTGACGTCCTCGCCGGATTGTTGCCAGGGTGCAGCCGAAGCGGTGCCCGAGTGGCTAGAGTCCGGCCGATTCGGGACGGTCAGAACCCAAGGCGAGCTTGATGAGTGACGACGAAATCGACGACGACTACGAAGGCGCAGAAGACGACGACTTCGACGCGGACGACGAGGATCTGGACGGCGACCTCGACGACGAGGAACTCGACCTCGAGGACGACGAGCTCGACGAGTTCGGGGACGGTGACGACGCCGGCGACAACGGCGGGGACGAGGACGAGGACGAGGACGACGAGGACCCCAAGCCCCGGGCCCGGAAGGTCAGCAGCGACGATGACGACGACGATGAGGACGAGGACCCCGACGACGTCGAAGCCGACCTCGAGGCCATCCTTCGTGACCGCATGGCCGCCGCCGACGACGACGAGGATGACGACGACGACGGCGAGGCGCCGTCCCCGGGCGGTGAATCGGTGTCGAGTGCTCGCAACGACGAGTTCGTGAGCGAGAGTTGTTTCATGTTGGTGAACCGGGCCCAGTTCGGTTCGCCCCGGGATCCTCGGTGTCCCATGGGCGATCCGGAATGTCCGTCGATCGTGCGAATCTTCGGTTCACCGTGAGCGACGAGCCGTCCGACCATCCGCTCGAACCGCTGATCGAGCTGTTTGTGTACGCCCCGATCGGGTTCATCTACGAGTATGAGGAAGTGCTCCCCCAGCTGATCCGACGGGGTCGGAGCCAGGTGCAGCTGGCCCGCTTCTTCGGTCGGATGGCGGCGGAACGCGGCGGTGCCGGGGGTGGAGACGCCACCGGGGCCGACCTCGACGTCGGGTCCCTGCTGACGACGGCCGCCAGCACCGTCACACGCCTGCTCAAGGATGTCGACGCCGCGATGCAGACCCTCGACCGCCGGGACGCCGAGCGGGCCGCCACGGCCCCTCAGGACGGCGTGGCGGGGCGGCACGACGGGCCGGGCCAGGACGGTGCCGAATCCGGCGGCGCGGACGGCACGGTCGACGACCGGCCGAGGCCGGACGACCCGGAGGACGAGGCCGGGGGCGAACTGTCGGTACCCGACGCCGGTGGGGTGGCCGATCTCGGCATCGACGGCTACGACGATCTCACCGCCCGCACCATCATCGAGCTGCTCGACGAGCTGAGCCCACAACAACGGGCCGCGGTGGCGGCCCACGAGACCGCCAATCGGGGCCGGAAAACCGTCCTGGCCAAACTGGCCCGGCTGGCCGACGGCTGACGCCGGTGGACACCGCCCGCCCCGCGACCGAGGCCGACGTCGACCTCCTGGTCGCTCTGGGCGACCGGGCCCGCGACCAGGTGGTCGAGGGCCGGGGCGGGCCCCTGTTCCTGGCTCGGGAGATGGTGGTGCCCGGCGGTCGCCGGGAGTCGCTGCTCGAGGCCGTGCACTCCGCAGCTCACCGTGTCGTGGTGGGCGAGTTCGACGGTGCCGTCGTGGGCTACGGCCTGGCCGTCATCGAGCCATTGGCCGACGGCACCCGTCTCGCCGTCGTCGAGCACCTGGTCGTCGAACCCGAGTTCCGGGAGGTCGGGGTGGGGGAGGCCATGATGAACCTGCTGATCGACGAAGCCCGGGCGGCCGGTTGCGCCGGCATCGACTCCTGGGCCCTGCCCGGTGACCGCCAGACCAAGAACTTCTTCGAATCGTTCGGCCTCAAGGCCCGGCTGCTGCTGGTGCACCGGTCGTTCGCCGACGAGGAGTAGTGGTGCCTCCCCGAGGGAGTCGACCCCGCCCGGCACGACGATGAGCGCCAACCCGACCGCCCCGCGGCCCGAGCTCAGTGTGGGGGCGATCGTCATCCACCAGGACCGGCTCCTCCTGGTCGAACGGGGACGCCCTCCGGGGGTCGGGCTGTGGTCGGTACCCGGCGGGCGGGTCGAATCGGGCGAGACGTTGGCCGAAGCGGTCGAACGCGAGGTCCTCGAGGAGACCGGTTGCCGGGTCCGTTGCGGCCGGTTCGTCGGCCTGGTGGAGCGGATCTCCCCCGAATGGCACTTCGTCATCCTCGACTTCGTTGCCGACCTGGCCACATCGGCTGACGTCCTCACCCCTGGTGACGACGCGGCCGATGCCGCCTGGGTCGACCTGGCCACGGTGGATGACCGGCCGGTCGTCCCCGGCCTGCTCCCGTTCCTGCGGGAGCACGCCATCATCCCCTCAGGCTGGGCGCGACCGTAGCCCCCGCCACGCGGCGGAGCTACGGCAGCGAGTGGAGCGTGGCGTTCCGGTCGTCCCGGTCCAGGCAGGGCCCGGATGACCGGCACCCGCCTCGACCCGGGATTTCAGTCAGCCTCCACCGTGGCCGTTTCCGTGGCATCGGCGGCCGGGGTCGAGCCGTCGGTGTCGGTCGGCTCGGCCGGGGCCGCGCTGTCGGTCGTTTCGGCCGGGGTCGAGCCGTCGGTGTCGGTTGGCTCGGCCGGGGTCGCGGCGTCGGTGTCGGTCGTTTCGGCCGGGGTCGCGGCGTCGGTGTCGGTCGTTTCGGCGCCGCCGGGGGCTTCGGCTGGTGCCGACGCATCGGCCAGCGTTGCGTCGGCTGCTTCCGGTTGGGTGGGCGCGCCCCCGGACGGAACCCGGCCGTTGGGCGTGTTCTGGCCCGACCGAGCGTCGGCGCGGCCCTTCCCGCCGCCACGGTTGCCGTCCTGGCCGCGGCCGCGATCGCCACCTCCACCACGCCGGTCGCGGGGGCGGCGGCGTCGGGCGGAGCGAGGCACCGTGGCCGGATCGATGCCGAACAGGGCGGCGATGGCCGGCACCCGATCGGACAAGCGCTTGACCGCGTCGATCAGCTCCGGCCGGGGATCCGCCGGCACGCCGACCGGGGTGACCGCACCCCGAACGGGGGAGAAGGCCAAGGCGTCGAGCACGGTGGCCCACCGGTCCTGGCCGACCTCGGTGCTCAGGGCCTCCGACGCCTGACCGGCCAGGGTGGACGCCAGCTCGGCCGGGAGTGGGGCGCCGGCCTTGACCGGACGGGAACTCAGGCGCAGGGCCCGGACGACCCGGCCCGACGCCACCGCGGCTTCGAGATCTTCCAACCACTGGTTGTGGTCGGTCTCGACCCGCTGGTCGAGCCGTTCGCGAAGCTGGTCGGACAGTTCGCGGCTCTGCTGATCACGGGCGACGTCGTTGCCGGTCACCACCACCGAACGGAGATCGCGCAGGTCGAGCTCGTCGGCGTCGGCCAGGGCGGCCTCGGCCCGATCCAGCCACTCGGCCAGACGGGCCTTCTGCAGGTTCTTCTCGGCGATGGCCAGGATCGGGGCCGCGTCGATCGGAGGTTTGCCGGCCTCGGTGGCCTCGGCGTTCTGCTTGTCGATGGCAGCGCGGACGCCGGGCATCCCCTCGGCCATGACCTGCTCGATGATGGGGCGGTACTCGTCGCCGACCTCGGCGAGCAGGGCCTCGCGGTGCACCCGCTTGGGCCGAAGCCGTTTGGGCTTGGGCCGCTGGGGAACCTCGGGCGGCGGCTCGTGCCGTCCCCCCCGCTCACCGCGGCGCCCACCCCGGTTGCCGCCCTCGCGTCGACCGCCGCCACGGCGACCGCCGCGGCCGGAGCGTTGCGTGGTGACGAGCTCGTCGTCCCGTAATGGGCGCGACTTGAGCTCGAGCAGATCGGTACGTTCCTTCTTCTTCTTGGGAGCGAACACCTCGGTGATCTCGATCCCGTCGACATGGAACTCGGCGTCGGCCTTCACCACGTCACCCACTTGGGCAC
>JBKDZN010000013.1:0-10032 GCA_047971245.1 Acidimicrobiales bacterium
CCAGCCTGCTACCATCACCCACGACAAGACCCTCTTCCGGCGAACATCGATTCCTTCGAACAGAACCGATTCTCGCAGGTCAGAGGGTCTTTTCACGCCACCCCACCCAAGCCGGGACGAAAAATCGTGGCTAGACGACCACCCCATGGGTCGGGCACCGCAGTCGCCGGAGCTGAGCTTCGACAGTGCCATGACAACCGACAGCCGCCAGGAGACACGCACCCGGCAACGGCGAGACATGCGGGTGTACGAGCAGGCCCTGACCGAGCACGATCCGGGGCCACTCTGCGGTTTCCCTCCCGAGGCTGACCGATACGGCGACCAGCACGACAGCCGATACGACGAGGAGCGGGAGACCGACGGCCCCGATCAGCCCAGGTCGAGACCCAGCACCCGACCGAGCTCGGCTCGGGCCTCGGCCGGGTCGACCACCTTGATCGTGGTCATCCCCATGGCCTTGGCCGGCTTGAGGTTGATGCCGAGGTCGTCGAGGAACACCGCCTCGGTGGCGTCGACGCCCACGATGTCCAGGGCCCGGCGGTAGAACTCCGGCTCGGGCTTTCGAATACCGATCACCGACGACTCGATGACGGCGTCGAACATGTCCATGACCTGGGCGGTCTCGGGCCGGGAATCGCCGCCATCGGCATGGGAACGAAAATTGTTGGTCAGGCAGGCCACGGTGAAACCGGCGCCCGATATCCGCCGCAGCGCCTCGACCATCTCGGGCCGAACGGCTCCGGAGATCAAACCCAGGATGGCTCCGCCGTCGACGGTGTGACCCCGCTCAGCGGCCTCGGCGGTGAACAGGGCCCCGAAGCCGGCGGCGTCGACCTCGCTTCGTTCGAGCTTCGCCCAGGCGTTGGTGTCGGGGTTGGTGGCGTTGATCGAACGGATCAGACCCACCGGTAGGCCGTGGTCGGCCTCGTAGCGTGCGAACGCCTCGAACGGGCTCGTGGTGATCACACCCCCGAAATCGAACAGGACGGCCTTGGGGACGGTAGTGGGCGCGTCGGGGCTAGGATCGGCAGCAGGAGTGGTCACCGGGAGATACTATGCCGACCCGTCAGGCTGGATCATCCTGGTAGCCCGTCGGCGTGACGGTCCCGGTCACGCACCTCCCCGAGCGGGCACCATGACGGGACCGCCATGGGCCGCATGATTGACTGAGAGGGCATGCCAAGTTCTGAGAACCATCTCGTCGTAGACGGATCGAACATCGCCACCGAGGGCCGGACCTTCCCGAGTCTGGCCCAGCTCGATGAGGCGGTGCGGGCGATTTCCGAGGAACGCGACTACGACTCGATCACCGTGATCGTCGACGCCACCTTCGCCCACCGGATCGACGCGTCCGAACGAGAAGAGTTCGACGCGGCAATCCTGGCCGGCGAGGTGGTGACACCCCCGGCGGGAGCCATCGGCCGGGGCGACGCCTTCATCCTCCAGGTTGCCGACAAGGTCGGCGCCATCGTGCTGTCCAACGACTCCTTCCAGGAGTTCCACGGCGAGCACGACTGGCTGTTCGAGGACGGCCGGCTCATCGGCGGCAAGCCGATCGAGGGTGTCGGCTGGATCTTCGTGGAACGGGCCCCGGTCCGGGGCCCGGCCAGCCGGCGGGCCACCCGAGCCGCCGGCAACAAGACGGCCGGCAAGCGGTCGCGTCGTGGCCGCAGCGACAACCGATCCGATCGGGACAGCTCGGCTTCACCCTCTGGGGCCACGGCCACCGGCAAGCGGAACCGTGGCCGATCGGGCCGCGACGGCGGTGGCTCCGGCTCGACGGAACGCGACGGTGCGGCCGGCGACTCCGGCGGTACCGACCGCGGCAACAGCGACGGCGGCAACGCCCGCCGGGGCCGGGACTCCGCCTCGAAGGGCTCCGACAGCCGGTCCCGCGGTTCGGGACGGCCGGTCGAGGAACTCAACGACGCCCGGGCCTTCATGCGGTTCGTGACCCAACATTCGATCGGCGACGAGGTCGAGGCGATCGTGGAGCGATTCTCGTCCCACGGGTGCTACCTCAGGGTCGGTACGGCCCGCTGTTATCTCCCGTCCCAGGCCATGGGAGACCCGCCGCCCAACCGGGCCCGAGACGTCGTCTCCCGGGGTCAACACGTGCTGGTCAGGGTCGACTCCCTCGACTCGGACCGTCGTGGCATCAATGTGGAACTGGTGGAGGTACTGGACCAGTCGACCTGGGCCGAGGATGGTCATGCCGCTGTCTCCGACGACGAGGATGGCGGGTCGGATGCTCCGGTGGAATCGTCGGACGTCGAGGCTCAACTCGCCGATGACGTCGCCGACGGTGCGGGCGAAGAGCCCGATCCCACAAGGAGCCTGCCCACCGTGCCAACGACGAGAACTGCCGCATCGCGGACCTCCCGCACATCGGCGAAACGGTCCGCCAAAGCGGCCGCCGTCGCCACCCCGTCGGCGCGGGTCGCCCGGGCCGCGGGCAGACCAGACCCCGCCCCGGACGCACCACCGGCTCCGGTGACCACCTCCTCCCCTGGTGAGGACGGCCCCGCCGGTACAACGACGGCCCGAACGGGTGCCGCCAAGCGGGCGACTCCCGCGAAGGCGGCCGCCAAGAAGACCCCGTCGGCGAGGAAGACCGCGGCCAAGAAGGCCGCCACCGCGAGGACAACCGCCAAGAAGACCGCCACCGCCAAGAAGACCGCAGCCAAGAAGACGGAGGCCAAGAAGGCGGCGACGAAGGCGGCCGCCAAGAAGACCGTGGCCAAGAGCGGCCCGGCCAAGAAGGCAGCCACCAAGAAGGCCACCACCGCCAAGACAACCGCCACCGCCAAGAAGACGGCAACGAAGAAGGCGGCCACGAAGAAGACAACAACCAAGAAAGCGGCGGCCAAGAGCACGCCGACCAGGAAGGCGGCGGCCAAGGCCCCCGGCCGGAAGCGTGCGACCACGAAGGCGGCGGCGCGGAACGGCAGCGCGGAGGCGACCTCCGCCGACCGGACCACCTCCGCCAACCTGGACTCGGGACCCGAGGCCAACGGCACCGGCTGACCGGAGCGGGGCCACCGCGGAGAAACCGGTGCTCGGCCCACGTGGCCGGGCACCGACGCGTTCGGGCCTCGGTATCGTCAGCCTTCCCCGGAGTTCTCGTGTCTCCCGAGAGGCGGCGTTCATGGCCAAGCAGTTCATCTACACCATGCACAAGCTGGGACGGTTCCATCCCCCGGACCGTCAGGTGCTGGAGAACATCAACCTGTCCTTCTACCCCGGGGCGAAGATCGGCGTGCTCGGCGGAAACGGAGCCGGCAAGTCGTCCCTGCTGCGCATCATGGCCGGCACCGATGACGGCTACTCGGGTGAGGCCCGGCTCACGTCCGGATTCACCGTCGGCCATCTCGAACAGGAACCCCAACTCGATCCGGCCAAGGATGTGGTCGGCAACGTGATGGACGGCGCCGGTGACACCGTCCGGCTCCTGGCCGATTACGACGCCGTCCTGGCGGCCTGGGCCGACCCCGACGCCGACTACGAGAAGTTGGGCGCCCGCCAGGCCGAACTGGAGGACCAGCTCACCGCGGCCAACGCCTGGGACCTGCAACGCAGCATCGACATCGCCATGGATGCCCTCCGCCTGCCCCCGAAGAACGATCCGGTCGACCACCTCTCCGGCGGCGAGCGCCGCCGGGTGGCCCTGTGCCGCCTCCTGCTGTCCCAGCCGGATCTCCTCCTGCTCGACGAGCCGACCAACCATCTCGATGCCGAGTCGGTGGCCTGGCTCGAGCACCATCTGGCCGACTACCCCGGCACGGTGGTCGCCATCACCCACGACCGCTACTTCCTCGACAATGTGGCCCGCTGGATCCTCGAGCTCGACCGTGGCAAGGGGATTCCCTTCGAGGGCAACTACTCCTCGTGGCTGGAGCAGAAGGAGACCCGCCTGGCCCAGGAGGAACGCTCGCAGGACGCCAGACGTCGCACCCTGCAACGCGAGCTCGACTGGGTCCGGATGGCGCCGAAGGCCCGGCAGGCCAAGGGCAAGGCCCGGCTCACCGCCTACGAGAACCTGCTGGCGGAGGCCGAGCAGTACGATCCATCGTCCGACAAGGTCCAGATCCACATCCCCCCGGGCAACCGGCTCGGCGACCAGGTCATCGAGGTCGAGGGTCTGTCCAAGGGGTTCGGGGACCGCCTCCTGATCGAGGACCTCGACTTCAAGCTGCCCCCGGCGGGGATCGTCGGCGTCATCGGCGGCAACGGGGCCGGCAAGACGACCCTGTTCAACATGCTGATCGGAGCGGCCACCGGTGAGGGGGAACAGCCCGACGGCGGCACCATCACGGTGGGCTCCACCGTGGAACTGGCCTATGTCGACCAGTCGCGCCACATCCTCGACCCGGACCACACTGTCTACGAGGCCATCACCGAGGGCCACGACCTCGTCGAGGTCGGCGGGCGGGAGATCAACGGCCGGGCCTATGTGGCGTCGTTCAACTTCCGGGGTTCCGACCAGCAGAAGAAGGTGGGCGTCCTCTCGGGCGGCGAGCGCAACCGGGTCCACCTGGCCCGCGTCCTGAAGACCGGCGGCAATGTGCTGCTCCTCGACGAGCCGACCAACGATCTCGACGTCGACACCCTCCGGGCCCTCGAGGACGCGCTCGAGCGCTTCCCGGGGTGCGCCGTGGTCATCAGCCACGACCGCTGGTTCCTGGACCGGATCGCCACCCACATCCTCGCCTTCGAGGGCAATTCGCAGGTCCGCTGGTTCGAGGGGAACTTCTCCGAGTACGAGGAGTTCCGCCAGCGGGAGCTCGGCGACGACGCCGGCCCTCACCGGGTCACCTACAAGCCACTGGCCCGCTGATCGAGCGGACCAGCCCACCGGCCGGCGCCGACGCACACCGGCCAGGCCCCGGGCCCTCATCGGGATCCGATGCCGGCCGATAGCAATCCATGGCGCCGTCCAAGACCAGCAAGACCGCTCCGTCCCCCGCCGCCTGGGAGAGCCGGGCGGTGACCCGTCTCATCGAGGCCGGCTGCGCCGCCGAGTGTCCGCGCTGCGGGGAACGGGTGAAGTTCCGGGCCCGGCAACGGGACCAGCAGGTGATCTGCAATGTGTACGAGGACGGCGTCTGGCAGCGGGTGGAGCAGTATCACCTGGCCTGCTACGAGGAGGCCGGTCGGCCCCACGGAGACGCCGGCTGATCGTCCCCGGCGGGGACCCAGTAGGGTGCACAGGGTGCCTGAGGGACCCGACGACGCCGATATCAACGACCACGCCTTGGCTCGCCGCCTGGCCGAGGACACGGGACGGATCCTGGTCGAACTCCGTCACCGGATGCTCGTGGCCGGCACCACCCACTGGGAGCTGAAGGATGCCGGTGATCTGTCGGCCCACCGCTACATCGTGGAGACCTTGGCCCGGACCCGTCCCGACGACGCGGTCCTCTCCGAGGAGGGCGCCGACCGGCGCGAACGGCTGTCGGCCGACCGGGTCTGGATCGTCGACCCGTTGGATGGCACCCGGGAGTTCGCCGAACCGCCCCGGATCGACTGGGCGGTCCACATCGCCCTGGTCACCAACGGTGACCCGATCGTCGGGGCCGTGGCCCTCCCCGCCGAGGAGATCGTGCTCGGCACCGAACCGGCGCCGGTGCTCCCGGCCCCGGCCGGTTCTCGACCTCGGGTGATCGTCAGCCGGACCCGGCGGCCCCCGGCGGCCCAGATGCTGGCCCGGGAGCTCGGCGCCGAGTACATCGAGATGGGTTCGGCCGGGGCCAAGGCCATGGCCGTGGTCCGGGGACAGGCCGACATCTACGCCCACTCGGGTGGCCAGTACGAATGGGACTCCTGCGCCCCGGTGGCGGTGGCCACCGCGGCCGGCTTGCACTGCTCCCGACTCGACGGATCACCGATGGTCTACAACAATCCTGACCCCTACCTGCCGGACCTGCTGATCTGCCGACCCGAATGGGCCGAACCGTGCCTGACCATTCTCAACGGATGACCGACCCGACCACCCCGGCCCCGTCCCCCGACTCGTTGCGGGCCACCGCCTACGAGGTTCGGGGCCGCACCGCCGTCATCACCCTCGACCGGCCCCATCGGGGCAATGCCTGGACCGGGCGGATGCACGCCGAGTACCGGGCCCTGATCGAACGGGCCGAGCAGGACCCTGAGGTCCGGGTGACGGTGGTGACCGGGGCCGGCTGGGCGTTCTGTGTCGGCGGTGACGCCGAGGCCCTGTCGGGCCACGCGGCCCGAGGCGACTACGACGACGGGCTCCGCGGCAACGAGGCCACCCCGGGCTACGGGTATCGGCCCGAGTTCGATCACCCCTTGGCCTTCCATTACGGCCTGACCAAGCCGGTGATCGCCGCCATCAACGGGCCGGCCGCCGGGATCGGCCTGGTCCTGGCCTGCTTCGCCGACCTGCGGTTCGCCGCACCGGGCGTGAAGCTGACCGCGGCCCACGGGAAGCTGAACATGCCCGCCGAGTACGGCCTGTCGTGGCTGCTGCCCCGCCTGATCGGCCTCAGCCCGGCCATGGACATCCTGCTCACCTCGCGCGTGGTGCTCACCGACGAGGCCGCCCGGCTCCACCTGGTGAACCAGCTGCACCCGGCCGACGAGCTGATCGAACGGACCGTCGCCTTCGCCGACGAGCTGGCCGGCACCGTCTCCGCCCGCTCGCTCACCGAGACCAGGCGCCAGGTGTACGACGATCTCCACGGCGACATCGGCAGCTCGGTCGACCATTCGCTCGCCCTGTTCTCCGAGATGATGGCCGAGCCGGAGTTCGGTGAAGGCGTCCGGGCCCTGCGGGAGAAGCGTCGCCCCAACTTCTAGATCCGGTGCGGGACGGCCGGGCTCGGGTCCTCGCGTTCCGAACGATCGTCCTGAGCGCCACACTGGAACCGTGACCGTGTCCGTACCTTCCGACGATCTGCACCTCGGGTCGTTCCCCGAGCCGGGGGCGTGGAGCCTGGTCGATCAGCCACCGCGGTGGCGGGCCGCAGTGCCCGCCCTGCGACGCCGACTCGCCCGCGAGATCCCGCGCCTGACCACCCCGCCCAAGCTGCCCCCGGTCGGCCGGGCCGCGGTGGTGCTGCGCCATTTGGGCTGGGCCATCGGGGCCTGGTACGTCCGTGACCGGGGCAAGGAGCGTTCCCGGGCCGAGCTGTCACGCCGGTTCCGGGAGGCGGCCGAAGCCCTGGGGCCCACCTACATCAAGCTGGCCCAGATCATCTCGGCCGGTGAAGGGGTGTTCCCGCCCGAACTGGTGGCCGAGTGCCGCAAGTGCCGCGATCAGGTGCCGGCGGTGCCCTACGAGGACGTGGTAGCCGTGATCGAGCAGGATCTGGGCCAGCCCCTGCATCGGGTCTTCTCGTCCTTCGAGCCGATCCCGGTGGCGGCGGCCTCGATCGCCCAGGTTCACCGGGCGGTGCTGACCACCGGCGAGCCGGTGGTGGTGAAGGTCCAGCGGCCGGGGATCGACGTGGTGGTCCGGCGCGACCTCAAGGTGCTGTCCTGGCTGGCCCCGTTCCTGGTCGGCCGGATCGCGGTGTCGGCCCTGGCCAATCCGCCGGCCCTGGTGGAGTTGTTCGCCCAGACCATCGTGGAGGAGCTCGACTTCCGGCTCGAGGCCGACAACATGCTCGACGTGGCCCAGGTGTTCGTCGACCTCGACCAGTCCGGGTTCGTGGTCCCCCGACCGCACCCCCGCCACGTGACTCGCCGGGTGCTGGTCATGGAACGGCTCAACGGGTTCGCGTTCGACGACGTGGGTGGGATCACGGGGGCCGGCGTCGACACCCACGAGGTGATCCGAACCGCCATGATCGGCTTTCTCGAAGGGGCGTTCCTCCACGGCGTCTTCCACGGCGATCTGCACGCCGGCAACCTGTTCGTCCTGGAGGACGGCCGGGTCGGTCTGGTCGATTTCGGGATCACCGGGCGGCTCAACGAGGGCGAGCGGATGGCCTTCCTGCGCCTGATGATGGCCTCCACCACCAACGACTTGCGGGGCCAGGTGGCGGCCCTGCGCGACCTCGGCGCCCTTCCCCCCGACACCGACATCGACCGGGTCATCGCGGATCTCGGTCTCGACGGGCCACCCATCGACCCGACCAAGATGGCCCCCGAGGAGCTGATTGCCGAGATCCAACGGATCATCAAGGCCCTGCTCGGCTACGGGGCGCGGATGCCCAAGCCGCTGATGCTGTACGTGAAGAACATGATCTTCATCGACGGGGCCATCGCCACCCTGGCCCCCGACCTGGACATGTTCGCCATGATCACGACCATCGCCACCCACTTCGCCACCACCCATGGGGCCGCCATCGCCGCCCAGCTGGGCGAGGATCCGGCAGGATGGACGGTCGACACCAGCGCATTCAGAGCCGGTTTCGGTGTGGACCCGGATGAGACCACGTCCATGACCTACGCGGAGCTGGTGGACCGCCGTCGGCTCATCAGTCGGCGGCTCGGAGGACGACGGCCCGAATGAGACTCCTGATCGCCGACTGCACCGTCGACTACAACGGTCGGCTCGACGCCCACCTGCCCCGAGCCACCCGGCTGATCATGGTCAAGGCCGACGGTTGCGTCGCCATCCACGCTGACGGCGGGGCCTACAAGCCGTTGAACTGGATGACCGCCCCCAACCTGCGGGTGGAGGGGGAGGACACGTGGGTGGTCACCAACCCCAAGGGTGAGACCCTCACCATCGCCCTGCACGAGGTGTACAGCGACGTGGCCCACGACCTGGGCGACGATCCGGGCCTGCTCAAGGACGGGGTGGAGGCCCACATCCAGGAGCTGCTGGCCCTCGACCCGGCCCGCCTCGGCCCCGGCATGCGCCTGATCCGCCGGGAGTACCCGACCGAGATCGGACCGGTCGACCTGCTGTGCCGGGACGGCGACGGCGGTGTGGTGGCCGTCGAGGTGAAGCGACGGGGGGAGATCGACGGGGTCGAGCAGCTCACCCGCTACCTCGACTTCCTGAACCGGCAGGCCGATCTGGCTCCGGTCCGGGGCCTGTTCGTGGCCCAGCAGATCAAGCCCCAGGCCAAGACCCTGGCGTCCGATCGGGGCATCGACTGGCTCGAGGTCGACTACGACGAACTGCGGGGCATCGAGCGCCCCCAGCAGAGCCTGTTCTAGGCCACACCCGGGACGCGAACCGGCGGCCGGCCCCCGGGGTCACCCGGGCACCGGCCGCCGGGCCGGACCGTTGGGACGGTCGAGGTCAGGCGGTGTAGGTCACCCCACCATTGTCGAGCACGACCCGACCGTCACCACCGAGGGTCTGGAAGATGGCGGAACCGTCGCCGTTCTCCCAGATCCGGATGGTGAGGGCCTCGCCGGGCAGGACCGGGGAGCTGAACCGACCCTCCATCCCGGTGAACCGGGCCGGATCGGAGCCACACAAGGTGTGCAGCAGGGCCCGACCGGTGAAACCGTAGGTGCAGAGGCCGTGCAGGATGGGCTTGGGGAACCCACCGACATCGGAGAACTGCTTGTCGGAGTGCAGGGGGTTGCGGTCACCGCAGAGGCGGTAGAGCAACGCCTGGTCGGGGCGGGTCTGGTAGGTGACCTCGTGGTTCGGGGGCGTCTCCGGAGCGACATTGGCCTTCTCGGTCGGGCCGCGATCGCCACCGAAACCACCCTCGCCGCGGATGAACATCGACGACGTGGCCTCGTACAGGGGCTGCCCGTCGGCCACCAGGGTGCCGACGGTCTTGGTGACGACCACGCCACCCTTGCCCTTGTCGTAGATGCCGGTGATCTCGTCGACCGTCTCGACCTCGCCGCTGGTCGGCAGGGGGCGCAGGAGCTTGATCCCCTGCTCGCCGTGGACGAGCATGCGGGGGTCGTAGGTTCCGGCCTGGCTCACCGCCGACTTGCCGCCCTTGGCGGTGAAGCCGAAGAGGACGACCATGGTGGGGAAGACCTGCTGGTCGACCCCGGCGGTGTTCTCGGTGGTGAACTCCAGTTCGTAGCCGACCGGGTCTTGGACGCCGGCACCGATACCGAGCGCGTAGAGCATGGCGTCGT
>JBKDZN010000014.1:0-11902 GCA_047971245.1 Acidimicrobiales bacterium
GGCCTCTCCGCCGGCTGCGGACCGCCGGCTCCTCACCCCGGCATGCCCGCCGGCCACCCGCGTGCACCGTTACCCACCACCGGCCCATCGGTCCTCCGGACCGGGCTGACGCGCGTCAGCCTGAGCTGCCTCTGGCCGACCGTGTGCCGGCCAGGATCGCCGTGACCGGCACACGCGTCGTCTCAGCCGCCACCCGGGGTGGGTGACGTCTCCCCGGTCGCCTCGGAACCCGGCCGGTGGGACTCCACATGGATGGGGGCGGTCGGCAGGGGCGGCATCAGCTTGTAGACGAGCACGGCGGCGATCGCGATGATCGCCGCCCCGACCAGCGCCGCCAGGCTGAGACCATCGACGAAGGCCGACTTGGCCTCGGCCAGCAGGGGGGTGTCGGCCGGGAGCGCACCTCGCCCGATCAGGCCCACCACACCGCCGAGGCTGCCGGTCACCACCTCACGCAGCGGGCCGGGCAGGGCCGCGGCCGCCGATTCCATGCTGGCCGAGTACTGGCTGGTGACCAGGGATCCGAGCACCGCCACGCCGAGCGCACCCCCGAGCTCCCGGGTGGTGTCGTTGGTGGCCGACCCCATTCCGGCCCGGTTGAGGGGAACCGAGGTCATCAGCCGGGTGGTCATCGGGGTCATGGTCATGGCCATCCCGCCGGCCATCACCATCATCGTGACGACGAGCTGGAGGTAGCTGGTGTCGACCTGGAACCGGGAGATGCCGATCATGGCCAGGGTCAAGGTGGCCAGGCCGGTGGCGCCGACCTGCGGGGCCCCGAACCGCTGCACCAGTTTCGGGGTCTGGGGGGCCACCACCATCATCACCACCGAGATCGGCAACAGCCGGACCGCGGCGCCGAGTGGGCTGTAGCCGAGCACGCCCTGCAGGTACTGGGTGAGCATGAAGAAGGTGCCGAACATGGCGAAGAAAATCAGCGTGATCCCTCCCGCCGCCACCGAGAACCCCCGGTGGCGGAACAGGTTGAGGTCGAGCATCGGATGGTCGATCCGGCTCTCCCACACCCCCCAGGCGACCAGGGCGGCGATGGCGCCGCCGAACCAGGCCAGCGACGCTCCGCTGAGCCAGCCGTGATGGGGCCCCTCGATGATGGCGTAGACCAGGGCGCCGAGCCCGACGATCGACAGGACCGAACCGACCGGATCGAGCGGGGTCTTCTCGGTGTCGGAGGACCGGGGCACCAGGTAGGCGCCGACAGCCAGGGCGGCCGCGATGATGGGGATGTTGACCAGGAACACCGAGCCCCACCAGAAATGCTCGAGCAGGAAACCGGACGCCAGCGGGCCGATGGCGCCGCCGGCACCCGAGATGCCGGCCCAGATGGCGATGGCCTGAGGCCGTTCTCGGGCCGGGAACACGTTGGTGAGGATGGACAGGGTCGACGGCATCACGAACGCGGCGCCGACCCCCATGACGGCCCGACCGGCGATGACCATCGGGATGCTCGAACCGGCGAACGCGCCCAGCAGGGAACCGAGGGCGAACACCACCAGACCCCCATGGAGCGCCCCCTTCCGGCCGAACCGGTCACCGAGGGCGGCGGCGGTGAACAGCAGGCCGGCGAAGATCAGCCCGTAGGCGTCGACGAACCACTGGACGTCGGTGTTGGTGGCCCCGATACCCCCCTCGGCCACCGGCATCTGCAGGGTGGGCAGGGCCACGTTGAGCACGGTGTTGCCGATGATCACGATCAACAGCGATGTGCACAGGACCCCGAGGATCTTCCAGCGGCGCTCGTACACGGTGGGGTCGATGCCGTCGAGTTCTTCCGCTTCGGGAGGCGCTACGGCTCCGTTGCGATTATCTTCGTTCGCTGAGGCCGCGTGAACTCCGTCACCGTGGTCTGAAGCCATGCTCTATCTCCAACCCGTTCCCCGGGAGGTAGGAACGATTTCGCAACGATACCGTTGCGGTACCAGCGAACGACAATCTCGTTCGTTGAGAACGGAACCGGTTCCGTCCCCCGGAGGCCGCCATGGCCCGACAGCGAAGTGAAGAGGCACGGCTCAAGGTGCTGGCATCGGTCGGTGACGTGATCATCGAGCGTGGCGTCGAAGGCCTGACCATCGAAGAGGTGGCCCAGCGGTCCGGTGTGGCCAAGTCCACCATCTACCGGCGGTGGCCGGAGCGGGCGTCGCTCATCATCGACACCGTGCAGTCGGTGTTCGCCCACGTGGTCGCGCCCGACACCGGCTCCTTGCGGGGCGACTTGGACGCCTACTTCGAACTCATGACGGCCGCCGACCTGTCCGGTCGGGTCGGGCGCCTGATGCCGTCGTTGACCGCCTCGGCGGCTCGGGACCCGGAGATCTCCGCCGCCCTCGATCGGTTGGCCGACGAGCGGGAGCGCCCGGTCCGGATCATCATGGAACGAGCGGTGGCCCGGGGGGAACTACCCGACGATCTGGACTTCGACGTCGTCATGGGCACGGTGATCGGCCCCATCGTCTTCCACAAGATGATCCGGCGGGCCTCTGTGACCCCGGGCTACGCCGCCGGCTGCCTGGATGTCGCCCTCCGCGGTCTCGGCGCCCGCCGGCCCGCCTCCCCCTGACCCCCGTTCGGGTCCGGTGACGACACCCCGGATCGGTCCCGGGCCCAGGTTGCGCTAGAACGTGGAACCGGTGGTGCGGCGGCGGGTGATCGGCGCCGACGTCGCCGCCCCGGCCGAAAGGTGATGCCATGGACCAGATCCTCATCGACGACTTGCGGGTGTTGTGCGTTGTCGGGGCGCTGCCCCACGAGCGTGACGCGGCCCAGCCGCTGCGGATCGATGTGGCCATCGGCGCCGACCTCGCCGACGCCGGTCGCACCGACGATCTGGGCGACACCGCCGACTATGGCCTCATCGCGGCGCGGATCGTCGAACACGCCGAGGCCGGGCAACCCGTCCTGCTGGAACGGCTGGCCGCCGAAGTGGCCGAACTGGTCCTCGGCTTCGAGCGGGTCGAGGAGGTGGACGTCACCGTCACCAAGCTGCGCCCCCCGGTGCCGGCACCGCTCGGGACCACCGCCGTCCGGCTGCGCCGAAGCCGGACCGCTCGGCCGGACGTGGTCGCCGGCCCGGCTCGCGGCCACCGGGCCGTCATCGCCCTCGGCTCCAACCTGGGTGCCCGCGAGGACTACCTCCGCGCTGCGGTGCGGGGGCTCGGACCGGTGGTGGCCATGTCCCAGGTCTACGAGACCGAACCGATCGGCGGGCCCGACGCCCAGGGTGCCTACCTGAACATGGTCGTCGTGGTCGACACCCCCCTCGACCCGTTCGCCCTGCTGCGCCGGTGCCAGAGCCTGGAGGCGGTCGCCAACCGGCAACGGGAGGTCCACTGGGGGCCCCGCACCCTGGATGTCGATATCCTGTTCTACGACGACGCCCGGATCGAGACCGACGACCTGGTGGTGCCACATCCCCGGATCGATCAACGCCGCTTCGTGCTCGTCCCCCTCAGCGACGTCGCTCCCGAACGCTGCCCCGAGGGGTGGGAGGCGAACCTGCCACCCGCAGTGGTGGAACCTCGCGGTCCCCTCGCCCCGTGACGGGGTCAGCCGATGATGCGGGCCTCGAACTGTCGGACCTTGGCCGGGTAGTGGACCCGACCGAACTCGGGCTGTTGGGCCACCACGATCTCCAGGAGTTCGTCGTGCTGGACCGTCTCCTTCCACGGCAGGGCTATGTACAGGGGCAGATCGAACCGGCGCAGCGCGGCGAGATTCGAGTACACCCGCTTCTGGTAGACGTAGCGTTCTTCCCACGGCCAGTCCGGCGGGGCGAAGCCGGTGCCCGGATCCAGGACGCAACGGTGCCGGAGCCCGTACCGGTCGGCGTCGGCCAGCCGGGCCTCGAAGAACCCGATCAGGGCGTCGACCGGATCGGTGCGGACCTGGGCAAGAGCCCTGGGGTTCGGCCCCGACAGGAACGGAACCACGATGGGCACGTCGAACTCGGCCGCCACCGCCCACATGGTGTCGGACTGCATCCCGTCGGCGGCGTTGATCACCGACGCCCCGGCCTGGAGGGCCCGTCGCATCACCTCCGGTCGCCACGAATCCACGCTCACCGGCACCCCCAGTTCGACCAGGGCGGGCAGGATCGCCGCCAGGCGCGCCCACTCGATCGTCCAGTCCACCACCGACGCCGCGTCCGTGCTGCCCTGGCCGCCCAGGTCGATCCCGTCCGCCCCGTCGGCCAGCAGCTGCCGGGCCCGGCGCACCGCCGCCTCCGGCGAGGTCACGATCGAATCCGAGTTGAGCGAGTCCGGGCTCGCGTTGACCACCCCATAGAGGAACACGACCGAGGAGCGTACCGATGACCGAGCCGCCGACCGGAATCGGTCGGGGCGGGGCCGGCGTCCGGCGGTTCCCGGCCGCCGGCCGGACGATCGCCGGTGTCGCCGCCGGGAAACAGGGTCGCACCGTGGCAGTCTGCATCCCGTGCCGCGACGAGGCGGCCACCATCGGGGCCCTGGTGCGATCGGTCCGCCGGACCCTCATGGCCGGGGTCGGTCTGGTTGACGAGCTGGTCGTCATGGACGACCGGAGTGTCGACGACACCGCGGCGATCGCCGCCGACGCGGGGGCCACCGTCGTCCCGGTCTCCGACATCCACCGCCGGTACGGGGACGGGACCGGCAAGGGCAATGTCCTGTGGGCCAGCCTGCTCGCCTGTTCCGCCGACATCGTGGTGTGGATCGACGGTGACCTGACCAGCTTCGAGCCCAGCTGGGTGGCGGGCCTGGTCGCCCCCCTCCTCGACGACCCCACCGTCGCCCTGGTCAAGGCCGACGCCCACCGGCCCCAGGGCCGGGGAGGGGGAGGGCGCACCACCGAGCTCGTCGTCCGCCCCCTCCTCTCGCTCTACTTCCCCCACCTGGCCGGACTCCACCAGCCCCTGGCCGGGGAGTACGCGGTGCGGCGCCGTGTGGTCGACCAGCTCCCCTTCCGCCAGGGGTGGGGGGTCGAGATCGCCCTGCTCATCGACGTCGCCGACCGGTTCGGTCCCGAGGCGATCGCCCAGGTGGAGCTCGGGGTGCGGGAACACACCCACCGGAGCCTCGAATCGTTGAGCGTGCAGGCGGCCGAGGTGATGGCCACCATGCTCGACCGGATACCGGACGGGTCGCTCCTGCCCACCGGCGTCCCCGTCCTGCGGCGCCCGGACGGTTCGGTGGTGGCCCTCAACCTGAGTGAACGGCCCCCGGTGGCCTCGCTCGCCGTCGGGGGCAACGGGGTCAGGCCCGGGGCCACACCCGGGGGAAACGGGCGGCACCGTCCAGGTCGTCCCCGTCGCTGAGCCCGACCGTGTGTCGGAACGGCTCCGGCGACGACGGCCGCAGATAGAAGGTGACGTCGTCGCCGGCGAAGCGGACCGACGCCGCCCGCCGCATCCGGTCCGCCGACACGTTCCCGGTGGACCCGTGCAGGGTCTTCCAGTGGTGGACGATCACGTCCCCGGGCCCGGCCTCGAACCGGACGATGTCGTAGGCGGCGGGATCGGCGTCGATCGGGGGCAGGTCGGTCAGCCCGTCGAAGCGGAGCCCGGGGATCCGGGACGAACCCGTCATGGTCACGAAATCGCTCGGCTTGTAGGTGACGCCCCAGCGGTGACTGCCCCGCACATACCCCATGGCCCCGCTGTCGACGGTGACCCGGTCGACGGGGACCCAGCAGACGGCCACCTTGGTGCCCTGCAGGACCCAGAACGGCTGATCCTGATGCCACGGGGTGCGCACCGACGAACCCGGCTCCTTCAGGAACAGCTGGTCGCTGTACAGGTTCACCCGGCTGCTGCCGGTCAGGGCGGCCACGATCGGGGGCAGCGGCCCGCTGATATGGAGGTTCCGGAGCCCTTCGTGCCACGAACAGGCGTCGGTCTCCACGATGCTCCGCCCCGCCGGGGTGTGCCCCTGCTCGATGGCGAGGGTGGCCGGATCGGCCCGTTCCAGCAGGTCCTGCATGATGCCGACCATCTCACCCCGGGCCCCGGAGCGGCTCGCCCCGCTGGCGTAGGCATCGCGGCCGACGTCGTCGTCACGGTCGAACACCTCCTGCATGGCGACCCGCAGGTCGTCGACCCATCCCACCGGGACGACGTCACGCAACGCCACCACCCCGTCGCGGTGATACGTGGCGATCTCCTCTGCGGTGAGTGTGCGACCGGCTGGGACCATGATCCACCCCCCTCGGATGATCCGGCCTGCCGCCGCCTGCGCTCCCCCCCGGGTGGCGGAGGCAGGCCGGACGAGGCCAAGCCTACGCGCCGCCGGCCGGGCGCTCCAGTCCCACCGGCCGACGCCGGGCTCAGGGCGCCGTCGGCCGGCTCATCAACCGCGACTGGATCCGGGGGTCCACGCCGGTGCCCTGGACCAGCACGAACGAGGTGACCACGGCCACCGCCGGGATCACCCCGAGTTCCAGCTGGAGGCCGAACATCATGGTGGTGAACACCATCACCATGAGTGGTAGGGGGACGACGGCCACGGCCACGGCGGCGGCCATGGCCGGTGCGGCCACCGGTAACGGCACCGACGGGATCGCGATGTGGACCAGGGTGCCGCACACCGCCCCGATGAAGATCAGGGGGAAGATGGGCCCGCCGAAGAACCCCCACCGCATCGCCAGGGTGAAGGTGACGATCTTGCCGACGATGACGACCAGCAGCAGGCCGACGGTCACCTCCGCCCCACCGGCGAGGATCCCGGTCAACTGGTCACGGCCGGAGAACAGGGTCAGGGGCACGGCGTAACCGACCGCGGCGATGACCACGCCGGCCACCGTCGCCCGGATGACCGGATCGGTGACCCGTCCGGCCAGCCGGGCCGACACCCCGAGGGCCAGCATCGCCACCGTTCCCAGCGCAGCGCCCAGAACCCCGAACGCCACGGCGAGGAGGATCCATCGCACCTGGAGGGCGGGGGTGTCGAGGTCGTACAGGTCGAGGAACGGGGTGCCCACCGTCGGGTACAGCACCGCCACCGCCGCGGTGGCCGACACGATCCCGGGCAGCAGGCGGTGGGGGGCGGCCTGCCAGCGGGTGTTGTTCACCTCCGAGGCCATGATCGGTCCGGCGAACGGGAAGATCCCGAGCCCGCCGAACACCCCGGAGATCCCGGCGTAGGTGAGGTCCTCGGTGGTCTCGGGCACCCCCGGTTCGAGCCGGTCCCCGACTGCGGTGCCGACGGCGCCGCCGACCGTGCCCAGCGGTGCCTCCGGGCCCACCGATGCCCCACCGACCAGACTGACCAGGCCGAGGGTGCCGAACTGCAGACCTCGTTGCCACGGGACCCGGCCCTCCACCATCTCGGCGATGAAGTTCGGGTCGGCCCCGTCGATCGTCATCCACCGCCGCAACAGGCCGACGATCACCGCCGCGCCGACGAGGATGGCCACCGCGGTCCACGACCCGGAGAACCATCCCATAGGGGCTTCTTCCTCGCCCCACAGCCAGCTGGTCATGGCGTGCTCCAGGGACAGGAACACCACACAGAACACGGCTGAGGCGAGACCCACGATCACCGAGCCGGTGATCACCCGCCAGAAGTGACGGGTCGCGAACGGTTCGGCCATGCGCGTCAAGGTAGGGCCGATGCCGGGGGCGCGCTAGCACTGCGACGGATTCGTGGTCGTGGGTCACACCCCGTGCCCGCCCCCGGACGGCTGGGGCGGTCCCGTTACGAGAATCTGCCGCGTCGCCCGTCACCCGCGTACACTGCTGGCAAGCGAAGGGGAGTATCCCCAGAGGCTCGTCGTCATCACGGTCCAGCAGGGCCCGGCGGGTCAGTTCCACCGGCTGGTGACCCCGTCGGCGGGGCGGAGAGACCTTCGAGCCCACCCAACCGCCTTCCGACGGAGGATGGATCGTGCCCCTGCTGCTCGCTGCCGAGGTCGGTAGCACCAACGACCGGTTCGTCAGCGTCGACGTCCCCCCGTGGGCCTGGGTGGCCCTGCTCGCCGTCATCGGTCTGCTGCTGGGGTTCGACCTCGTCCGCCACCGGGACGACCACGAACCCACCTACCCGGAATCCACCATGGAGACCCTGGGCTGGATCGGCTGCGGCCTGGCGTTCGGCGGGGTCATCGCCTGGGCTTGGGGGACCCAGGCCTTCGGTGAATACCTCAACGGCTACCTCATCGAGAAGGCCCTCAGCGTCGACAACGTCTTTGTCTGGTCGATGATCTTCTCCAGCATGGCCATCCCGTTGCGGTATCAGCACCGGGTCCTGTTCTGGGGGATCTTCGGGGCCCTGGTGTTCCGGGCCGTGTTCATCTTCGCCGGTTCGGCCCTGATCCTGCGGTTCTGGTGGCTGCTGGTCATCTTCGGGGTGTTCCTCGTCTACACCGGTGTCCGGGTCATCCGGCACCGCGACGACGAAGGGGAGGACGCCTCCACCCGGGGGCTCGGCCTGCTGAAACGGTTCGTCCCGGTCAGCGACGAGTTGGACGGCCACAACTTCTTCACCGTCAAGAACGGGGTCCGGATGGCCACGCCCCTGCTCGCCGCCCTCGTGGTGGTCGAGTTCACCGACATCATCTTCGCCGTGGACTCCGTGCCCGCCATCCTGGCCGTGTCCCGTGAACCGTTCCTGGTGTTCGCCTCCAACGCCTTCGCCATCCTCGGTCTCCGGGCCATGTACTTCCTGCTGGCCAACGCCAAGGAGCGCTTCCACTTCCTGTCGCACGCGCTCGGGGCCGTCCTGATCTTCGTGGGGATCAAGATGACGTTCTCGCACTGGTACCACATGAACACGTACCTGTCTCTGGCCATCATCGCCGGGATCCTGGTGGCCGGAATGGTGGCCAGTCAGTGGCGGATCGCCCGGCTCGCCGTCGGCATCCACGACGAGGTCTAGGCCTGGTCCAGGCCGGCTCCGGGATTCAGGCGGTCAAGCGCCAACCATCGGCGTCGCCGACCAGCTCGAACGGTGCACAGTGGGCGACGGCCGGATACCCCGGCCAGGGGGCGGCCCCGGTGAGCCACGGCAGTCCGACGGCGAGGATGCCGCGGTGGGACACCACCAGGACGGTCTCCCCCCGGAACTGGTCGGCCAGTTCCTCGACGGCGAGGCGGAACCGATCGACCACGGCGTGTCCCTCCTCGCCGCCCGGTGGGCGGACCGACAGGTCCCCGCCGGTCCAGGCGTCGAGCACGGCCGCCAGTCGAGGATCGTCCAACGGGGCCTCGGCCAGCTCACCCAGATCGAGCTCGTGGAGTTCCGGGACGATCCTGGTGGGCACCGACAGCTGTTCGGCCACCACCGAGCCGGTCTCCATCGCCGGGGTGAGGGGGCTGGTGACCACGGCCGCCACCCGCCGGCCGGTGAGGCCCCCGGCCAGCTCGATGGCTTGGGCCCGCCCCCGGGCCGTCAACCCGGTCCCCGGATCGGGCGCACTGGTGCTGTCGCCGCCGACCCGGGGCCGGGCCTCGGCGTGACGGAGCACGAGCAGGGTCACCGGGCAGTGCAGGTCGGACACCTCCCGAGCGTAGGTCAGATCGGTGTCACCATGAGTTGGAGCGCAACATGCGGAGATGGGGCCGGGCCGCAGCGATCACCGCGTCGAACCGGGCCCGGTCCAGGACCGCTCCCTCCCGGCGGACCGTCGCCGGGTCGATCCGCAACAGCCGATCCAGCCTGACCTCGCTCGGTCGGCCCCGGGAATCCCATTCTCCGGGGCCCACGTCGAACCAGTAGCGACTCCGACGGGCCTCGTCGTCGGCGTCGCGGTCATGGTCCTTGCTGGTCATCAGCAACACCGCCAGCTCGGTCCCGGACCGGCCGATCACCAGGACCGGCCGGTCCTTCCCCTGGGTGGGATCGTCCTCGTAGGGAACCCAGGTCCACACCACCTCGCCGGGGTCCGGGTCGCCGTCGAGATCCGGCTCGTACTCGATGGCCGGTATGTCGCGCCTGCGTCGTGCCATGGGATCCGATCCTACGGGACCGCCGCGGGCCGTCGGCCGCCCGGCCGGTTGTCGCCCCTGGTCCGGAGGTCACCGGCGACTAGCATCGGCCCCGATGAGCATCTACGACCACGACGTATCCACCCTCCAGGGTCAGCCCGCCGACCTGCGCGACTACGCCGACCAGGTCGCCCTGATCGTCAACGTTGCCTCCAAGTGTGGGCTCACCCCCCAGTACACGGCCCTCGAAGCCCTCCAGCAGCGGTTCAGTGACCAGGGGTTCACCGTGCTCGGATTCCCGTGCAACCAGTTCGGCGCTCAGGAACCGGGCACGCCGGAGGAGATCGAGACGTTCTGCTCCACCACCTACGGGGTCACCTTCCCGATGTTCGCCAAGATCGACGTCAACGGCGACGACCGGGATCCGCTCTACACCGAGCTGACCCAGACCTCCGACACCGAGGGCGCCGCCGGGGACATCCAATGGAACTTCGAGAAGTTCCTCGTCGCCCCGGGTGGGGAGGTGGTGGCCCGGTTCCGACCCCGGACCGAACCCGATGCCGACGAGGTCATCGCCGCCATCGAGGCCAACCTGCCGTGACGTATCCGACCTGACCAGAATTTTCCGCCCCGGATGAAATGATGGGGCCGGTGGCTGACAGGTACGGGGTGTGCGAACCCTTGACTCTCCCGCCCCAGTCACGCTCGGGCCCGACGACCCGGCGCCCGGCCGCCGTCCGGGCGGCGTCGTGATGGGTGACGGTTCCGGTCCGAGCCCCCCCGCTCCCGACGACCCACGGGTCGAACGGTTCCGGTCGGTCTACAAGGCGAACTACGGCCCCATCCAGGGGTACTGCCGCCGGCGACTCAACCCCGAAGCGGCCGACGAGGCCGTCAACGAGGTGTTCGTGGTCGCCTGGCGTCGCCTCGACGATCTGCCCTCCGACGGCGAGGTCCGCCCGTGGCTGTTCGGCGTGGCCCGCAACGTCGTGGCCAATGCGTCCCGCTCGGACCGGAACCGTCGCCGACTCACCGAACGCCTCACCACCACCCCCGGCGCCACCCCGGGAACCGCCCCGGCGGCCGACCAGCAGGGTCTCGACGGTGTCCGTGCCGCCCTCGGGCGGCTCAGCGAGGACGACCAGGACCTTCTGAGGATGGTGGCCTGGGACGGCCTGTCGCTGGCGGATGCGGCCACGGTGCTCGATTGCACCGTCAACGCCGCCACCATCCGGCTCCACCGGGCCCGCCGGCGTCTCAGTGATGCCCTCGAGGCCGAAGGCATCGATCACCAACGTCCCCCGACCGCCCGGTCGGCGTCCGACGGACCCAGCTCTTCGAGGAGTCGCCATGACTGATCCCTCCGTTCCCGATCCGATCCGGCACTCCTCGTCCGGTCCCGACCCGGACCGTCATCTCGACCCGATCGAGCTGCTCGCCCGGGCCAACCCTGTTCCCCCATCCACCACTGACGCGGCCGGTACTGCCGAAGCCCGTCACCGCTTCCAGGAGATCATCATGACCACACCGAACCCCGACCCGACCCGGACCGAACCGGTGGCCACCCCGGCCGGCAGCTTCACCGCCCCCACCATCGATGCCCTCAAGGCCTCCGAGCAGCGTCGTGGCCGGCTGCGCCGCTGGGCCGCCCCGGCCACCGCGGCCGCCGCCGCCGTGGCGGTCGTCGCCGCCGGGGTCGCCTTCACCCTGCCCGGCTCCACCCCCGCCGCGGCCGAAGCCATGGCCTCCGCGGCCGAGAGCACCGGATCCGCCGAATCGGGCTCGGTGGTCGTCACCGCCAACATGAGCAGTGGCGACGAGGCCGGCAACTTCGAGATGGTCAGCCACTTCGACGGCGAGGACCTCTCGATGGTCGGCGAACCCGGTGAGGGCATCGAGTCGGCCGACGACTTCGGCCAGGTCGAGTTGCGCTTGGTCGACGGGGTGCTCTACCTCGCGGACGACACCGGAGCCTGGCATTCGCTCGAC
>JBKDZN010000015.1:0-11499 GCA_047971245.1 Acidimicrobiales bacterium
CCGCGGTGCGGATCGGGTTCGCCTCCCAGTTCCGGGCCGAGCCGAAGGAGGGCGGCTGAGCCCGGGGCCGACCGGTCGTTCGGGGGCGGACGAAAGCCCACTAGCCTCACCCCGGTGACGAGCTTGCAGGTGATCGGCGGCGGGAAGATGGGCCAGGCGCTGGTCGGGGGCCTGCTGGCCGCCGGGCAGTACCGGCCCGAGCAGGTGGCCGTGGTGGAGCTGGTCGACGCCCAGCGGGCCCGGCTGGCCGCCGCCCTCCCCGGGGTCGACGTGACCGACGCCGCCCAGGCCGGGGTGGACACCGTGGTGGCCGTGAAACCCCACCAGGTGACGGGAGTGTGCGAGGGTCTCGAGCGACCGGCCCGGGTCGTGTCGGTGGCGGCGGGGATCACCCTGGCCGCCATCGAAGCCGTCGTCCCGCCCGGCACCCCGGTCATCCGGGCCATGCCCAACACCCCGGCCCTGGTCGGCGCGGGTGCCGCCGCCGTGGCCGGGGGGACGGCGGCCGGGGCCGACGATGTGGCGTGGGCCCGCAACCTCCTGGCGGCGGTGGGCACCGCCGTGGTGGTCGACGAGGCCCAGATCGACGCCGTGACCGGCCTGTCCGGTTCGGGTCCGGCCTATGTGTTCCTCATCGTCGAAGCCCTGATCGACGCCGGTGTCTCCGCGGGTCTCCCGCTGGAGGTGGCCACGGTCCTCGCCCGCCAGACCGTGTACGGCGCCGGCCGCATGCTGGTCGAGGACCCCGAGGTCGGCCCGGCCGCCCAGCGGGCCGCGGTGACCACCCCGGCGGGGACCACGGCGGCCGGGTTACGGATGCTGGAACGTCACGGGGTCCGGGCCGCCCTCATCGACGCCGTGGACGCCGCCGCCGACCGCTCCCGTCAGCTGGGGGCCCGATGAGCCTCCGTTTCGACACCATCTCGTTCCTGTCCGACTACGGCACCGGCGACGAGTTCGTCGGGGTCGTCCACTCGGTGATCCGCTCGTTGGCCCGGGACGTGACCGTGCTCGACATCACCCACCAGGTCCCGCCGTTCGACGTGCGGGCCGGGGGTCTCACCCTCGCCCGGGCGGCCAACCACCTGGTGCCCGGCGTGGTCCTCGCCGTGGTCGACCCCGGGGTGGCCACCCACCGCCAACCGGTGGCCATCGAGGTGGGCGGCGGCCAGTCGATCCTGGTCGGCCCGGACAACGGCCTCCTGGCCCCCGCCGTGGCCCTCGTCGGCGGGGCGACCGCGGCAGTGGTGCTCGACCGGCCGGAGTACCAGCTCGAACGGCATACCGGCGCGGGACCGTCCACCTTCGACGGCCGGGACGTGTTCGCCCCCGTCGCCGCCCACCTGTGCCGGGGGGTCCCCCTCGACGAGGTCGGTACGCCGATCGATCCGGCCCGGTTGGTGCCCGGGATCCTTCCCGTCGCCGAGGACACCGCCGACGGGGGGATCACCGCCGAGGTCTTTTGGGCCGACCGGTTCGGCAACCTCCAACTCAATGTGGAGGGGGATCGGCTGGCCGCCTGGCCCGAGACGGTGGGGCTCCGGGTCGGTGAGGAGGAACGGGCCGCGGTGCGGGTGAACTCGTTCGCCGAGGTGCCCGAAGGCGGGCTCGGCGTGCTGGTGGACTCCTACGGCCTCCTGGCCGTGGTGGCCGATCGGGCCTCGGCCGCCCACCGGTTGGGGGTCGGGCCGGCCGACACGATCACCCTGCTACCCCTGGCCGGCCGGACCGCCACGGTGAGCCGATCGGTACCGGTGGCGCTCACCACCCGCCCCGAGGGCGAGGAGACGGCGTCATGACCGCGGCGGGTGCCCCCGGGGGGATCGGGGCGGGCCGGTGAGGCCGTCCACGGTCATCGTCCTCGGGTTCCTCCTCGCCGCCATGCTGGCGGCCGCCGCGTACCAGCTCTTCTTCCAGATGCGGTAGCCGCCGGTCGGCCGGTCGAGCCCGGTTTGTGCACTTGTGCACTCCGACCCGATCGCCCCGTAGCCTGCAGGGGATGCCATCCGGTGCGATCTCGGCGGCCACCGTCGGCCGGCTCCCGGTGTACCTGCGCGCCCTGGTCGACCTCGCCGCGGCCGGGAGGGCCACGGTGTCGTCCGATCACCTGGCCGAACTGGCCCGGGTCAACTCGGCGACCGTCCGGCGGGATCTCGGTTCGCTGGGGATCACCGGTACCCGCGGCGTCGGGTACGACGTCCGCTACCTGGTGTTCGAGATCAGTGTGGAACTGGGGGTCAACCAGGAATGGCCCGTGGCCGTGGTCGGGGTGGGCAACCTCGGTCGGGCCCTGGCCAACTACGACGGCCTGGCCAGCCGGGGCTTCCCGGTCCGGGGCCTGTTCGACGTCGACGAGGCCAAGGTCGGCACCGAGATCAACGGGATCACCGTCCACCGGCTCGCCGACCTGCCCGGGCTCGTCGCCGGCCTCGACATCTCGGTCGGCGTGGTGGCCACGCCCGCCGACGCCGCCCAGGGGGTGGCCGACCAGCTCGTGGCGGCCGGGATCACCTCGATCCTCGATTTCACCGCCCAGCCCCTCAGCGTGCCCCCGCACGTCGTGGTCCGCCGGGTCGACCTGGCCACCGAGCTCCAGATCCTGTCGTTCTACCAGCAGCGGGGGGCCGGGGCCAGCAGCGGGGCCGGGGTGCCGTTGGACCCTGCGGCCGGTCGCAATCGCCATGCTCACCAGGGCCGAATGGTGGAGGAGGAAGCGTGAACCAGCGGGTAAGGTCGGAGGTCACCACCTACCGGTTCGTGAGATGGGCCCCTTCGGGGCGAACATGGTGGACCAGAACGTCGGGGTATCTCTTCGGCTCCGCCCCGGCCAGGAGTCAACGATGACCGTCGTCGCCATAGGCCTGAACCACCGCACCAGCCCGGAAGACCTGCTGGAGCGTATGACGCTCGGGTCCGACGGCGTGATCAAGCTGCTGGTCGAGACGGCGGGCAGCGAGGTGGTCAACGAGGCCGTGGTCCTGGCCACCTGCAACCGCACCGAGGTCTACGTCGACGCCGAACGGTTCCACGACGGCTTCCGCGACGTCCGCCACGCCATGGGTCTGGTGGCCGGGGTGGCCCCCGAACGGTTCGACCCCTACCTCTACGTCCACTACCACGAAGAAGCCGTCCGGCATCTCTTCCGGGTCACCGCCGGGCTCGATTCCGCCGTGCTAGGGGAGCACGAGATCCTCGGCCAGGTCCGCCGGGCGTGGGCGTCCTCCCACGACGAAACCACCACCGGCCCGGTCCTCAACCTGTTGTTCAAGCGGGCCGTCGAGGCCGGCAAACGGGTCCGCACCGAAACCGGGATCGGTCGGTCCACCCTGTCACTGTCGCAGGCCACCGTCGATCTCGTCGCCGAGCGCCGCTCCACCCTGGAGGGGGCCACCGTGCTCCTGGTGGGTACCGGTGAGATCGGCGCCGGTGCCGCCACTGCCCTGGCCAAGAGCCACCAGGTCGACCTGATCGTCGCCAACCGGACCCTGGCCCGGGCCGAGACCCTGGTCGACGGCATGACCGGCCGGGCCGTCGGTCTCGACGCCGTGCCCGGCCTGTTGGCCAGCGTCGACGTGGTCATCAGCGCCACCGGCGCCCCCGACCCGATCGTCGATCTCGACACCCTGAGCCGGGCCCTCGACCCCGGTCGTCGGGTCGTCCTGGTCGATCTGGCCAGGCCCCGTGACCTCCCGGCCGGTGCCGAACGGCTGGCCGGCGTCGACGTTTTCGATCTCGAACAGGTTCAGGCCCACGCCAATCGGGGCCTCGAAGCCCGCATGGCTCACCTCGACGCGGCGGAGAACCTGGTCGCCGCCGAGGTCGACCGGTACCAATCGGCCGATTCGGCCCGCAGCGTCGGCCCCCTCATCGGCGGCCTCCACGGCTGGGCCGATGAGGTCCGTACCGCCGAGCTCGATCGGTATGCCGCCAAGCTCGTCGGCATGGCCGACGCCGACCGGGAGGTGGTCGAGGCCCTGTCCCGCACCCTGGTGGCCAAGATCCTCCACCGGCCCACCGTCGTCCTGCGTGACGCAGCCGGGACGGCCCGGGGTGACCGGCTGGCCGAAGCGGCCCGGGAGCTGTTCGAACAGCCGTGATCCTCCGCATCGCCACCCGCCGAAGCCCGCTCGCCGTCTGGCAGGCCGAACATGTGGCCGGGCTCATCGCCGCGGCCCACCCCGGGGTCGAAACCGAGCTGGTCAGCACCGACACGAGCGCCGATCGCGACCTGACCCGCCAGATCAGCGAGATCGGCGGCAAGGGTGCGTTCAGCAAGGAGATCCAGGATCTGGTGCTGGTCGGTGCGGCCGACCTCGCCGTCCACTCGGCCAAGGACCTGCAGGCCGACACACCCGACGGCCTCCACCTGGTGGCCGTGCCCGCCCGGGCCGACGTCGCCGACGCCCTGGTCGGTTCCACCCTCGACGATCTGCCCGAGGGCGCCGTGGTGGGCACCGGATCGGCCCGCCGCCGGGTCCTGCTGGAGGACCTCCGCCCCGACCTCAAGATCGTCGGCCTCCGGGGCAACATCGCCACCCGCCTCGGCCGCCTCGACGAGCTCGACGCTCTGGTCATGGCCAGCGCGGCTCTCGACCGTCTGGCCATCACCGATTTGCCCGGCCAGCGGCTCGACCCCGTCAGTTTCGTCCCCCAGGTGGGCCAGGGCGCCCTGGCGGTGGAGTGCCGGGCCGGGGATCCCGCCGTTGCCGAGCTGCTCACCGTCCTCGACGATCCGGTGGCCCGGATCACGGTGACGGCGGAGCGTCGCTTCCTCCAACGCCTGGGCGGCGACTGTGACCTGCCGGCCGGCGCCAACGCCGAGCTGGGACCCGACGGTGTGCTCACCGTGCGGGGGGTCCTCTCGGCCGACGACGGCGGCCCCCTGCGGCGGATGTCGGCGACCGGCACCCCCGACACCGACCCGGGCGGCGTCCTGGCCGGCCGCCTGCTCGATCCTGCGGCCCATGCCGTCGGCTGAACGGGTCCGTCCCGCCATCGGTGTGCTGAGCGGCCGGACCGTGGTGGTCGCCCGAGCACCGGAAGCCGCCCGGGCCATGCTGGCCGAGCTCGGCGGCCTGGGGGCCAGCGCCGTCGCGGTCGAGCTGCAACGTCCGGCCCCACCGGTCGACGACGGCCCGCTCCGGGAGGCCCTGGCCGAGCTGGCCGGGGCCGAATGGCTGGTGGTCACCTCGGCCAACGGGGTGCGCGCCGTCGCCCCCCGGCTGACCCCGGGCGCCCTCGGCCCGGACGGCCCGGACGTGGCCGTCGTCGGCCCGGCGACGGCGGCCGCCGCGAGCGCCGCGGGGTGGCCGGTCGACCTCGTCCCGGGATCGGCCACCGGCGCCGCCCTGGCCGCCGCCTTCCCGCCCCCGGCCGGCTCGGGCCGGGTGATCGCCCCCCTCGCCGAGGCGGCCGGGCACGATCTCACTACCGGGCTCACCGCAGCCGGCTACCGGGTGCGGCGGGTGGACGCCTACCGGATGGCGCCCGTCGACCCCGACCCGGCCGGCCGGCGCGCCCTGGCCACCGCAGACGCCGTCATCGCCACCGCACCGTCGGTCCTGGACCGCCTGCTGGCCGTGGCCGCCGATGACCTGACCCGGCCGGATGGTCCCGTCGTGGTTTGTATCGGGCCCACCACTGCGGCCCGGGCCGCGGCCCGGGGCCTGCGACGGGTGGTCACCGCCACCCAGCATCACGGCACCGGGCTCGTCAGCGCCACGATCGCCGCCCTGACGTGACCGGATCGAGCTGACCGGACCGAGCTGACTCGCCCGAGACGAGAGGACCACCCCCGTTGACCTTCCCCCAGCGCCGACTCCGACGGATGCGCCGTACCCCCGCCATCCGCCGGCTCGTGGCCGAGACCAACCTCACCGTCGATGATCTGGTTGCGCCCCTGTTCGTGCGCGAAGGGATCACCGAGCCACAACCGATCGTGTCCCTTCCCGGCGTGGTCCAGCACACGGTCGACTCCCTGCTGGCCGAGGCGACCACGCTGGCCGAGGCCGGCGTCCCCGCCCTGATGCTGTTCGGGGTTCCCCTCCACAAGGACGCCGAGGGCTCCGAGGCCTGGAACCCCGAGGGGATCGTCCAGGTGGCCCTGCGGCGGTGCCGGGCCGAGCTCGGTGACCGGATGGTGCTGATGGCCGACCTGTGCGTGGACGAATACACCGACCACGGTCACTGCGGGATCCTCGACACCCGCGGGGAGGTCGACAACGACGCCACCCTCGACCTGTACGCCCAGGCCGCCCTGGCCCAGGCGGAGGCCGGTGCCGACGTCGTCGCCCCGTCGGGGATGATGGACGGCCAGGTGATGGTCATCCGGGACGCCCTCGACAGTGAGGAGCACACCGGGGTGTCGATCCTGGCCTACGCGGCCAAGTACGCCAGTTCGCTCTACGGTCCGTTCCGCGACGCGGTCGACGTCAGCATCGTCGGCGGTGGAGACCGCAAGGGCTATCAGCAGGACTGGCGCAACGCCCGTGAGGCCCTGGAGGAGATCCGTTTCGACCTGGGCGAGGGGGCCGACATGGTGATGATCAAGCCGGCCCTCGCCTACCTCGACATCGTGGCCCGGGCCCGGGCGGAGGTGGACGCCCCCCTGGCCGCCTACCACGTGAGCGGGGAGTACGCCATGCTCAAGGCCGCGGCCGCCAACGGCTGGATCGACGGGGACGTGGCCGCGATCGAGATCCTGACCGCCATCAAGCGGGCGGGCGCCGATTTCATTCTCACCTACCTGGCCGGCGAGGTCGCCGCCCGGCTGGGCCGCTGAACGGAGGGCACATGACCGACCACGATCCCGAACCCGTCCCCGCCGGTGACGATCCGACCGCCGCACCCGGCGGCGGCCCGTCCGGCAACCGGAGCTGGGACGAGCGGGCCAAACGGGTCCTGCCCGGTGGGGTGAACTCCCCGGTCCGGGCGTTCCTGTCGGTGGGGGGCACCCCATATGTGGTGACCCGGGGGCGGGGGGCCCGGGTGTGGGACGTGGAGGGCACCGAGTACCTCGACTATGTGCAGAGCTACGGGGCGTCGATCCTCGGCCACGCCGATGACCGGGTGGTGGCCACCATTGCGGCCGCCGCGGCCGAGGGCACCACATTCGGTGCTCCCACTCCCCGGGAGACCGAACTGGCCGAGCTGGTGACCGGCTGGGTCCCCGGCCTCGAGATGATCCGGATGACCTCGTCGGGCACGGAGGCCACCATGTCGGCCATCCGCCTGGCCCGGGGAGCCACCGGCCGGTCGACGGTGGTCAAGTTCGCCGGCTGCTACCACGGCCATGTCGATTCCCTGCTGGTGGCGGGCGGTTCGGGGGTGGCCAACCAGGGCCTGGTCGGTTCGGCCGGGGTCACCGAACGGGCGGTAGCCGACACCATCGTGGCCCCCTACAACACCGTGCCCCGGCTCGACGAGACCGTTGCCGTGCTCGCGGTGGAGCCGGTGGCGGCCAACATGGGCTTGGTCGCCCCCGAACCCGGCTTCCTCCAGGCGCTGCGGGACGAGTGCGACCGGGTGGGCGCCCTGCTCTTCTTCGATGAGGTGATCACCGGGTTCCGTCTCGGTCGAGGTGGGGCCACCGCCTGGTCGGGGGTGACCCCCGACCTGTGGGCGTTCGGCAAGGTGATCGGCGGCGGTCTCCCGGTGGGGGCCTTCGGCGGGAGCCGGGAACTGATGGCGAACGTCGCCCCGCTCGGGCCCGTCTACCAGGGCGGCACCCTGTCGGGGAACCCGCTGGCCACCGCCGCCGGTCTGGCCGTACTCAGCCGCCTCGACGACGATGCCTACGCCCGGCTCACCGCGACCGCCGCTCGCCTGGCCTCGGGGTTGGCCGAGGCCATCGGCTCGGCCGGTCTCGCCGTCCAGATCCCCCAGGTGGGTCCCCTGGTGGGGCTGTTTTTCGCCGACGCCCCGGTCCGGCACTACGACGACGCCAAGGCCTCCGCCGATACCGGCCGGTATCCCCAGTTTTTCCACGGGATGCTCGACGCCGGGGTCGCCCTGGCCCCCGGCCCCTACGAAGCGTTGTTTCCCAGTCTTTCCCACACCCCGGCCGATATCGACCGGACCTTCGACACCGCGGCCAACGTGGCGGCCGCCTTGGCCGCCACGTGATAGGGTCCGGCGGCCGCCGCCATGGCCGCCACGTCATAGGGTCCGGCGGCCGCCGCCATGGCCGCTGGGTCATAGGAATTTCCTGGTTCGCCCCGTTAACTTTCGGTTGGCCGATGCCGTTGAAGCGGTATGACGTCTCGAACCAGTTGGCGACCGGGTTACAAGGTCGCCGGGCGGACCCTCACCACCGCCTTGGCGGCGGCCGTGGCCCTCGTCATGGCGGCCACCTCCGTCGCGACACCAGTGGCGGGGGCGGCCGAGCCGGAGGCCTCCGGTGGCGGGGTCATCGAGACGGCCGAGGTGCCGTGGGTCGTCGACCCGGCGGACCCGTCGGAGGACATACCGTCCGAGGTCCAGGCGGAGATGGCCGAGATCCAGGCGGGCATGTCGGCGGCCGATCCCGCCCCTGATCTGACCGGCGGTCTGGCCCACCTCGGGCCGGCCGGGATCCACCTCACGTGGGACACCTCGCAGGGCGGCTCCATCCCGCCGGCGAACGTGCAGAGCGTCGTCCAGGCCGCGGTGGACGACTGGAACGCGGTGGTCTCCACCAACGGTGCGTCGGTGGAGATCACCAGCCAGTGGCTGAGCCTGGGCGCGAACGTGCTCGGGGCCGGGGGGCCCAATGGTCTGGTTCGCCACGACGGCCTGCCCCGAACCGACCTGTTCTACCCGTACAGCCTGGCCAACGCCATGCTCGGTGGTGACGTCGATCCGGCCAAATCCGAGGGGATCATGGTGCTCAGCTCCGATGTCGACTGGTATGTCGGTACCGGCAGCCCGGGCCTGTCCCAGATGGACCTCTACAGTGTGGTCCTCCACGAGCTGGGCCACGCCCTGGGCTTCATCAGCTCGGCCAGCAATGGTGGGGGCAGCCCGGCGTTCGCCAGTCCTGCGTACATCTTCGACGATCTGGTTCGTGACCTCGACCAGCCGGTGCTCGGGCTGGCCAACCCCGATCTGTCCCTGGCCTCGGGCCGTCTGAACGTCAGCTATTGCGGCGCGGCCACCACCAAGCTGTTCGACCCGTCCACCTGGATGGAGGGGAGCAGCGTCTCCCATTTCGACGACGCCACCCACCCCAGCGGCCAGGCGGGCGCCCTGATGACCCACGCCCTGGGGAACGGGGAGGTGTCACGTGATCTCGACGACCTGCTGCTCGGGGTCATGCACGGGATGGGTTGGACCCTGCGGGGGGTGACCGCCCCGGCGGTGCCCCGCTATGTGAGTCTCGACGGCACGACCTTGCGATGGGCGGCGCCCGCCGGCTGCCCCGTCAGCTACTACCGGGTCGACGCCACCACCAACGGCAGCACCTGGGCCACCCTGGGCACGACCACGGCGCCGTCGTTCACCCTCAGCGTGAACCCGGGGGTGTACCAGTTCCGGGTCCTCGCCATCGACAGCGGCATGGCCTCGGGGCCCGGCGTCTCGATCCCGGTGGGGGTCACCACCGGGATGGTTCGTCCGGTGCCGCTCGACGGTCAGGTCTCACGGCTCTACGAGGCCTACTTCCTGCGCCCGCCCGATTCGGGCGGCTACCAGTACTGGCTCGGGGTGCGTGCCCTCGGGAGCTCCATCGATCAGGTGTCGGCGGAGTTCGCCGCCAGCCAGGAGTTCCGGGATCGCTACGGTTCGCTGAACAACGCCCAGTTCGTCGACCTGGTGTACCGCAATGTGCTCGGCCGGGCGCCGGACCCTTCCGGCTTCACCTTCTGGAACGCCCAGCTGGCCGCCGGCGTCAGCCGGGGGGCGATCATGGCCGGCTTCTCGGACTCTCCGGAGATGGTGATGCGGACCGGTACCGCGGCCCCCAACCCGGTGGCGGAGGCCGAGGTGTACCGGCTCTACGTCGCCACCTTCCTCCGGTTCCCCGACGCCGGTGGTCTGGCGTACTGGGCCGATCAGCGGAGCCGGGGGGTCGGGCTCGACACCATCGCCGGGGAGTTCGTCCGGTCGCCCGAGTTCCAGGCCACCTACGGTTCCCTGCCCGACGGCCAGTTCGTCGACCTGATCTACGCCAACGTGCTGACCCGCAGTGCCGACGCCGGTGGGCGGGACTACTGGGCGGGCCGGCTGGCCGGTGGCCTGTCGCGGGGCGCGATGATGGTCGGGTTCAGCCAGTCGCCCGAGTTCATCCTGGCCACGGGGACGCTGCGCTAGGCCCGGGCGGCGGGAATCAGCCGGCCTCGGCGGCGTCGCCGCCCTCGTCGGCCGCAGGCCCGGGGCAGGGGTGGGCCTCGGGGTCGTCGGAACCGACCCCGGTGGCGCCCGGGGTGTAGTCCGGGTTGGCGCAGGCCAGCAGGAATTCGAGATCGATCTCGTCCTCGGTGCCGGCCTCGAAGTCTTCCCGCATCCGGTCCATCCACTCCTGGTAGGCGTCGGACGAGGTGTCCTCGCCCGACAGCACCGCTCGTTCGTGGAACACGATCATCTCGAGCTCGACCAGCGGGATCTGGCCCTCCTGGGCCGGCATCTGGCCCAGGCTGCCGGCCACATGCTGCTGACCGTCGGCCCGGGGGGCGCCGTAGGCCTCGCCCTGGATGGCGGCCGAGCCCCGGGCCACGTGCACGATCTGATCGATCGGCTCGGGGAAGGTCTCCAGGACCGACCCGTCCGACAGCTGGTAGCCGGTGCCGCCGCCACCGGCGGCCCCGTGGCAGCCGGCGCAGCCCGCTTCGGTGTAGAACAGGGCGCCTTCGGTGAACAGGGGATCCTCCACCTCGGGCTGCTGGAGGGTGCCGGCGTAGGACCAGGCCCAGATGGGCAGGGCCGCCACCACCGGGATCGCCCACACGGGGATCTTCTTGCGGGCCTTGGCCGCAGCGACATAGGCCGGTTCCGGCTTGGGCGGCTCCGGTTCGGGGTCGAGATTCGGCAGATCGGCGGTGGGGACCAGGGGCGCCTTCTCGGGCGTGGCCGGCGCCGCCGCAGCCGGTGCGGGGGCGGCAGACCCGCCGCCGTCGCCGGCCGGGGCGGCCGCGTCGGACCCGCCGCCCTTCGCCTTGGCCGACTTGCTTCGCTTCAGCAGATGTTCGGGGATCTCGGTCAACGGTCCTCCGCGGAGCGTGCTCTGGGGCCGGAACGTGGAAAAGGGACCACACGAGAAGAGTGGTCCCGGTACCGGACCGACCGCAAGACTACCGACACTCGACCCATCCCGGGCAACCTTGTCACGAAACGCTCACCCTCCGCGGTTGCATCGTTAGTGGGTGCACCCACTAGCATTTGTGCACCGCTTCACAAAGTCAGGAGGGAGCGGCCCCCGAGTCGTCCGGTTCGCCGGTCCGCCGTGGGTCGGCTGCTCATCTCCCGGGTGGGTTCATCGGCGGTCGCAGGCCCACCAACAGCCAGACCTTCAATTCCAAGACTCGT
>JBKDZN010000016.1:0-37768 GCA_047971245.1 Acidimicrobiales bacterium
GACAGAGCCATCGGCGTGCTCTCCTTGGTGTGCACTTGGACATACACACCGAACCTCACGCCGGTGGCTCACCTCATGGTGGACCCGACCAGAAACCCCACCACACCAAGGGACTCAAACGCTACCTCGGACCCCGGACACGATGCTGGTGTGAGGGTCGGCGACGACGTGTCACCGCAGCATCGTGCGGCGCTCGACGCGACGGCCGTACGGGCGCAGGAGCTGAGCGACGCTCACGTCGCATCGCGTTCGGCCGGCGAGCCACACCCCACTCACTCCGAGGCTGAGGTCCGAGCATTCGTCGAGGGCGTCCGGGCCGCTCGTCGATCGGTGGCCTGAATCTCTCTGTCGATGGTCGAAGTTCGATGGGACCCAGAACCGTGAGCGTCGCTCCGGCGGTGGCTCGCCCCGCTGCCCGGTCAGCATCATCCACCCGATCCCGACCTCGCTCTGGCCGACCTCGATCAGTTGCTCGAGGTCGTGCGGGTCACCTTCGACGGATTGTCGATGCCGTTGGTGGCACCGGAACGATTCGCCGCCGAAACGCCAGCGTCGGCCGATCTGATCCAACTCATCGGCTGGTACCGAGCCGCAGACGGCGCCGTGCAATCCAAAGGCTCGCTCTACTTCACCCTCCACCCCCGAGGCGTCACCGCCGAAGGCCGCTGGGTCGGCCTCTCCTACGACGGCAAGATCATCACCGGATACGGCGCGCTCTGCCGCGACCAAGACGCCGTGGAGCCGGCCATCGCCGACATGAAGACCCAAGGCGGCGCTCGGTGACTGGCATCGTGAACGTCGCCATCACTACCCCCGACGTAGAGATTCTGACCGGTCGGCGGATCGCGGCACGGCCGGCTCCTGGCTGGACTCATCCTGCCGGCACATACATCGAGACTCCGGGCGCGCGCGGCTCGATCTGGGTGGACCGCAGCCTCGTTGTCAGCCGTGAAGCGTTGCCAGTTGTAGGCGGAGGCCATCCACCGGCGGGCATCGCCGGACCGACCGGGCAGATCTGCAATGGTCAGATGGCTGCAACCTTCGAAGTCCCTGACGAGTTGTACCGGCGGCTCGTGGACGTTGCTGCTGAGCGAGGAGTGTCGACCGACGAGCTGATTGTCGATGTGTTGTCGCAACAGCTGCAGCTGGAGGGTGGTGGCGCCGCAGCGGATGAGGATCCGTTGGAGGCGCTCATCGGCTCGTTCGACAGCGGTGACCCGTCATGGGCCACGACCGATACGGCGACGCTTCGGAAGCAGGCTGACGCTCGACGTCGGGCGTCGTAGTTTCCGGTGCTGCTCGTCGACACGAATGTGTGGTTGGCCGCCGTCGATCGGCGTTCGCCCGCCCACCCGAGGTGTTCGCGGCTGCTCCGAGATCGGCGCGATGAGCTTGGGGCGACGTCGCTCGTCGTGGCCGAGACCGCGTGGTTCCTGCTCGATCGGTTCGGCGCCAAGGCGCAGCAGCAGTTTGTTTCCACGATCGTGCGGTTGTCGCTCGCGGTCGTCGACCCTGTGGTTGATGACTGGGCACGGATACTCGAACTGATCTCGACCTACGCTGATCTCAACCTCGACGTGGTTGACGCCTCAACGGTCGCTGTTGCAGAACGGCTTGGTCTCGTCGAGGTCGCCACCATGGACGAGCGCGACTCGCTCCACAAGTTCGGCCAAGGCTGCCTCGTTCGAACCCAGACGTGGTCGATCAGACCTTGCTGATGTGGATATTCGTGTAGGGAGCGGCTAGTTGCTCAAGATCGGTAACGGCGGATGTCAGGACGAGGCCGCCGCCCGTTTCGACTGCTGCGGCCACAGCGTGAGCGTCGGCGAGGAGCTCGGATCCGGCCCCGGCAGCGGCGAGCACGCCTCCGACGAGTCGTGCGAACGACCGGTCCGTGTCTCGAAGGACAAGGCCTGACTCGCGGCTGAGTAGCGCGTCGACGACCTGATTTTGATTTCTGCCCCGGTAGAGCTCGGCCAGCGTCACACAAGCGACGACAGCGTCACGTCCGAGCCGGTCGGCGGCCGTCAGGGCAGCCCGAACGTGATCGAAGCCGTCGGTGCCCGGCTCGCCGAGCGCCGAGACCGCCTCGGCGTCAAGGACCAGTCGGGGACTCATTGCAGCAGATCGGAGTAGTGATCGACGAGTTGCTCATCGGCGGGACCATGCAGCTCAGCCAACTCGGCGAGCAGTTTTCCAAGGGCGCGCCGACGCCGCCGTCGAAGGAGCTCGTTGCGGATTGCCTCGTTGACCTGGGAGGACAAGGCCTCGTCACTGGCTTCGAGTTCTTCCACGAGGTCTGAATCAAGTGATACAGAGACCTTCCGCTTGGTTGTGGTCATACCCGAAGCGTACTAAGGTATGACTAGTCGGTCAACCGCCACCCGTCGAGCGTGGTTGAGGGGTTCGAACGTCGTTCCGTTAGGACCGCCAAGCATCACCAGGTCGTAGCGCGGCCCCGGGGCGGCCGATCCGCGTCATCATCTTGTCCTCGAAATGGCTGGCTCCTCGGCGATGATCGTGGGTCCGCATGGGCGAAGCTGTACCTTCGCCAATTCGTAGCGCGCGTGGAGGTGTCATGATCACCAACCCGGTGACCGCCCTGGCGGTCATCCTCTCCGTAGCCGTGTTCTGCCAATGGCTCGGGTCCCGTGTCAAACTCCCGTCGGTGCTGTTCCTGCTGGTCGCCGGGGTGGCCATGAGCGCGGTGCTCGATCCCGACGCCGTGTTCGGCGACCTGCTGTTCACCGGGGTCGGTCTCGGGGTGGCCATCCTGCTGTTCGAAGGCGGGACGAGCCTCCACTGGTCGGAGCTCCGGGTCGGCCGGGCCGCCGTCATCCGCCTCTGCACGGTCGGTGCCGTCGTCACCTGGGCCGTGGCCACCGGGGCGGTGGCCGGCCTGCTACCCGAGGTCGATACCAACCTGGCCCTGCTCATCGGGGCGATCCTGATCGTGTCGGGGCCCACCGTGGTCATCCCCCTGCTGCGAGCGGTCCGTCCCCGGCCGCCGACTGGGGCCATCCTGCGGTGGGAGGGCATCCTGATCGACCCCGTCGGCGCGGGCCTGGCCATCGTCGTGCTCGACGCCATGGTCGCCGACCGCTCGGTCGAGGGCATCGCCCTCCGCATCCTCACCACCTTCGGCGCCGGCGCGGCCGTGGGCGCCGCGGCCAGTGTCGCCCTCGTCACCCTGCTGCGTCAACGCCTGATCCCCGACCATCTGCAGGTGCCCGCCACCTTAGCCTTCGTGGTGGTCGCCTACGCGGCCGCCAACGCCCTGCGGCCCGAGGCCGGCCTGCTCGCGGTGACCATGCTCGGCATGGCCCTGGCCAACCAGCGGAAGGCACCTGCCGCCCATATCGCCGAGTTCAACGAACATCTCGGTTCGGTGATCCTCGGCTCCCTGTTCGTCGTGCTCGGGGCGCGCGTCGACCTCAACGAGGTGGGGGAGACCCTGCTTCCCAGCCTGGCCATCATCGCGGTGCTCGTCCTCGTGGCCCGGCCCCTCACCGTCATCGCCTCCACCACCAACACCGGACTGAACTGGCGGGAGAAGGCGTTCATGATGGTGATGTGCCCTCGCGGTGTGGTGGCCGCAGCAGTGGCGTCCCTGTTCGCCCTGGAACTGGAGCACGAGGGGATCGACCCCGGCCCGCTCGTCCCCGTGGTGTTCACCGTCGTGGTCGGCACCGTCGCCCTGGTCGGCCTCGGCGCCCGGCCGGCCGCCCGCCGCCTCCGGGTGGCCGAGCCCGACCCGAACGGGGTGGCCTTCGTCGGAGGTGGTCGATTCGCGCTCGAACTGGCCGACGCCCTCAACGAGCAGCGGATCTCCACCCTGCACGTCGGCCTGAGCGACGAGGACTCCCTCACCGCCGCCTACCGGGGTCAGCTCGTCTACCGGGGCCGCCTCAACTCCGAGGAGTTCCCCGAGACCGTCCGGGCCGTCGGCATCGGCACCGCGGTCGCCCTGTCGGGGACCGACCACCTCGACACCTTCGCCAGTGAACGGATCGCCCGGGTGGTCGGGTCGGCCAACGTGTACGGCCTGCCCACCAACAATTCGGCCGAGGATCCGGGCACGGCCCATCTGGTGGCCCCCCGGGCCCTCCTTCCCGCCTACCTCGACACCGAGACCGTTGACGGCCTGCTCGACCGCGGCGCCACCATGCGCACGGTGATGGCCGGCACCGAGGACGCTGAGGATCACGACTGGCTGACCATCTGCCGGGTCAAACCATCCGACAAGGTCGTGTTCGATCTCAACCCCGCCAACGCCGAACCGGGTGACCGGCTGATCCAGTTCGGCCCGGGTATCGTCGCCGTCGTACCGGTCGAGACCGCGGAGGACTCGCAACCCGTCCCGAACGGTGACGGGACCGGCAACGATGGGCCCGGGGGTGGGGACACGGAACAGGGTGCGACCTCTCCGGCGTAACCGGCGGGGGCCGCATCCGTGGTAGAACGGCAGACCTATGGCTGGCGAGGACAGGAGCGCATCGGCGCCGACCCCGGACGATGGTGAGCTGATGGTGGCTGCCTTGGCCGAGGCCCGGTTGGCCCTGGCCCACGACGATGTCCCGGTGGGCGCCCTGGTGGTTCGCGGCGGTCGGATCCTGGCCAGTCGGCACAACGAACGGGAGCTGATCAACGATCCGACCGCCCACGCCGAGGTGCTGGCCCTGCGCGACGCCGCCCGGGCCACCGGATCGTGGCGCCTGGACGGCTGCACCCTCATCAGCACCCTCGAGCCCTGCGTGATGTGTGGCGGCGCGTTGGTGGCGGCCCGGATCGACCGCCTCGTCTACGGGGCCGCCGACCTCACCGCCGGAGCCTGCCTGAGCCTCTACAACGTGTGCGACGATCCCCGGCTCAACCACACCGTCGAGGTGACCGCCGGGGTGGAGGCCGAGGCCTGTGCCGCCCTGCTCACCGACTTCTTCGCCGCTCAGCGCGCCGACGTCTGACGACGGCACCGGGCCGCAGCCGGGACCGGCCAATCCTCAGCGGGGGGCCGGGCCCTCCTGCCCGGTCCATTCCGGCGGACGTTTCTCCGCCCATGCCGCTCGACCCTCCCGGGCGTCCGGGGTGGCCCCGGCCACCTTGCGCATGGTCTCCCCGAAACGGACCGATTCGATCCAACCCATCGACCGGCTGCGCCACGCCACCTCTTTGGTGGCCCGCTGGGCGATCGGCGCTGCCTCGGTGAGCGTCCGGGCCCAGGCCTGTGCCTCCTCGGCGAGGCGTTCGTGATCCACCACCCGCCACACCAGACCGGCCTCGGCGGCTCGATCGGCTGACATCGGCTGGCCGGTGAGCAGCAGCTCCATGGCGTCGGCCCAGCGGACCCGGTCGGGCAGCCGGATCGCCCCGACGATGGTGGGCACCCCGATCCTCACCTCGGGATAGGCGAACGTGGCCCGATCACTCGCCATGACGAAGTCGCAGAACAGCACCCCGGTGAGGCCGTAGCCGATGCAGGGACCGTTGACGGCCGCGATGGTGGGCTTGAACAGCTCCATCCCGCTCTCGAAGGAGTTGATGGTCGGCTTCTCCCAGAACGTGCCCCCGAACGTGCCCACCGACCCGGCCCCGTCCTTCAGGTCGGCTCCGGCGCAGAACACGTCACCGGTGGCGGTCAGGACGGCCACCCAGGCGTCCGGATCGTCCCGGAACCGGTCCCACGCCGCGTTGAGCTCCACCCGCATCTGACCGTTGATCGCGTTGCGCGCCTCCGGCCGATCCAGGGTGATCGTTGCGACGTGTTCGCTCATCTCGTACCGCACGACGGTCATGACCTGAACCATAGGGGCCGGACCGGTGCCGGCGCCGGTGTCGGTTCGCCGGCGAGTCGTCGAAACCCGTGCCCCGCCGGCCGGTGCGCCCGCTACCCTCGTCCCCGGAAGGTTGCCAGAGCGGACGAATGGGGCGGCCTCGAAAGCCGTTGTGGCCTCCGGGTCACCAAGGGTTCGAATCCCTTACCTTCCGCCAAGTTCTTCTCGTCAGCCCGGCTGACGACCTGGGCTCGTGTCAGGCGTCTGGCGTACGGGCACCGGTCGGAGACCACATCCGGCCCGCTGCCGCAGAAGCGTCCCTCTGCGGAACACGTTGTCGGCCGCCTGACATCGCGCAGGGGCTCGGAGGGTGACCGGACGATGCCGATCGAGCGTTCCGACTCGCCGTCGAGCAAGGCCAAGGACTCGGTGGTCACCCTGCTGATCCGAGGGACGGTGCCAGCCACCTACCGTGTCGGTCGGCAGACTGGTTCAGCTGTCGAGTATGTGCCACACGGTAGCCCGTTCGGCTTCCAGGTCGACAGGCTGTCCCGCGAGGTCGTTGAGCAAATCGTTGAGTGGCCACGAGATGAGGAACCCGTAGCGGGCTGAATAGACCGCGACCCGATCGATCCCATACTGGTTATCTGTGTCGAACAGGGCGTAGGCGGTGAGCTGGTACAAGTCCTGCAGCGTCAGGGCGTCTCGACGAACTCTCGTCGAAGGGTGTCGGGTACCGAGCCGGGTCTTGATCTCGAGGAGGAGCCCGTCGGCGATCAGATCGGCGTCTGCTGGGCATCGGGTCGATCCTTTGAAGGTCGGGCCAAGCTGGTAGGGGCCGTCAAGGTGGGGCCGGAGATTCGTAGCGGCCAGCCTGCTCAGCTCGGAGAGTTGCCGGATGGCGTTGTCGGGGGCCAGAGCCAGGAGCGCTTCTGAAGTGAAGCCAGCTGCACCCGCGTCCAGAAGCTCGTAAAGAGGCGTTCCGGGCGCAATTCCCGCTCGGTAGGCCTCGGTGGTGATCGCAAGTGCCCAGCTCGCTCTGGCCAGTGCAGAGGGGTCTTTACCTGACTCTGCTGCGCCGCGCGCTACGTCCGCGACGGTATCGATGACCTCCACGAGAGGCCGGCGGTCGCAGAATGCAGCGTATGCGATGATCGGGGTGTGGCTTGGATCAATCTCTAGTCTGGTCTGAAGGTCGAATGCGGTGCCGACCGTGCCGGGACTCGCGTTCCCACCGTCAATCACGATCGATCCGCACTGGTTGCGGTACTCGTCCTGGACTCCTCGGCGGTTCGGGAACCTGGAGTCCAGATGTCTTCGGAGCGGTGACTCCTTATCCCTGATGGCGCTGGTCAGATTCCGGTACTTGTAGTCGCCCACGAGTCCGTCTCCCCTACTTTGTCTCTGGATCTGAGCCGTGGCTAGGTGGCCCCGCAACCCTCGTCGGTCTCTCTCTCGGAGATGTGACTGCCGCAGCACCCGGCCCATCATTCCGCGTTGAGGTGACAGCTCTGCCGATTTGGCCAGGATCGGGTGCTGGTCGACCAGAGGTGGCGCGCCGTGTCGGGTCAGACCGGGAGCGCGGAGGCCCGCAGCACGCCGTCGATCTCGAGGGTGCGCTCGACGGCGGCGTCCACGTCGGCCGGGGCCACGCCGACCACGGCCAGCACCACCCGGACCCGGTCGACGGCGCGACCGGTGTCGAGCCGGTGGGCCAGCGCCGAGTGCATCCACTGGACCACGGCACCGACGACGGCGTCGACCGCGGTGTCGACATGGACCGGGGCGAACCGGCCCCGATCGATCCCCTCGCGGATGGTGGTGGCGATGAGCTCGTGGATCCGGCCCCGTTCGCCGGGCGGGCGATGGTGATCGAGGGCCAGGAAGGCGGCCGCCGCCGTCGGTTCGCTGAACGCCATCCCCACTAGCTGCTGGGTGTTCAGACCGAGCCGTACCGCCGGGTCGTACTCGATCGCGGTGAGGGTGCCGGCCCCGATACGAAGCCGTTCCGTCAACCGGTCGGCGACGGCGGCCACGACATGGTCCATGGATCTGAAGTGGTTGTAGAAGGTGCCGGGCGAGACCCGTGCCTTGGCGGCCAGGTCGGCGACCGTTGCGCCGCGGGTTCCGCCCTCGGCGAGCACCGTCATCCCGGCCGCCACCAGCCGGTCACGTGTTTGCTCGCGCTTTCGCGCGTATCCAGAACTCATCAACCTATTTGTAGCGGACCGTTCAATCTGAATGAAGATTCAATCTTCATGCAAGATTGGAATACTTGTCGATATCTTAGTTGACGTTGTCCTACAAAATTGGTTGGATGTTACAGAACGCCAACATGGCGTATTCATGGGGTCCCACGTCAGGGCCCTGTCCGTCCAGCTGTCCACTCCAGCACTGCGATCTCCTCCGTGATACACCCGCCCGTTCTAGCCCACGGAAGTTGTGATGACCTCTCACACCGAGTACCACGCCGCACCATCGCTCGATCACTCTCAGCGGCAAGAGAATCCTGAGAAAACGATTTCAAAACCCGAGATGAACCGGGTGTCCACCGTCGAACACCGGCCGAAACTGGGACGACGGTGGCTCGAGAACGGTCGGCGCAGCGTGGCGCCGTCCCCCTCCGGCTCCCCCCGCCGGGATTCGGTCGGCCAACGTCGTCACGATGCCGAGCCCACCAACGACGGACCGGGCTCGAATGGTTCGAAGGACACGTCGGCGCGACCCGGCGAGGGGGAGTTGGCCAGGTCGGCGGGACCGGGCGCACGCCCGGGGTCGACCCGGCACGCCCGCGCCATCGCCGAGACGGCCCAAGCCCTCGCCGAGGAGCTCGCCGCCCTCGACGAGGCCGTCGACGGGATGTTGCCACTCAGTGCCATGGCCATGACGCCGTCGCAGGCGGCCGCGGCGGCGGCCCGGCTGATCCAGAGCCTGGTGACCCAGCCCACGGTCATCTCCCGGCACCTGACCAACCTGTTCGCCCAGCAGTGGCGGATCAACGCCGGGCTCAGTGAGATCGCCCCCGACTGCCGGGATCGCCGCTTCACCGACCCCTGGTTCACCGAACACCCGCTCTACCGCTGGCTGGCCCAGAGCTACCTGGCCTACGAGCGGGGGGTCGACGAGCTGATCGGAGACCTCGGCCTCGACCCGAAGGCCCGGCTGCGCTCCCGGTTCCTGACCCAGGCGGTGACCAGTGCCCAGGCCCCGACCAACACCCTGCTGGGGAACCCGGCGGCGATGAAGGAGGCGGTGAGGACCAACGGCCGAAGCCTGGCCGACGGAGCGCGTCACGCCGTCCACGACCTGAACCACAACGGTGGCCTGCCGTCGATGGTGGACACGCGTCCCTTCGTCCTGGGGGAAACGGTGGCGGTGACGCCGGGCGAGGTGGTGTACGCCAACGACATCCTGGAGCTGATCCAGTACCGCCCGACGACCCGGCGGGTGTTCTCCCGCCCCCTGGTCGTCGTCCCGCCCCAGATCAACAAGTACTACATCCTCGACCTCGCCCCCGGACGCAGCATGGTGGAGTACCTGGTCGGTCGGGGCCAGCAGGTGTTCATGGTGAGCTGGCGCAACCCGGGCCCCGAGGATCGGGACTGGAACCTGGACAGCTACCTCAGCGCGGTCATGAACGCCGTCGAGGCGGCTCAGGAGATCACCGGTTCACCCAACGTCAACCTGGCCGGCGTGTGTGCCGGCGGCGTCACCTCGGCCGCGCTCGCCGGCCACCTGGCCGCCACCGGGGACGATCGGGTCAACACCGCCACCTTCGTGGTCACCGTGCTCGACTGGGATGCCCCCTCCACCATGGGTTCGTTCGTGTCCCGGCCCACCATGGACGCGGCCGTCCAGGCCAGCCGCCGGAGCGGGGTGCTCCCCGGTGACGAACTCACCCGCCTGTTCGCCTGGATGCGGCCCAACGACCTGATCTGGAACTACTGGGTGAACAACTACCTCATGGGCCGGAACCCGCCGGCGTTCGATGTGCTGGCCTGGAACGTGGACGCCGCCAACCTGCCCGCCGCCCTCCACGAGGACTTCGCCGCCCTGGCCGCCGGCAACACCCTCATGACCCCGGGGGCCCAGGTGGCGCTCGGCACCCCACTCGACCTGGGGGACGTGACATGCGATACCTTTGTTGTCGGTGCCGTCACAGATCACATCACGCCATGGAAGGCGTGCTACTCCACGGTCAACGCCATCGGCGGTCGAGCCGAGTTCGTGCTCAGCTCTCAAGGCCACGTCCAGGCCCTGGTCAACCCCGAGAAGAACCCGAAGGGCACGTTCTACGTCAACCCCGAGGCCGTTCACGAGGCGCCGATCGACGCCGACCAATGGCTGGAGGACGCCGATCCCAACCCCGGTAGTTGGTGGGAGTACTGGTCGGAATGGCTGAGCAGTCGGAGCGGCGCCTTCACCGACGCTCCCGTGAAACTCGGCAGCGACGCCCATCCCACGACGTTCCCGGCCCCCGGGACCTACGTGCTGGACTGAGCGGACACGGCGACACCGCAGGGCGGGCCCGGCGGCCCGGCCCGCGGTCCGCCCCGGTCGAGCCGCCGGAGACCGGTGGCGACTGGGCCTCCCGGAACCGGAACGAGGACGGCCTCGTCCTGCGGGTCGAGACCGTCGAGGTCGGACCCCACCGCCTCCACACCACCGTCGAACAGCGCGGTGCCGGCCGACCCCTGTTGCTGATCAACGGCATCGGTGCCACCGGCGAACTGTTCCGCCCGTTCCGTCAGCAGATCGCCGATCGGGAGACCATCGCCTTCGACGCCCCCGGTGTCGGCTCGAGCTCCACACCATTGTTGCCGCCGACCATGCGCCAGCTCGCCTCGGTGGTGGCCGGGATGGTGGCTGACCTGGGGCACGACCAGGTCGACGTGCTCGGCATCTCCTGGGGCGGAGCCCTGGCCCAGGAGTTGACCCGCCGGCATCCCCGGCTGGTGCGCCGCCTGGTGCTGGCCGCAACCCTGCCGGGGGTCACCGGGATGCTGGGCAACCCGACGGCGTTGACCCTGCTGATGTCGCCCCTGCGCTACTACTCGCCCTCCTACCTGGAGCGGGTGGCCCCGGCCCTGTACGGCGGCGACATCCTCGACCACCCCGACGTCCTGCTGGAGCATAGACACGTCCGCTCCTCCCGATCATCGTCTATGATGGGATACCTCTTCGAGCTCATGGCCATCGCCACCTGGACGAGCCTGCCCTGGATGAGGCAATGCCGGCAGCCCACCCTGGTGCTCACCGGCACCGATGACCCCATCATCCCGGTGGCCAACGGCCGGATCCTCGCCTCGGGCTACCCGAACGCCCGGCTGGAGATCATCGACGGTGGCGGGCACCTGTTCCTGTTCACCGAACCCGAGGTGTGTGCCCGGCTCGTTCTGGACTTCCTGGACGAACCGGACCCGGACGAGCCGGACCGGCCCGGGCGCCCACGCTGACGTCGAGCCGGCTCCGGCCCCGACCGGTCGGAGCCGATCGAGGCCGGAGCGGCAACGTCGGATCAGCGATCCACCGCCAGTCTCGCCACCGGGGCACCATGGTCGGAGTACCAGCGTCCACCCGGGGTCCGGCGATCGGCTTCGTCGCCGACGACGGTCGTGGAGACCCGGTCGAGGCGGAGCCCGGACACGAAGATGTGATCGATCCGCTGGGTCAGCATGCTGGTCGGGTTGAGCAGGTCCTCGGCCTGGCAGCAGGTCGCCCCGTCATCCCCGGACCAGTGGCGGGACATCGTCCAGGTGTCGCGATAGCCAGCGTCGGTGATGGTCCGGTAGGCGGTGGTGCCGGGGACCGCGTTCAGGTCGCCGACCAGCACCGTCGGGCCCGTCCCCGCCGTCAGCAGATCCCGAAGTTGGGCGGCCTGGGCGTCCTGGCACATCACCGCACCATCGGGTCCGGCGCAGGGGATGTTGTCCACCTCCAGGTGGGTGTTGACGAAGCGGAACGAGGTCCGCCGCACCGTGGCGTCGACCGAGGTCCAGCCCCGGGTGAAGGTGACCGGGACGCCGAGATCGACTTGCAGGTTGACGTCGTAGTGGCCCGATCGCGGATTCGACACCTGGGTGGTGGCCGTTCGGTAGATGATCACGTCACGGTCGAGGACGCGAGCGGTGGTGCCCGAGGCATCCACCGGCAGGGTGACATCGGCGTTCTCGCTCAGCGAGGCCACCGCGTAGGACTCACCGCGGGCCGACAGGGCGCCCAGCAGGATGTCGAGGAAGTCGATCTGCTGGAGCACGGCGCCGCTCGGGTCGACCAGGGTGATCTGGGTGACCTCCTGGAGGCCCACCAGATCGGGGTTCACGTCGTCGATGGCCCGGGCCGCTTGGGCGAGGCGGTCGGGAACCTCGCTGGCCTCCATGGTGGCCAGCAGGGCGGCCGGCGAGTCGCCGGTCAGCAGTCGACTGAGATCGACCCCTATATAGAGGTTCTGCGACATCACCTCGATGTCCGAGGAGCGCCGGCGGTGGGCGTCCGCCGGTGACGCGGTGGCCGCCAGCATGAGCACCACCGCCAACAGGCCGAGGACCTGCCGGCCACCTCGTCGCCTCCTGCCGGTACTGCGGTCGGCTCGTGTCGGGGCATCCCGAAGGAGCCCGGATGGCGTTGTCCGCCGGTCCAGATGTTGCATGATCCGCCTCAATTTCTGGATTCGTCCCGGCCGAGGACCCCGCCGCACCCAGCGCACGCCGTACCTCGGTCGTCGGCCGCTTCACCGAACCCCGCCCACAACGACCGTTGGCCACAACGGTGTTTCACCACCAGTGGTGTCGCTCACCGTGAGCGGTTGGTTTGGTGCCGCCGCAGGTTAGCCGGAGTTCTCCCTGGTAGCGAGGGGTGGATGCGCCCAGATGGGGTCGGATCTGCGCCGACTCCCGCCGCAGCCGGGGGATGTGGCACCCTTGTACCCATGAGTAACTTCGGCGAGCAGGGCGTCCCGACGGATCTCGACTGGACGACCGACTTCGATCACACCCACCCCGCCTACAACGAGCACGCCCCCGAGATCTGGACCGATCTCCGGGTCCGCTGCCCGGTGGCCCACTCCGACCGGTTCGGGGGTGTGTGGCTCCCCACCCGGCACGCCGAGGTCAGCCAGATCGCCTACAACACCGATGACTACACCTCGATGGGCGTCATCGTGGCCCCCAGTCCCCCCGCCACCCCACCCCCGCTCGGGGTCGCCCCACCCATCACCTCCGATCCACCGGCGCACGGTCCCGCCCGTCGACTCCTGCTCCCCGCCTTCTCACCGAAGGGGATCGCGGCCTGGGAGGGGACCACCCGGGAGCTGTGCCGCGAGCTCATCGACGACCTGCCGGTCGAGAACGGGGTGGTCGACGCGGCCGTCCACTACGCCCAACACATCCCGGTCCGGGTGATCGCGGCCATGCTCGGGCTACCCGCCGAGGACGGTGACCGGTTCCGCCGGTTCATCCACGACATCATCGAGGCCCCCGGGAGCGGGGCGGACCGGCCGGAGGAGGAGACCCTCGGCTACTACCTCGACCAGCAGATCGAACGTCGCCGCCGAGAGCCCGGCGACGACCTGATCACCTTCCTGCTCCGGGCCGAGTACGAGGGGGAACCGTTGACGCCCGACCATGTGGTCGGCACCGTCCTGCTGCTGCTCATCGCCGGTATCGACACCACCTGGTCGGCGATCGGCGCCACCCTCTGGCACCTGGCCACCCACCCGGACGATCGGCGTCGCCTGGTGGCCGAGCCCGACCTCGTGCCGACGGCCATGGAGGAGATGCTCCGGGCCTACGCCCCGGTGACGATGGCCCGGATCGCGGCCCGCGACCACGACCTCGCCGGCTGCCCGGTCCGTCAGGGCGACTGGCTCCTGCTGCCCTTCCCGGCCGCCAACCGGGACCCGGCCGTGTTCGATCGCGCCGACGAGGTGATCATCGATCGGGCCAGGAACCGCCACTCCGCCTTCGGCCTGGGCATCCACCGATGCCTCGGTTCGAACCTGGCCCGGCTGGAGCTTCGGGTGGCCATCGAGGAGTGGCTGGCCGCCGTCCCGGAGTTCACCCTCGCCGACGGGGCCACCGTCCGCTGGTCGCCCGGCCAGGTCAGAGGGCCACGGACGGTGCCGGTCGCCATCGGCTGAAGCAGTGGCCGGCACCCGGCCGGGACCTCTGGCCGCTCAGGGCAGGAACCGGGCTGCGCTCCGCAGCTGGGTGCGCTGCACCTCGGTGAACACCCCGCTGATGTCCTCCCGGTAGAGCGTCCACGGGTAGGCGGTCGGGCGCCCGTCGATCCGCCGGAAGGTGTCACGCATCAGCTTGGCCGTGCGCTGATCCTCGACGGTGATGGCCAGGGCGAACGCGTTCAGGGGACCGAGTTGGGTGGGCCCGGCCCGATCGGGGGATGCTTCGAGGAAGCCCGAGAGGCTGCGGGCGATCTCATCGACGGTGGACGCCTGCACCAGATGCTCGGTGAGGGTGGTCGGGCACGACCCCAGCCCGTACTCCAGGTGGGCGGCCGGCAGGGCGACCTGGGCCGCCGATCCGGGGGGCGCCTCGTCGCGCACCCAGCGGGCGAACTCGAACATGGTGGCGTCGTTGCCCCCGCCCCGGTAGCTGAGGCCGTGCAGGTAGGCCCGGACGGCGTCCGGTCGGAACGGGTCGACCAGGTGCACCTGTTCGAACCGGCGCCGCAGCTCGGTCAGCCCCACCCGGAGCCCCCGGCCCGTCGACAGCAGGTAGACCCAGGCGTCGGGGCGGGACGGTTGACCGTTGATGGCCTCGATCAGGGTCTGCTCCGCGGCCACCATGGCCGTCTCGAAATCGGTGTGGCGCTCGGCGCCGATGTCCTCGACCGTCTCGTCGGCCCCGATCATCGCCCAGGCGTCCCGGGCCATGGCCGCGCCGACCAGGCTCGTCGACAACGGCCCCGGCCGGGCATCGGCCAGGCGCCGGAAGGTCTCGGTCTCGATGGCGGCCTCGTCGCTCACCAGCACCGAGGGCACCAGCCACTGGGTGGGATCGTTCCGGACCGCCGAGATCACCGCGTCCCAGTCCCGGGCGTGCACGGCCCGCTCCAGCCGTTGGAGTTTCGGATCACCCATGAACGGATCGAACCGCGGCCCGGCGCCGGTTCTCGGTGAGGTCCCGATCACCACCGGAGAGGTCCTGTGTCGAACGACATGCCGTCAGGATATTGCCCCGGCGTCGTTGTGTCCCGTCCCTCCGGTTTCAACCACTACGGCCCGGTGCGATCGGGGGCCGCGTCCCACCAGTAGCCTCAAGACGATGATGGCCATGCACATGCTGTGGCCCCGCGATCCGAACTCGGTCGAAGGGGCCCGCATCGACCGCCGCGCGGCGCTCCGGGTGTGGCGATTCGCCCGTCCCTACCGGGCCCTGGTGGCCGGGTTCCTGGCCGCGGTCACCGCCGACGCCGTGCTCGGTCTCGTCCCGCCCCTGCTGTTCGGCCGCATCATCGACCGGGCGATCCCCGCCGGGGATCGCGGCCTGCTCGGGCTCTACGCCGGCGCCATCGTGGTGGCGGCCCTCGCCGCCGGCGTGGTCGGGATGTTCGAACGGTACTGGTCGTCTCGGATCGGGGAAGGGGTGATCTACGACCTGCGGGTCGCCCTGTTCGACCATGTCCAGCGGTTACCGATCGCCTTCTTCACCCGCACCCAGACCGGGGCCCTGACCAACCGGCTCAACAACGACGTCATCGGCGCCCAACGGGCCCTGACCGCAACCCTCGGCACCGTGGTCTCCAACCTGATCACCCTGGTCACCACCCTGGTGGCCATGTTCGTGCTGGAGTGGCGGCTCACCCTCCTGGCCCTGGTGCTCACCCCGCTGTTCGTCCTGCCCTACCGGCGGATCGGGGCCATCCAGCAGTCGATCACCCGTGAGGGCATGGACCTCAACGCGGCCATGAACACCACCATGACCGAACGGTTCAACGTGGCCGGGGCCCTGCTGGTGAAACTGTTCGGCCGGGCCGACGATGAGCTCGACGAGTTCGCCGACCGGGCCGGCCGGGTACGCGACATCGGGGTCCGTTCCGCGGTGTTCACCCGGGGATTCATGACCATGCTGTCCCTCCTCGGCGCCGTCGGTACCGCCCTCATCTACGGTCTCGGCGGCCTGTTCGCCATCCAGGGCTCGTTCTCGGTGGGGGAGTTGGCGGCCATGGGTCTACTGGTCGGCCGTATCTACATGCCCCTCACGGGACTGACCAACGCCCGCATCGACGTGCTCACCGCCCTGGTCTCCTTCGACCGGGTCTTCGAGGTGCTCGACGCCCCCAGCCCCCTGGTCGACGCCCCCGACGCCGTCACCCTGCGGAACCCCCTGGGTCGGATCGAACTGCGTGACGTCAGCTTCCGCTACCCCTGCCCCGACGAGGCGATCGTGCCCGCCCTGGAGACCTCGTCACCGGTGACACTCACCACCGAACACCCGGACGCCCCCGTCCTCGACCAGGTCGACATCAGCATCGAACCGGGCCAGCTGGTGGCCATCGTCGGTCCCTCGGGCGCGGGCAAGACCACCATCACCTCGCTGATCCCCCGCCTCTACGACGTCACCGGCGGGGCGGTGCTGATCGACGGCCACGACGTCCGGGACCTCACCCAGGAATCACTGCGGGCTGCGGTGGGGGTGGTGGCCCAGGACCCCCACCTGTTCCACACCTCCATCGCCGAGAACCTTCGCTACGCCCGGCCCGACGCCACCGACGCCGAACTGGTCGAAGCCAGCCGTTCCGCCCAGATCCTCGACATGATCGAGCGGCTCCCGGCCGGGTTCGACACCCTGGTGGGCGAACGGGGCTACCGGATGTCGGGGGGCGAGAAACAGCGCCTGTCGATCGCCCGGATGCTGCTGAAGGACCCGACCGTCGTGATCCTCGACGAGGCCACCAGCCACCTCGACACCGAGAACGAGGCCCTGGTGCAGGTGGCCCTCGCCGACGCCCTGTCGGGACGGACCGCGATCGTCATCGCCCACCGGTTGTCGACCATCACCCGGGCCGACCAGATCGTGGTGCTCGACCACGGCCGTGTCGTCCAGGGGGGCACCCACCGGGATCTCCTGGCCCAGGGGGGCCTCTACGCCGACCTGTACCACCGCCTCCAACAGGCCGACGAACCGGCGGCGGCCGGATGAGCACCGGGCAGCAGGAACAGGCCCAGGAGCAGGAGAGCACCGGGCCGCACGCGCGTTCCGACGCTCACGAGTTGTGCGACCTGACCGCCCGCCGGCAGCTCGACCTGATGCGGTCCGGCGCCCTGTCGGCCCGGGAGCTGCTCGACGCCCACCTGACCCGGGTGGCGGCGCTCAACCCCGAGTTCAACGCCGTCGTCGCTCTCGATCCGGAGCAGGCGATGACGATCGCCGCGGCCGTCGACCGCCGGCGGGCCGCCGGTGAGGATCCCGGCCCGCTGGGCGGTCTCGTCACCGCCCACAAGGACCTGCAGGCCACCGCCCGGTTCCCCACCAGCTACGGCTCAGCCGTGTACGCCGAACATCGCCCGACCGCCGATTCCCTCCTGGTCGCCCGGATGGCGGCGGCCGGGGCGGTGGCCATCGGCAAGACCAACACCCCGGAGTTCGGGGCGGGATCCCACACCTTCAACACGGTGCACGGCCTGACCCGCAATCCCTACGACCCGACCCGCTCCGCGGGCGGCTCGTCCGGTGGGGCCGCGGTCGCCCTGCGGTGCGGAATGGTGAGCGTGGCCGACGGCAGCGACGCCGGCGGTTCCCTGCGCAACCCGGCGGCCTGGAACAACATCGTCGGCTTCCGACCATCCCCGCGGGTGGTGCCCCGGGTGGGTCCCGGCAACGCCTGGAACACCATCCCCATCGACGGTCCCATGGGTCGCACCGTCGACGATGTCGTCCTCCTGCTGGACGTCCTCGCCCGACCCGACGATCGTGATCCGCTCAACCGGCCCCTCGATCTCCCCCCTCGTCTCGACCCGGTGGGGGGTCCCCTGCGGGTGGCGTTCAGCCCCACCCTCGGCGGCCTGCCCGTCGAGGACGACGTGGCCGACGCAGTGTCGCGGTTCGTCGGCGAGGTGGAGGCTTTGGGCTGGGAGGTAACCCTCGACGAACCCGAGATGTCCGGGGCCGATGAATCGTTCGTGACCCTGCGGGCCTCGATGTACGCCAGCGGTTTCGCCGCCGCCCTCGGGCCCGACGGTCTCGGTCGGGTCAAGGCCACCGTCCGGGACGAGATCGAACGGGGATTGGCCCTGTCGGCCGGCGACCTCACCGACGCCCTCGCCGCGGCAAACGTGCTGTGGCGGCGCGGGGCGGAGTTCTTCACCCGATACGACCTGCTCATCGCCCCGGTGACCCAGATGTCACCGTTCCCGGCCGAACAGGAACATCCGGAGACCGTCGGAGGCCAACCCGTGCGCACCTACATCGACTGGATGCGATCCAACTGCCGGATCTCGTCGTTCGGTCTACCCGCCCTGTCCCTGCCCGCCGGATTCACCGCGGCCGGGATGCCGGTGGGGGCCCAACTCGTGGGGGGACCCTGGGGCGACGTCGCCCTGCTCCGGGCCGCCCTCACCCTCGAAGCCGCCACCGGCCACGGCGCCCGCCGACCCGAACGGTTGGAAGCATGAGCAACGAAACGAGCAGCCCGGGGACCGAGCACGGCGCCGACGACGCGGTTCGTCGCGGCCTCAACGCGGCCGGCCTGGCCCTCACCGCCTACCTGGTGCCGGTCCTGGTCCTGATCTGGATGCTGTCGGGGGTGGTGGCCGGATGGCTGGTGGTCGTCCTGTCGCTGCTGGCGGTGGCCGCGGTCGGGGTGGGGGCCGCCGCCGGCGTGTTCGGCCCGAATCCCCGCCGTATCGCCACCGGGATCGCCATCAGCGCCCTGGCCATGACCCTGCTCGTCGTGCCGGCCGTGGTCGGCCGCGGGGTCATCCGATCCACCTGGGACCCGGGGGACACGTTCGGTTCCACCCGCAGCCCCTACTACGGCCCCGCCATCGGCGCCGTGGTGGTGGCCTGGCTGCTCATCTCCATGTTCATCGGCGCGGTGGCCGCCCGCCGGATCGTGCCGGCCGGGACGGAACCCACCCCCGAACCCTGATCGCCCCCGGTCAGTCGGCGCCCGAGTCCTCGGCCTCGAGACGATCAGCCAGATCGAGAACCGAGGCCACGCTGGGCGGGAAGCCCCCGGTGGCCACCGGGCCCCACCGTTGGGGTTCGATGCTGATCAGGCACTTGCCCTGACGGATCATCGCCTCCCGGTACTCGTCCCAGTGGGGGTGTTCGCCGCTGATGGCCCGGTAGTACGCCACCATCCCGTCCAGGGCCTCGGGGACGTCGAGCACAGTGGCCCGCCCATCCACCTGGACCCAGGCCCCACCGAAGTGATCGCTCATCACACACACCGTGGCCCACGGATCCCGCCGCAGATTGCGGACCTTGTCGCGGAACGGATACGTGGCCACGGCCAGCGATCCGTCGTCGAGGACACCGCCGGTGACCGGCGAGATCTGCGGCCGCCCGTCCCGACGCAGCGTGACCAGCGTCCACTGGTGGCGGGGTCGGATGAATCGGATCAGCTCGTCCCGCCCGACGGAGGTCTCGGTCGCCAGCTTCCTGCTCATGGGCCCGAGACTACTGCCTCCCCCGTCCCGCCTCGTGCTCCCGCCCCGTGTCGGTGGGGGCCGAGGGGTGACCCCGCTCGGCCCCTACAGTGGCGGGGGGCGTCACCGGAAACAGGCAGCCGCCGTCGGGAAGGGGAACAAGCGGTGAAGGTTCACATCGTCGACGGCACCTACGAACTGTTCCGCCAGTTCTTCGCCCGTCCCCCCCACGCCAACGCGGCGGGCGAGGAGGTCGGTGCCGCCCGGGCGGTAGTGCGGGGCATGGTGTCGATGCTCGAGGACGGCGCCACCCATCTCGGGGTGGCCACCGACCATGTCATCGAGTCGTTCCGCAACGACCTCTACCCGGGCTACAAGACCGGTGAAGGCATCGACCCCGTCCTCCGCCGCCAGTTCCAACCCCTGGAGGACGGCCTGCGGGCCATCGGCGTGGCCACCTTCGCCATGGTCGAGTACGAGGCCGCCGACGGGATGGCCTCGGTGGCCTCGGTGGCCGCCGCCGACGACCGGGTCGAACAGGTGCTGTTGTGCACCCCCGACAAGGACCTGGCCCAATGCGTCCGGGGTCACCGGGTGGTCCAATTCGACCGGCGCAACAACAAGATCATCGACGAGGCCGGGGTGGTCGAGAAGTTCGGGGTGCGGCCCGAATCCATCCCCGACTACCTCGGCCTGGTGGGTGACTCCGCCGACGGGTTCCCGGGCCTGCCGGGATGGGGCGCCAAATCGACCGCGGCGGTACTGTTCCGCTACGGGCACCTGGAGAACATCCCGGTCGCGGCCGGCCAGTGGGACATCACCGTGCGGGGTGGGGCCAAGCTGGCCAAGACCCTCGACGACCGACGAGAGGACGCCCTGTTGTTCCGCCGCCTCGCCGTACTGGAGACCGACGCGCCCACCATCCGCGCCGTCGACGAACTCCGCTGGGCCGGACCCGGTCCCGGCCTGGAGGCTGCCGTCACCGCCCTTGACGCCCCCGACCTGGCCAAACGGCTGTCGGCCCTGAGCGAGGCCCGGTCGTGAGCGGCGGCGGCCGTCCCGGCATCGGTGGCGAGATCCGCGCCTACGCAGAGAGTGACGCCGAGGCCGTTCTGGCCCTCAACCAGGCCAATGTGCCCGAGGTCGGTTCCATCGACGCCCAGCGTCTGGCCGCCCTGGCCGGGTGGGCCACCCGGTTCGAGGTGGTCGAGGCCGGGGGCCGGATCGTCGGGTTCCTGATCGGGCTCGACGAGACCGCCGCCTACGACAGCCCCAACTTCGCCTGGTTCGCCGAACGCCACCCCCGGTTCGCGTACGTCGATCGGGTGGCGGTGGCGGCCAAGGCGCGAGGCGCCGGCTGGGGGCCGGAGCTGTACCGCCGGTTCCAGACCTGGGCCGTCGAGGCCGGCAAGCCGGTGCTGTGCGCCGAGGTCAACACCGAACCACCCAATCCGCGTTCGCTTCGCTTCCACGACCTGTTCGGCTTCGCCATGGTGGCCCAGGTCAACCCGACCGGGGATCCCGCCTACCGGGTGGGGATGATGGAGAAGCGGATCCCGTAGCCGGGTCAGGCCTTGGCCCGGCTGGGGGCCACCCGCGGCGGCTCGAACGGCATCTTCGGGTAGACCGGCGGCCACGGGGCATCACCCAACCCGGCCGCCTGATCGGCCGCGTACCTGGCCAGCAGGGGTTCGAGCGACGCTGCCTCGGTGGCCTTGGCCGCCCACGGGTCACCCTGGGCGGCCAGCCGGGCCGGGACGGTGGCCATGGTCAGGGCGTCGGGGTCGACCTCGGCGAGCTCCTCCCAGAACAAGGGGGTGCTCACCTGGGCGCCGACCCGGGACCGGACACTCCAGGCCCCGAACACCGTCTTGTGGGGGGCGTTCTGGTTGTAGTCGATGAACACCCGGGAGCCCCGTTCGTCCTTCCACCACGCCGCGGTCACCTGGTCGGGGTGGCGGCGTTCCAGCTCCCGGGCGAACGCCACCGCGGCCTGCCGCACCTGGTAGGAATCCCACCGGGGTTCCAGGGGCACGAAGATGTGCAGGCCCCGGCTGCCCGTGGTCTTGGGGAACGAGGCCATGCCGAGCTCGTCGAACAGGTCGCGCACCCGGCCCGCGGCGGCCCGGATGTCGTCGAAGTCGACCCCGGGCGACGGGTCGAGATCGATCCGGAGCTCGTCGGTGTGGGCCATGTCGTCGACCCGGAACGGCCATGGGTGGAACCCGAGACAACCCATCTGGGCCGCCCACACCAGATGGCCGACATCGGCGATGACCATGGCGTCGGAGGTGGTGCCGTTGGGGGTCGACATGACCGCGGTCTGCAGCCACCCGGGCGCGCCCTTGGGGACCCGCTTCTGGTAGAACGACTTCCCCGACGCCCCGTCGGGGAAGCGCTGCAGCATCGTCGGCCGGCCGCCGGTGGCGGCCATGATCGGTCCCTCCACGGCCAGGTAGTACTCGATCAGATCGAGCTTGGTCTCGCCCCGCTTGGTGAAGAACACCTTGTCGGGATGGGAGACCTCGATGTCGTGGCCACCGGCGCTGATGGTCGTGCGATCACCGGACATCCACCGACGCTACTCCACCGGCGGTGCGGCGATCTCGGTGCCGGTGTCGTTGCCTCGCCGCCGATGTCGTCGCCGGCCGGCGGTAACGTGACCGCGATGCCCGTTGCCGGATCGTCCTGCGGACCCATCGATCCTCCCCGTCGCCGGTCCCGACCGAGGCCGGCCCGGCCCCGCCTCGGCGCGTCGGTGATCGCCGTCGGCCTGGTGGCGGCCGGGGTGTTCGCCGGGGCGGGCTGTGCCGCCGATGGCACGGTGACCACCACCGACCACACCGAGTTCGAGCGGGGCGACGACCCGGTGATTACCGGGACCAGCCCATCGGTACCGCCCACCTCGCCGGTGATGGACACCCTGGCCACCGTCATCGACAGTGGCCTGCTGGCGGTGGTGATCGCTGTGGGCGGCCGCTGCGAGTCCGGGGTCTGCGAACGCCCGCTCGACCTGGCCGCCGACGGCGCCTGGACCCTCATCGAGGGCGGTGAGGAGCGCTCGCGGGGAACCTACGACGTCAGCCAGCTCCGCACCGACGCCCTGGCCCTCGAACCCGGGACCCTGTCGCTCGGAACGTTCGCCGGGGAATGCCCCACCGCCTACGACGGCCAGGAGCGGTTCTACCGGATCTACGATCCGGCGGAGGTGGGCGTCGTCGCGGCCGATGTGTCCACCTGCATCGACCAGGTCGACACCGAGGCGCCGATCATCATCACCCTCGATTTCATGATGGCCGACGCCCTCCGGGCCACCACCGCCGATGAGTGATCGGCCCCGCCGGCCCGCCCATTGACCGGCGGCCAGGAGCCCGTTCCGGCCTCGCCGGCGTCGGCCGCTCAGCTTCGCACGCTGGGTGATTCGGTGGACCGATCCCCCCAAGGGTGGATATCCATCTAGGTTCACCAGCGCGAACGGCCCCGGGCGTTGCGGTGGCGGGGCAGGAGGTGAGCGGATCAGATGAGCGCATCGTTGTGGGGCCGCAGTGCCGGCGTGGCCGTCGCATTCACCCTCCTGATCACCGGGTGTGGCCTGTTCTCCGAGACGAGCACGGCCGGGGAACCGGTCGACGGTGAGGCGACCTCGAGCGTCGCGGCCGGGAACACCACCACGAGTGGCGACACCGACCGGGAGGAGGCCACCGGTGACGACGTGATCACCGTCGTCTACCCCACCCTCCCGGCCATCACGGTGCACGATCCGGCGGCCCTCACCGCCGCGGGTGACGTGCTCGGCGCCGAGCTCGACGGTCTGGACGATCCCGACGCCGGCCTCGACGTCGTCTCCCCGGCCTGCGACGGTTCGGGGGTGATCCGGCCCGAGGGGGAGCTGGACGTGTTCGATCTCGAGGAGGTCCCCGACTACCTGAACCTGGAGGGATCGAGTCATGTGCAGCTCACCACCGATCCCGACGGGACCCGCCACTATCTGGACCTCTCGGGCGACAACAACCTGAGCCTGGATGTGGCCCCCGACGGTTCGGGCCGCCTGGCCGACCTCGGCGGCGACCGGAACCTGACTGTCGAGGTGGCCGCGGATGGCTCCGGGACCCTCGACGACCTCGGCGGTGACCGGAACCTCAGTATCGAGGTGGCCGCGGACGGCTCCGGCACCTACCAGGACCTGGGCGGTGATCGGAACTTCACGGTGGAGGTCGACGCTGACGGCCTGGGTTCGACCGATGACCTGGGCGGCGACAACAACCGGAGGGTGAGCATCGATGGGGACGGTGACGGATCCCTGCGGGACCTCGGGGGCGATCGGAACCTGGATCTGACCGTCGAGGGCGCCCAGGTTGTCTTCCGTGACCTGGGCGGGAACCGCAACCTCAACCTGGAGCGCACCGAAGACGGTTCGGTCAGCTTCAGGGACCTGGGTGGCGACCGGAATCTCAGCGTCGAGGTGGCTCCCGACGGCTCCGGTCGGTACCAGGACGTCTCATCGGGAATCGACGTGAGCTTCGACGCTGAGGGCGAGGCCACCGACGGCTCCGGTCGCCGGGTCGTCGTCCCCGAGTTCCCGTCGGTGGCGGTGGCCGACCGGATCCCGCCGCTCGGCACCCTCGGGCGGCTCACCACCCCGTGCGCCGTGGTGCTGCGGTTGTCGGCCGACGTCCTGTTCGACTTCGATCAGGCCACGCTCAGGCCGGAGGCCGACGAGGTCCTGGCCGGGGTGGCGGCCGCCCTGGCCGGCACCGACGCACCCCTGCAGGTGGAGGGCCACACCGACGCCATCGGCACCGACGAGTACAACGACGACCTCTCCCTCCGCCGGGCCGACGCCGTCGTCGCCGCCCTCACCGACGGTGGGGTGACCGCCGGGATGACCGCCGTCGGCTACGGCGAAACCCGCCCGATCGCGCCCAACACGAAACCGGACGGGGAGGACGACCCGGCCGGGCGGGCCCTGAACCGCCGGGTGGAGATCGTCGTCGGCGGCTGATCGCCGGTGGTGGCCACCGGCCCGTCCCGAACCCGAAATATGACCGTTCGGTGACGAAGATCGTCGGTTCGGGAACTTTTGGGCCGCAGACGCGACAAATCTGGACAAGTGAGCGGGTGCGTTACAGCGGCCGCACCCCGCCACCCGTGCCCTGGGCACGATCTCCCCAAGATCACCCGGCGGAACACATAGCTAGGTCCGTAGGGGTGGAGCTTGTAACACAAGCTCCACCCCTACTGGTTTCGGCTCGTCCAACTGGTCGAACGTGCACTCCTGGGGGGTCTTGTCCGGCCGCCACCGCAGCATCTTGGTCACCTCCCGGAACCGGCCGTTCAGGGTGCTGCCGTACTTCACCTCGGCCACCCGCTCGATCCGGACCGGAACCCACGAGTGGTCCTTCTTGGCGCTCCACCGGTTCGGCGCCCCCGGCATCCGACCCTCCGCCCGGGCCTCGGCCTCGGCGTCGGCCCACCCCCGCCACGGGTGCTGCTCCAGGGCCCCTTCGGTGAGCGGCCTCAACTCCTCCACCAGTTCGGCTCGCCGTTTGGCGGTGAAGCTCGCCGCCACCCCGACATGGTGGAGGTTCCCGTCGTCGTACAACCCGAGCAACAGGGAGCCGATGCCCTGGCCGTCCTTGTGCCACCGGAACCCGGCCACCACCGCGTCCGCCGTGCGGACGTGCTTGATCTTGAGCTGGGTCCGCTTGTTCTCGACGTAGGGATCGGCCAACGGCTTGGCGATCAGGCCGTCGAGGCCGGCTCCCTCGAAGACCCGGAACCACTCGTCGGCCAGGTCACGGTCGTCGGTGGTGGGGGTCAGGAACACCGGGGGTTCCACCCCGGCGAGGATCTCCTCCAGCACCCGCCGGCGCTCCCGGAACGGGCGGGGTCGGAGATCGTCCTCGCCCACGGCGAGCACGTCGAAGGCGACGAACCAGGCCGGGGTGGTCTCCGCCAGCATGGTCACCCGGCTCTCGGCCGGATGGATCCGTTGCTGGAGACCGTCGAAATCCAGTTTCTCGCCCTTCACCACGATCAGCTCCCCGTCCACCACACAACGAGGGGGCAGGGCCGCCCGCAGCGGGGCCGGCATCTCCGGGAAGTACCGGGTGAGGGGCCGCTCGTTGCGGGACCCGAGGATCACCTCGTCGCCGTCACGGAACACGATGCACCGGAAACCGTCCCACTTGGGCTCGAACGACACCTCACCCTCGGGGAGGCCGGGGACCGCCTTGGCCAGCATCGGTTTGACCGGCGGATTCACGGGAAGGTCCATCACCCCACCGTAGGGCCCGGCGCCGGACGGAAAGGCGATCGGGGCGTCCGGGAGGCTAGGGTGCCCGACGTGGATCACCCCCTGAGCGAACGTGTGGCCGACCTCGAACGGCGGCGGCAAGAGGCCCTCCACGCCGGCCCGGAGCGTGCGGTCAAGCGACAGCACGACAAGGGCAAGATGCTGGCCCGGGAACGGATCGACTACCTCCTCGACGAGGGATCGTTCCACGAGCTGGACATGCTCGCCCGCACCCGGCATCCCGAGGCGACCGAACGGCCCTATACCGACGGTGTCATCACCGGGTGGGGCACCATCGACGGCCGGAAGGTCTTCCTGTTCAGCCAGGACTTCACCATCAACGGGGGCTCCCTGGGTGAGGTCTTCGCCGAGAAGCTCCACAAGCTGATGGACCTGGCCCTTTCCGTCGGGGCGCCCTGCATCGGCCTCAACGACGGGGCCGGCGCCCGCATCCCCGAAGGGGTGGTCAGCCTCGACGGGTACGGGGGCATCTTCTACCGCAACGTGCAGGCCTCCGGTGTCGTCCCCCAGATCAGCGTGATCATGGGCCCCTGCGCCGGCGGCGCGGTGTACAGCCCGGCCATGACCGACTTCATCTTCATGGTCAACGAGACCTCCCACATGTTCATCACCGGCCCCGACGTGGTGAAGACGGTGACCGGCGAGGAGGTCACCCTGGAGGAGCTGGGCGGGGCCATGAGCCACTCGTCCCGTTCCGGAGTGGCGAACTTCGTGGCCGGCGACGAGAAGGCCGTACTCGACGAGGTGCGCTACCTCCTCTCGTTCCTGCCGTCCAACAACATCGAGGACCCGCCGGCGTTCGAGGCGACCGACGATCCCACCCGGTCCTGCCCGGACCTGATCGAGCTGATGCCGCCCAGCCCGAACATGCCGTACGACATGAAGTCGGTCATCACCGAGGTGGCCGACGACGGGGAATTCCTCGAATACCACGCCGGCTGGGCCAAATCGATCCTGTGCGGGTACATCCGCCTCGACGGTCACCCGGTCGGGGTGGTGGCCAACCAACCCATGGTCCTCGCCGGGGTGCTCGACATCGAATCGTCGTCGAAAGCGGCCCGGTTCGTGCGGACCTGCGACGCGTTCAACATCCCCCTGCTCACTTTCGTCGACGTCCCCGGCTTCCTGCCCGGCGTCGATCAGGAGTACGGCGGGATCATCCGCCACGGCGCGAAACTGCTCTACGCCTACTGCGAGGCCACGGTGCCCCGGATCCAGGTCATCACCCGCAAGGCGTACGGCGGGGCGTATGTGGTCATGGACTCCAAGAGCATCGGTTCGGATCTGTCCCTCGCCTGGCCGTCGGCCGAGCTGGCGGTGATGGGGCCCGAGGGTGCCACCGACATCGTCTACCGGCGGGAGATCCAGGCCGCCGACGATCCGGTCGCCCGGCGCACCGAGCTGATCGAGGAGTACAAGGAACGGTTCGCCAACCCGTGGATCGCCGCCGAGCGGGGCTACGTCGACGCGGTGATCGACCCCGCCGACACCCGCCGCGAGGTGATCGCCGGCTTCGAGATGCTGCGATCGAAGCGGGAGGAGCTCCCCAAGCGCAAGCACGGCAACGTGCCGCTGTAGGTCACCACCCGTCCGGCCGATCGACGTCACGAGGCACCCCCATGATCCCCGACATCACCCCGACCCCGACCGATGAGGAGGCGGCCGCCATCGTGGCCGCCCTCACCCTGGCGGCGGCTCCGGCCCCGGCCGGCGACGAGCCGGTGGCCGACCCCCGCTGGCGGTTCAGTGGTCGTTGGTGGAACCGGCCCACCCCCCACGCCCGGCAGCGTCCCTGGCGGTCCTGACCCGGGCGACCGGGGGGCGACCTCGACGCGCCCCTCGGTGCCACGACCCGGCGCCGACCTGCGCCGAGGTCGGGCACGGCCTAAGGTGACCCCGTCCAGGTGTGACGGGTGACCATCGACGAAGGGGGCCGGTGCGATGACCGACGAGTGGATTCCGAACGATCCCACATCCAAACGATTCCGTTTGTGGTCGCGGGCCAACGCCGGGGAGGTGTTCCCCGACCCGATGACGCCGCTCACCGCGTCGGTCGGCTTCCTCGACAATCTGGAACCGGGATGGCGGCGCTCCTACATCGAGACCCGCATGTTCGACGAGGACTCGTTCGACAATACCATTCCCCACAATCCGGTCGCGGTGTTCAACGGGTTCTGCTACATCAACATGTCCCTGGCCCGGATCTTCGGGGTCCGGCTCGGGGTGGGCGCCCAGATGATCGACGATGCCTACTTCGGCGACATGCCCGGGATCCCGTCGTACGAGAGCGAGGCCCGTCCCGACGACGTCGACCCGGCGGCATCGGCCCGGGGCCAGGAATGGCTGGCCGAGGTGGCGGCCACCACCGACCTGGCGCGTTTCGACGCCGACCGGGCGAAGGTGCTCGAGGTGGTGGCGGCCCGGCCCGATCTGGCCACCCTCGACGCCGAGGCCCTGCTCTACCGCCTGCGGAGCTTCGAGGACCTGTCCCGGCACCTGTGGCACGCCCACCTGTACGCCAGCACCGTGTCCGGGCTCGGCATCGGTGGCGGGGCGGCGATCGCGGCGGCGATCGGCCAACCCGAGCTCGGCCTCGTCCTGTCGAGCGGTCTGGGTGACGTCGACTCCGCCATGGCCACCCACGACATGTGGCCCCTCAGCCGCATGGTCGCCTCGTCAGCGCATCTCACCGCCCTGTTCGACCGCCTCGACGGTGACCGGTGGCCGGCGATCCAGGCCGACGAGCACCCCGACGCCGTCGCCCTGACCGGGGCCGTGGCCGTCTTCCTCGACCGGTGGGGGTTCCGTGGTCCGAACGAATGGGAGTTCCGCAGCAGGACCTGGGGAACCGACCCGGAGATCCTCATGGTGTCGCTCGACACCATGCGACGTGCCCCCGAGTCCAGTTCCCCGGTCACCCGGGCGGCCGCCCAAGCCGCCGAACGCGACGCCGCCGTGGCCGCGGTCCGGGCCGCCCTGGCCGGTGACGCCGAGACCGCCGCGACGTTCGAGGCCCAGCTCAACATCGCCGAGCAGTTCAGCCGGGCCCGCGAACGAGCCCGCATGACCGTGGCCCTGATCATCCACGAGCAGCGGCTCACCGCCAACGAGCTGGGCGAACGGCTGGTGGCCGGCGGTGCGTTCGCCCGGCCCGAGCTGATCTACATGCTCGCCATCGACGAGCTGGCCGCCGTGGTCGGCGGCGACGGTGCGGGCGCCGCCGGTCCGGCCGCCCAGGCCGCCGACCGGGAGCGCCGCTACCTGGAGCTGTTCGACTATGTGCCCCCGTTCGTGATCGACGGGGACATGCCGCCGCTGGACACCTGGGAGCGACGCTCCCGGGCCGAGGAGCTGGAGGTGTTGGCGGTTGGGGACTCCCTCACCGGCATCGCCGGGGCGCCGGGTTCGGCGTCGGGGGTGGTCCGCATCGTGCTCAGCCCGTCGGACCCGACCGCCCTACAACCCGGAGAGATCCTGGTCTGCCCCATCACCGACCCGGCGTGGACGCCCCTGTTCCTGGGCGCGGCCGGGGTGGTGTCGGAGGTGGGGGCACCGGTGTCCCACGCCGCCATCGTGAGTCGGGAGCTCGGCATCCCTGCCGCGGTCTCGGTCCCCAAGGCCATCTCCCGCCTGCGTGACGGGATGACCGTGTCGGTCGACGGGAACACCGGTGTGGTGACCAGAACGGCCTGATCGGCCGACTGGTCACCGCGGCCGGATCAGCCGGTCGGGCTGGTGGTGACCGACTCCAGTTCGGAGCGGACCACCCGGACCGTCACGTCCACCTCGCCCTTGACCGACCCGGCGATCTCATCGGCGAGCTGCTGGGTCGGTGGGGGATCGACGTCGGCCGGGCCCGTGATCGTCACGTCGACCGAACCGGGGTTGATGGTCAGCTCGGTGATGGTGTAGCCGTCGGCCTCCGCCACCCAGTCGGTCACGTCGGATCGGATGAACCCCTCGTTGATCGCCTGCGACACCAGGGCCTCACCGTTGAGGAACAATCCGGCGAACACCGCGGCGGCCATGGCGGCAAGGGCCAGTATCGCGGTGCGGACGTGTTGCTGACCCATGGTCAGCTCGTGCATCGATGTCTGCCCGGTCAGGACGAAGGTGATCGCCCCCACGATCATGATCGAGATGGCGTTGGTGAGGAACAGCAGCAGCGCCCCGTTGCCCTCGGCCACCGCGCCCTGGGCGTAGCAGATGCCCACCACGGTCAAAGGGGGGACCAGGGAGATGGCGATGGCCACCCCGGGCAGCGAATCCGACACGTCCGGTCGGGACAGACCGTAGGCGCCGGCGGCCCCGGCGGCCATGGCCACGAGCAGGTCGATGACGGTGGGTGAGATCCGGGCCTGGATCTGGCTGTTGGTGGCCACATCGATGAAGTTGCTGAGCTGCAGGCCGACGAGCACGCCGATCGAGATGGCCCAGACGGCCCCGCTCGCGGCCACCGCCGCCGCCCGGGCCAGGCGATGGGGCCACCCCATCGACAGTGACACCGCCACCCCCATGAGCGGGGTCATCAGCGGGGCGACGAGCATGGCGCCGATCACCACCGCGGTGGAGTCGCTCACCACGCCGAGGGCGGCCAGAGCGGCGGCGAAGCCCATCAGGGCGAAGAAGCGGCCGAGTCGTGTTCCGTAGCTGTCCCCCTCGAAGAACACCTTGGCGTACACGTCCTCGCGTTCTTCCACCGAGCGGGGACGGTGGTCGAACCAGTCGGCGATCAGGGATCGCGAGGAACGGCCGGCTCGTTCGGCGGCGGGGATGGCGTTCAGTTCACCGATGACGATGAGGGCGGTCCCCATGGCCCCGATGGCCAGGATCCCGGTGAGGAGACCCAGCATTTCCCGGGGGAACAGGGCGATGAGCCCCCCGGCACCCAGCAGCACGATCGGGTACACCGTCGAGGCCCGGGACCCGTCGACCGGTTTGACGAGGAACCGGCGCACCCCCTCGAACACCAGGACCGCGGCCACCAACCGGGCCAGTACGACCTCATCGGAGGCCCGGACAACGAGCACCGCCAGCCCGAGGGCGAGAATGGCCGCGCCCACCCCGGCCTCGAGCCAGCGGCGGCCCTGGCTCCGGCTCCCGGCCAGGACCCGGGACGCCCCGACGGCAACCATGGCGCTACCGACCACCACGCTCAGTGGTCCGTTCGAACGCTCGGGCCAGATCGAGATGGCGGCGAAACCGATTGCTGTGATCAGCCACTGCAACGCCGCGGGGTGGAGCAGCGTGGCCGGGTCGAAGTTGAGGCGGATGGCCGGCTCTTCGAGGTCCGTCACGCCCTGTACGTGCGGTTTCATGCCCAGAAGCTAAGCACGTTGCGTGGCCGGGCGCCGACAGTCGAACCCACTGGGGGTTGGCCTGGGCCGTCCTGACGCCGGATGAGGGATGCTCCTAGGCTCTCGCGATGACCACCGTCGACATCAGCCGCTTCGAGCACGCCGACCGCGAAGTGAACGGCATCACCATCCACACGGTCGCCATGGGCGAGGGTCCCCTGGTGGTGTTCTGCCACGGATTCCCCGAGTCGTGGTATTCGTGGCGGCACCAGCTGCCCGCCGTGGCCGAGGCCGGCTACCGGGCCGTGGCGATGGACATGCGGGGTTACGGCGGCACGTCCAAGCCGTCCGACATCGGGGCCTACCACGTCGGCCTTCTGGCCGGTGACGTCATCGGCGTGGTGGCCGCGCTCGGGGCCGACGAGGCAGTGGTGGTCGGTCACGACTGGGGGGCGCCGGTGGCCTGGTACAGCGCGCTGATGCGGCCCGACGTGGTTCGTGGCGTCGCAGCGCTGAGCGTGCCCTACACACCGCCGACCGGGAGCCTTCCCGAAGGGGTGACCGTCAACGCTGCGATGGCGGCCGCGGCCGGCGGGCGCGACTACTACCGCCTCTACTTCCAGGAGCCCGGGCGGGCCGAGGCCGAGCTCGAAGCCGACATCGACCGGTTCGTCAGGGGTTTCCTCTACACCATCTCCGGCGACATCGTGGCCGACGGTGTCCACACCACCGGCTGGGACGGCCATTTCCCCGCTGGGGAACGGCTCATCGATCAGTTGGTCCTCCCCGAACGGCTGCCGGCCTGGCTCACGGAGGACGATGTGGCGTTCTACGTTGAGGAGCTCCGCGTCGCCGGCCTTCGGGGCGGGCTCAACTGGTACCGCAACATCAACCAGCTTCCCGCGGTTCTGTCCCCCTTCGTCGGGGCGGCCATTCATCAGCCCGCCCTCTACCTCGGAGGGGAGCACGACCTGATCGCCGGCAACACCCCGGAGGCGATCGCCGCCCTCCCGGGCCTGGTGCCCGGGCTACGTGAGCTGGTGATGTTCGAAGGAGCCGGCCACTGGCTCCAGCAGGAACGTCCGGCCGGGGTGAACGATGCCCTGCTCGCGTTCCTGGCCGGCCTCTGACGGCACCCGGCCGTCTCGGCCTATCCCGCCCGGCCCGCGGGGGCGGGGCGCACGAAGACGGGGTGGGTACGGGTGGAGCGTTCCGCGTCGTAACGGTACCCGAGCCCCTGGAAGTCACGAATCCCCTTCAAGGTCGTGACCCGCTGGGTGACCAACCACCCGGCCATGGCCCCCCGGGCCCGCTTGGCGAAGAAGGCGATCGTCTTGGCCTCACCGTCGCGCTCGTCGAGGAAACTCGGGGTGATGACGGGTAGCCCGAGACGGTCGGGGTCGATCGCCTTGGCGTATTCGACCGACGCCAGGTTGATCACCGCGGACGGGCCGGGGCTGGCCTTGGCCGCCTCGGCGACGGCATCGGTGATCCGGTGCCCCCAGAAGGTGTAGAGATCGGGGTACGGGGTCCGGAGCCTGGTGCCCATCTCGAGGCGGTACGGCTGCATCAGGTCGAGTGGGCGCAGCAACCCGTACAGGCCCGACAGGATCCGCACGACCTTCTGGGCCTGGGTGAAGTCCCGCTCGTTGAACTCGTGGGGTGCGTCCATGCCGAGATAGACGTCGCCGTTGAAGGCCAGGATCGCCGGGCGGGCGTTGGCCGGGGTGAACGGCTGCGTCCAGTCGCAGAAGCGCTCGTGGCTGAGCTCGGCCAGATCGGGCGAGATGCCCATCATGGAGCGAAGGTCGTCGGGCGATTTCGTTCGCATGATGTCGACGAGCTCGGCGGCCTGGTCCAGCATCTCGGGTTGCGAGTGCTTTCGCGTCGCCAGCGGTGACTCGTAATCGAGGGTTTTGGCCGGAGAGAGAACACTGAGCACACTGGTGTTCTACCGGAAAACCGAGGCGGGACCCAGCACCCGGACCCTTCCGGGGGTCGACCGGTCGGCTACGACCGTTCGTCGACGGTGGCCCGCTGCAGGTCCGGCTCGACGTAGATCGGATGGGCGTAGGGCACCTCGGCCCGCACCGCGGCTTCGACCCCGTCGACGGCTCGAGCCAATCCCTCTACCCCCAAATGGGGGTCAAACATCACCTTGGCGCCCACCAGGAGTTCCTGGGGCCCGATGTGTTCGGTGCGGAGATGGAGCAACTCCCGCACCCCCGGGGCGCCGATGACGGCCGCCCGGATCTTCTCCATGTCATCCGGGTGGGCGCCCTCACCGATGAGCAGGCTGCGCATCTCGATGACGAGCACCACGGCAATGACGCCGAGGAGGATTCCGATGGCGAGCGTGCCGATCCCGTCCCACAGTGGATCACCGGTGACGGTCGACAGGCCGACGGCGACGAACGCGATCCCGAGACCGCACAGGGCACCAAAGTCCTCCAGGATGACCACAGGCAGCTCCGGGATCCGGGAGGTGCGGATGAACTGCCACCACGACTGGTGGCCCTTGCGGGGCCGGGCCTCGCCGATCGCGGTGCGGAAGCTGAGCCCTTCCAGCACCATGGCCAGCACCAGGATCCCGAGGGCCACCGGCACATTGTCGAGCTCGTGCGGGTGGAGGATCTTGTCGACCCCCTCGGCCACCGCGAACGCCGAGCCGAGGGCGAACAGGACGAGGGCCACCACGAAGCTCCAGAAATAGCGCTCGCGCCCGTAGCCGAACTGATGCTGGCTGTCGGCGGGATGGCGGGCTCGGCGGTCGCCGAAGAGAAGCAGGGCTTGGTTGCCGGTGTCGGCGACGGAGTGGATCGCCTCGGCCAGCATCGACGACGACCGGGTGATCAGGAACCCGATCAGTTTCGCCACCGCGATCCCGAGGTTGGCCAGCAAGGCCGCCATCACGGCCCTGGTGCTCTGCTCCCCACCCGCTGACATGACCGGACCTCCATACCCGCCGAAACGCCCAGACTAGGGGGAACCTCAGGACAGAGGGGTCGCTGGGTCGATGTCCTCACCCAGGGCGTGTGCCATCAGATCGGTCCGTTCGGCCAGGTCCTGGAGTGGGGTGGGCCCGGACGGGATCCGGGTTCGGGCGAGCCGTTCCGCGGCGTCGGTCAAGGCGGCCAGATCGGTCAGGATCTGGTCCGGTCCGCCGACCCGCCCCGGGTCGAGGTTGGCCAGGGCGACGTACCGGTCGGCGGTGACGGCCAGGTCGGTGAGGTGATCGGCCACCGGGCCCGGTGGGACGGTGTCGGCGGCCCGCCAGAGGCGGTCGGCGTGGAACGAGGCCGACCGCACCACGACCGGGGTGAACGGGGCGGACGGCCGGGGGTGCCCGCCTCCCGGCCGGGCCCGGACCGCGGGCACCGCGGCGGTGGCGATCAGGGCGACGGCCACGGTGGCAACGGCCAACCCCCAGCCCAGCGCGGTGCCGTTCAGGCCGACGGCGGACACGACGATGGCCACGGCCAGGGCCGATGCAGTCACCCAGCCGGCGGTGCGGAGCCCGATCGTGAACCGATCCGGTGGCGGGGGACGTCGCCGACGGACGGCTTTCGGTTGACGGGACCCGGGGCCTGGTCCGGAACTCAGGCCGCACACCTCCAGCACAACGGCGGATCGGTGCGGGTTGGAACTGGGCGAGGTGGTCACTGGCGCCCCCGTCTGTGGCCCCTGATGCCACCGATGCTAGAGCACGAGGTACGGTCGACGCCGTATCGTGCCGGTCGGCAGGTCGCCCGTATCGTGCCCCCATGAGCGCTGACCCACCGCCCCGCACCGGGCCGCTGGCCGATCTGACCGTCCTTGACCTGTCGACCGTTCTCGCCGGTCCCGGCTGTGCCCGCCACCTGGCCGACTTCGGGGCCGACGTGATCAAGGTGGAGCGGCCCGGCGTCGGCGACTCGGCCCGGAATCTCGGTTGGCGCGACCCCGCCGACGACCTCACCTACTTCTTCAAGCTCTCCAACCGGAACAAGCGGTTCGTGGAGCTCGACCTCCGATCCGAGTCCGGCCGCGAACAGTTGCTGGGCCTCGTCGACCGGGCCGACGTGCTGGTCGAGAACATGCGGCCGGGCAAGCTGGAAGCGCTCGGCCTCGGACCCGACGTCCTGCACCGTCGCAACCCGAACCTGGTCATCACCCGGGTCACCGCTTTCGGACAGACCGGCCCGTACCGGGACCGCCCGGGGTTCGCCACCCTGGCCGAGGCCATGTCGGGCTTCGCGGCCCTGAACGGTGACGCGGACGGCCCTCCCACCCTGCCGCCCGTGGCCCTCACCGACGAGGTGACCGCCCTGGCGGGAGCGTTCGCCACCATGGTGGCCGTCCACTCCGGCGTCGGCCAGGTGGTGGACGTGAACCTGATCGAGAGCCTGGTCCAGCTCCTGGGCCCGTTGCCCGCCCTGTGGCTGAAGGAAGGGATCCAGCAGCCCCGGCTCGGCTCCGGGCTCCCGTACTCGGTGCCCCGCGGCGCGTACCGGACCGCCGATGACCAGTGGGTGGCGGTGTCGACCTCGGCCGATTCGGTGGCGGCCCGGGTGCTTGACCTGATCGGGCTGGGCGGCGACGAGCGGCTCCGGGCCAACACCGGTCGGATGGAGCACCGCGACCTGATCGAGGACCGGATGGCGGCCTGGATGGCCCAACGGACCCTGACCGAGGCGATGGACCAGCTGGCCGAGGCCGACGCGGCCGCCGCCGAAGTGTACGACGTGGCCCAGCTCTGCGCGGATCCCCACGCCGTGGACCGGGGGATGTTCCCCGACGTCGGCGGTCTGGCCATGCAGGGGGCGGTGGCTCGCCTGTCGGCCACCCCGGCCCGGCTCCGGTGGCCCGGACGGGCCCTGGGCGCCGACAACGAAGCGGTGCTGGGCGCGGCGGAGGCCGGTCCCGTCGACTGACCGCCCGCCGCGGCGACCACGGCCGATCCCGACCGCCGGTCAGGGGGCGAGGGTGGCCACCTCGATACGGTCCTGCCGCCACTCCCGGGCGGCCACGAGGGCGCTCTCGGCCGCCGTCATCAGCTCGGCGTGGCTGAACGCGTGCGCCGGGTAGCAGGCCACGCCGGCCCACAGGGTCTTGCCGCTGCTCGCCTCGGCCAGGTGGCGGCGGATGCGCTCCACGGTCCAGATGGCCCCGTTCTCGGGGGTGTCCTCGAGTAACAGGGCGAAGTAGCCATTGTGGAACCGGCAGGCGATGTCGGCCTCGCGCAGGGTGCTGGTGATGGACGTGGACACCGTGACCGAATCCACCGGGATGGGCGGATCCGTGGGCGGGCCCTCCACCACCTCGACGAGCACCAGGGCCACCGGGCGGAGGTGACGGCGGGCGGCGGCGATGCGGGATTCGGTGACCACCCGGAAGAACTCCTCGCCGAACAGGCCGGTGGCCGGATCGAGCAGGGGGCTGCCGGCCGCCCCGGCCACCGCCGCGACCTCGTCCGGCTGGGGTCCGGGATCCCGCTCGGACAAACCGCCGGGACCGGGGACGGTGTCCAGCCGCAGTGGGACGTCCGGTTCGGACCGGCCCTCGGGCACTCCGGCGTCGGCGGATCGCTGCTCGACCGGCCGGGACGGGGCCGCCTCGGGCGGGGCGTCGTCGGCCGGGGTGGCCAGGCGGGCCCGGGCCCGGTCGGTCGACGCCTCACGCCGCGGGATGATCACCGCCAGGGTCCCGGTGACCAGGCCCAACACCCCGGCCACCAGGCCCATCGCGGAGCGGTCCACCACCAGGGCGGCCAGGCCGAAGGCGGCCGCGACGATGCCCAGCCCGGGAAGAACCGTCCGTAGCTTCATTTCCAATCATCCATCCGTGGTTCATATCGGCGCGGGCCGCCACGGCATGAGCGCCGTCCCGCAGGCAGCATGCCCGCCCGGGGGCGTGAGCGCCAGGATTACGGCGCCACCACCCGATCTCCCGGGCCGTCCCGGTGCACGAGGGCCAGGTCGGCGAGCTGTTCGACGATGTGGGAGATCTCGTAGTCCTTCGGGGTGAACACCGCCGCCACCCCGGCCTCGAGCAGGGTGGCCTGGTCCTCCAGGGGGATGATTCCACCCACCACCACCGGGGCGTCCACCCCGGCCGCGGCCAGGGCGGCCAGGGTGGCCGGTACCAGCTCCAGGTGGCTGCCCGACAGGATCGACAGGCCGATCACGTCGGGATCCTCGTCCCGGGCCACCGCCGCGATCTGGGGTGGGGTCGACCGGATCCCTTCGTAGATGACCTCCATCCCGGCGTCCCGGGCCGCCACCGCGATCTGCTCCGCCCCGTTGGAGTGGCCGTCCAGGCCAGGTTTGGCGACCAGCACCCGGGGTGGGCCGCCCTCGACGGCCTTGAGGCGGGTGGAGATCCGCTGGAACGCGGCCGCGTCGCCGCTGAGGACCGGACCCCCGGCCGAGCTGACCCCGGTCGGTGCCCGGAACTCGCCGAACACCTGGCGCAGGGCGTCGGCCCACTCGCCCGTGGTCCCGCCGGCCCGGGCCAGCCGGATGGTCGGCTCCATCACATTGTCACCCGATTCGGCGGCCTGTCGGAGCTCATCGAGGGCCGTGGTGACCGCGGCGGTGTCCCGGCCGGCCCGCCACCGCTCCACGTCGTCGATCATCTCGGCCTGGACGGCCGGGTCGACCCGGAGGATGCTCTCCGAACCGCCGAGGGGGGAAGGGGCCGTGTCGACGAAGGCGTTGACGCCCACGACGGTCTGGTCGCCGGACTCGATCCGGCGCACCCGCTCGGCGTTCGACCGGACCAGCCGGGCCTTCAA
>JBKDZN010000017.1:0-25596 GCA_047971245.1 Acidimicrobiales bacterium
CGAGTACTTGCGGCTCATGTTGAGCAGCGAAGTCAGGCCTTTCGGCAGCTTGCCAGATTCCACCAAACCCATGTCACACTCCCCTCCGGTCGCTCGATCGATGCGCTGGCTAGGCCCAGCGGAGGACGCCCTTGCGCCAGGACTACGCCACGCCGAGGTCCAGGATGATGATGAAGATCAACATTTCGACGAGACCGAAGGATCCGAACTGCTCGAGACGAGTCGCCCACGGGAAGATGAACACGGCTTCCACATCGAACATGACGAACAGCAGGGCGAAAATGTAGTACCGGATCTGGCTCTGGGACCAGCCCGTGCCTACCGGATCGACACCGCTCTCATAGTTCTCGACCTTGCCGGCCGTCGGGCGGCTGGGCCGCAACAGTGAGGCGAGACCCAGGAACAACCCGACCACGCCGCAGCCCAGCAACGCGAAGAGGAGAACGAGCAAGAACTCGCGGAGGAAGTCCGACACGACTGGCGAGCCTAGCTGCGCGGGGCGCACCGATCCAAGGTGTGACCGCGGTGATCGTGTGACGTTCTTGTTGAGATTGCCCCGCCCGGGAAGTCCGGTGGTTGACCGGGGAGAACGCTAGCCGGTGGCGTCACCGGCCGGGGGTATGCCGCCGCGTCCCCACCGGGCGGGACCCGGCCGTCGTGGGCCCGACCGTGCCGGTCAGCTGATGTCGAGGCCGAACATCTCCTGGAACCGGGCGTTGTAGGCGTCGTCATCGGTGATCGCTCCGAGCGCCACCCATTCGGCCATGTCGAGCCGTCGGCGGGCGTCGACCAGCTCGGACCCTCCCCAACCGCACGTGTAGCGGAACCGGGGCGGGTCGTCGGTGGCCGCGGCGTAGATCACGTCGCCCACCTCGCGGGGCAGGCCCGGATTGCGCAGACCGGCGGCGTAGAAGGAGAACAGGCGCCGGTTGTGGGCGTCGTAGGCGCCGGTCTCGTTCCCGGCTTCGGTGTTCTTGGCCATGATGGCCGTGCGGACGATGCCCGGCTCGATGACGGCCACCCGGATACCGAACGGGGCGAGCTCCTGGGCCATCCCCTCGCTCAGGCCCTCGAGGGCCCATTTGGAGGCCACATAGGGCGACTGGGCCATGGCCGCGACGACCCCGCAGATCGACGAGACATTGATGATCATCCCCGCACCACGTTCCCGCATCTGGGGCAGGACGGCCTGGCTGCAACGGATGGCCCCGTAGAGATTGACGTCCATCACCTCGGCGTAGGTGTCGACCGAGCACACCTCCAACACCCCGTTGGCGCCCCCCCCGGCGTGTTTGACCAGGACATCGATCCAACCTGCGTGCTCGGTCACGGTGGCCACCGGCTCGTTGACACTGGCGGTGTCGGTGACGTCACAGACCACGGGGTGGACCGTGACGCCGGCCGCGTCCGCCTCGGCGGCCGGCTTGGCCCCCTTGTCGAGGTGGCGCATCGAGCCGTACACCGTCCAGCCCTTGGCGGCGAGCTCCACCGCCGACGAACGGCCGATTCCCGAGTTGGCTCCGGTGATCAGGGCAACGGTCATGGTCGGCACACTAGTGGCCCCTTGTGCCTGTGGTCACCTCGGCCGGTGCCGACCCCGGCCCCGGGTCGGACCGATCTCGAATCGGGCTGCGGAGAGGTGCGGGAGACGCTCGTCGCCGCCCTCCCGGCATGCTGGGAACATGGCCACCGATACCGCTGCCCCCACCGGCGCCCGGGTCCGGCCGGCGCCGGCGCCGGTGCGGATCGGGCCGATCGAGCTTCCGGTCCCGGTGATCCTCGCCCCCATGGCCGGGGTGACCAACGCCCCGTTCCGCCGGCTGTGCCGGCAGTTCGGCGCCGGCCTGTACGTGAGCGAGATGATCTCGGCCCGGGCGTTGTGCGAAGGCAGCGCCAAGACGGCGAAGCTGGCCGACTTCGCCCCCGGCGAGTCCCCCCGGAGCCTGCAGCTGGCCGCCGTGGAGCCCCGGTACGCCGGGGAGGCGGTGCGACGGCTGGTGGACGACGACCGGGTCGACCACATCGACATCAACTTCGGTTGCCCGGTCCGCAAGGTGACCCGCCACGGGGGCGGTGGCGCCCTCCCCTACAAGCGCCGCCTGTTCGCCGCGGTGGTCGGAGCCGCGGTGGCCGCGGCCGGTGACGTGCCGGTCACGGTGAAACTGCGGGTCGGGATCGACGATGACCACATCACCTACCTCGACGCGGCCCGGGCCGCCGAGGATCTCGGGGTGGCCGCGGTGGCCCTCCACGGCCGTACCGTGGCGCAGCTCTACTCCGGCACCGCTGATCGGGCCACAATCACCCGGCTGGCGGAAACGATCACCTCGATCCCGGTGTTCGGCAACGGTGACATCTGGGCCGCCGAGGACGCCGTGGCCATGATGGCCGAGACCGGCTGTGACGGGGTGGTGATCGGCCGGGGCTGCCTGGGCCGGCCCTGGCTGTTCGCCCAGCTCGTGGCCGCCCTGGCCGGTGACCCGGTGCCCCCGCACCCGACCCTGGCCGAGGTGGCCCCCATCATGACCGGGCACGCCGAGCTGCTGGTGGCCTGGTTCGGTGACCACCAGGGGATCCGGGAGTTCCGCAAGCACACCGGCTGGTACCTGAGGGGCTACCCGGTGGGGGGTGAGGTGCGCCGCCGCCTGGCCATGATCGCCTCGCTCGGTGAGCTGGCCGCCATCCTGGGCGAACTGCCCGACGCCCCGTTGCCGGCCGAGAACCATCGGGTGGCCCGTGGCCACACCCGAGGGCCTCAGACGGTCGCCCTGCCCGACGGCTGGCTCGACGATCCCGACGACGACCGGGTCGCCTCGGCCCAGGGGGACAGCGCCGCCTCGGGCGGCTAGAAGGTCAGCAGGGAAGAGGCGGCCTCGCGGAGGACGCCGCCGCCGAGGTCGGGGAAGAGGCCCAGCGCCAGGGTCGCCCCGGCGCAGATGGCCACCGCCACCATCACGGCCAGGCCGGGCTCGATCTCGGTGGGGCCCATCGGCTCCTCGGCCGCGATGACGTCGTCGGCCGCCTCCTCCAGATCGCCCAACCGGGCCGCCTCGTCAGAGGCCAGCGACGCCTCGAGTTCCTCGACCGCGGGGTCATCCCCGGCGGGTTCGTCAGCGGCCGGGTCGTCGACCGCCGGGGTGGCGGCATCGGTGGCCGCGTAGGCCGCGTCCGGTTCGGTCATGAACATGGCCACCACGACCCGCAGGTAGAGGACGGCCGCGGCCACCGAGGTGAGCATGGCCAGGCCGGCCAGCACATAGGACTCGTTGGCCACCGCGGCGCCGATGACCCGGAACTTGGCGAAGAAACCGGAGGTGAACGGGATGCCGGCCTGCCCGAACAGCAGGACCGCCATCATCCCGGCCAGCAGTGGCGACCGGCGGGCCAGCCCCTGATAGGAGCTGAGGTCGTGGTGGGCGTCGCCCCGGCCTCCGACCGCGGTCATCACCCCGAAGGTCCCGGCGGCCATGAAGGTGTAGGCCACCATGTAGAACAGCAACGACTGGGAGCCGAGCACGGCCACCGGGTTGCCGAAGGCGGGCCCGCCCGGGCTGCCCATCACGTACACCGCAATCAGCATGAAGCCGGCGTGGGCGATCGAGGAGTAGGCCAGCATCCGCTTGACGTTGCGCTGGACGATGGCCAGCAGGGCCCCGATCAGCAGGGTCAGGGCGGCCAGGCCGAAAACCAGGGGACGCCAATCCGCGTTGTAGCGGTCGAGCCCGGCCACCAGGACCCGGGCCATCCCGGCGAACCCGGCCACCTTCACCCCGGAGGCCATGTAGGCGACGATCGGGGTGGGAGCGCCCTGGTAGACGTCCGGTGTCCACACATGGAACGGGGCGGCGGAGACCTTGAAGGCGAACCCGACGAGCAGGAGGGCCATCCCGGCCAGGAGCAACGACGAGTCGGCGGCCGGATCGAGGCCGGCCTGGTTGACCCCGGCGGCGGCGATGCCGGCCAGCGAGGTCGAGCCGGTGGCCCCGTAGATCAGGGCGATGCCGTACAGGAAGATTGCTGACGACAGGGCGCCGAGGATGAAGTACTTGAAACCGGCCTCCTGGGATTCCATCCGGCGCAGATGCATGGCGGCCAGGACGTACACGGCGATCGAGAGGATCTCCAGGCCGACGAAGGTGAGGATCAGGTCGGTGGCCGTGGCCAGCAGGATCCCGCCCGAGGCCGACAGCAGGAGGAGCACGTACCACTCGGGGCCGTCGAGCCCCTCGCGGGGCAGGTAGTCGTCGAGCAGCAGGGCGGTGATGAACACCGCGGCGCAGATGACCACGGTGACGAACAGGCCGAACCCGTCCGCGGCGAGCGACCCGGACACCAGCAGGCGAGGACCCTCGTTGAGATCGAGGGAAACGATCCGGTTCCAGATCGGCACCGCCGACACCGCGGCGGCCACCGCGGCCGTGGCCGTGAACAGGGCCGGGAACCCGTTGCGACGCAGGCGGGCCGACAGGGAGGTGATGGTGACCAGCAGGACCCCGGCGCCGGCCAGGATCACCAGTGGCCACAGGAGCGACCAGACGACCTCGGTGGAGGCATCGGCGGCCGCGGTGACGGTCACCGGCTGCTGGGTCGGCGCGGCTAGCACGTCGATCATCGCTCACCCTCCTCGACCGTCGACGATCCCACCAGGGCACCGGCGGCACCCTCGGACTCGTCGGTCGTCATCTCGTCTCCGGTGGAGTCGCTCTCCCCCGGGTCAGTGGCCTCGCCACCTTCGGTGTGGGTGGCCTCCTCGCCCTCGCCGCCTTCGGCGTGGCTGGTGGCCTTGGCGTAGTGGATGAGCTCGTCGGCGCCGCCCTGCTCCACGGGCGCCGGCTCCTGCTCCACGAAGCCGGTGTCGACCGACTCCATGTGGGCGATGAGGTCGTCGACGGCCGGTTCGATCCGGTCGAGGAGCGGCTTGGGGTACACCCCGAGCGCCACGATCAGGATGATCAGGGGGGCGATCCCGAACAGCTCGGCGGGCCGGAGGTCACGCATGGTGGCGTTGTCACCCTCGGCCGGGCCGTGGAAGGTCCGCTGGTAGGCCCACAGCAGGTAGAGGGCGGCCAGGATCACGCCGGTGACCGCCACGACCGTCCACCAGCGGGCGGCCGAGAACGCCCCGATGAGGATCAGGAACTCGCCCACGAACCCGTTCAGACCGGGCAGGCCGATGCTGGACAGCATGACCACGGTGAAGACCCCGGCCATCACCGGCGCCGATTTCTGCAGGCCCCCGAGGGCGGCGATCTGGCGGGTGTGGCGCCGCTCGTAGATCCAGCCGACCAGGATGAACAGGGCGCCGGTGGAGATGCCGTGGTTCACCATCTGCAGCACCGAACCGGACAGGCCCTGGCTGTTCATGGCGAACACCCCGAGCACGACGAACCCCATGTGGGCCACCGAGGAGTAGGCGACCAGTCGTTTCAGGTCGGACTGCATGGTGGCAACCGCGGCGCCGTAGACGATGCCGATCACCCCGAGGGTGAAGAAGATCGGGGCGGCATCACGGGCCTGGGCGGGGAAGAGGTAGAGCCCGAAGCGGATCAGGCCGTAGGTACCCAGTTTCAGCATGACCCCGGCCAGGATCACCGAACCGGCGGTGGGGGCCTCGGTGTGGGCGTCGGGCAGCCAGGTGTGGAGCGGCACGATCGGCACCTTGACCGCGAACGCCAGGGCGAACGCGGCGAACACCAGCATGGCGGCCGTGCTCCCCAGGGCATGGCTGTCGGCCAGGTAGGTGATGTCGAACGACAGCACCCCGGTCTGGCGGAAGGTGAGGATGACCAGCGACAGGATGGCCACCAGCATCAGGGCCGACGCGGCCATGGTGTACAGGAAGAACTTGAGGGCCGCGTTGACCCGGTCGCCGTGGCCCCACCCGCCGATGAGGACGTACATCGGCACCAGCACGACCTCGAAGCACATGAAGAACACGAGCAGGTCGAGCGAGGTGAACGCCCCCATCGAGCCGCCCATCAGCATCATCAGCCAGACGTAGTACGGCTTGGGGTCGTGGTGGGCGTCGGTGGTGACGATGGCGATGGGGAACAGGATCCCGGTCAGGACGACGAGGAACAGGGAGATCCCGTCGACCCCCTGAAACCAGCTGATCCCCAACGACTCGACCCACCAGTGGCGGGTGAGGAACTGGAAGCCGGCCACGCCGGTCTCAAAATCGGCCAGCACGTACAGGGACAGGGCGCCGGTGATGACCGAGCCGATCAGGGCGGTGATCTTGGCGGTGTCGCCCCGGTTGGCGGGGAGGAACAGGATGACCACCGCGGTGATCACCGGTATCAGGACCAGGAGCGGCAGGATCGAGATCTGGGCCGACGGGGCGGCCTCGGCGGCAAAAACGCCGAGCGGCATCATGCGAACAACCTCCCCAGGAACCACACCATGCTGAGCGCAGCCCCGAGCCCGATGCCCAGGGCGTAACTGCGGACGAATCCGGGCTGGATCGACCGCAGCCCGTCGCCCAGGGCGGTGAGCACGACGGCCACCCCCCGCACGATGCCGTCGATGACGGTGCGATCGAACCAGGACAGGGCGTTGAAGAAGGCCCGGCCCGGACCGCCGAAGAACGAGGCGTAGCTCTCGTCGATGTACCAGGCGTGACGCAGGGCCCGCACCTCGATGGTGCTCGGCGTGGTCCGGCCCCGCAGGTACACCCGCAGGGAGAAGAAGATGGCCAGCAGGGCCCCCACGATCGCCACCAGGGCCAGGATCCACTTGGTGGCCGTGGTGGCGGTCAGGGTGGCCTCCTCCCCGAACAGTGACGGCTCCAACCAGTGTCCGAGGACGTGGAACTCCGAGGCGAACGGCAGGTTGATGAAACCGCCGACGATGGCCAGCCCGGCCAGGATGACCAGGGGCAGGGTCATGGTCCACGGGGACTCGTGCGGGTGGTACTCCTGCCGCTCCCGGTAGCTCTCGGGCAGGTAGGGCTCCAGGTCGGCCGGGATCGGCGTGGCCGGGGTCACCGCCGTGACGGTGGTGGGAGGCAGGTCCGGGGTGGCCTTGGCCGCGGTGCCGACCGCGGCGCGGGCGGCCACCAGCGCGGCTTCCGCCTCGGCCACGGCGCCGGCCGCGGATTCGACCCCGCCCCGGGCCTTCTCCAGGGCCTTGCTCGCCTTGGGCACCGCCTTGGTGGCCTTGTCGACGTTCTTGACCAGCTTGTCGTGGCCCTTGTCGTCGGGGCTGGACGCGTCCACCGCCACCTGGGCTTCCAGCAAGCCGGCCTCGGCCGAGGCCAGGGCGTCCTCCCGCTTGGCCAGGTCGCCGGCGGCCTTGGCCGCCGCGGCGTTGGCCTGCTCCACCCCGTCGGTGGCTGCGGTGACCTCAGCCTCGGCGTGGGCCACCAGGCCGGCGTGGGCGGCGACCATCTCGTCAGCGTGGACGTCGAAGAACCGGGTCCGTCCCCAGAAGGTGAGGACGACCTGACGGGTCATGTAGAAGGCGGTCAGCAGGGCGGTGACCAGGCCGATGGCCCACAGGGCCTTGCCGCCGATGTCGTCCGCGTTCCAGGCGTAGAGGAGGATCTCGTCCTTCGACCAGAAACCGGCGAACGGGGGGACACCGGCGATGGCCAACCAGCCGATGATGAACGTCCCGGCCGTGATCGGCATGAAGGCCGACAGCCCCCCCATCCGGCGCATGTCCTGTTCGTCGTGGAGGCCGTGGATGACCGATCCCGAACCGAGGAACAGCAGGGCCTTGAAGAAGGCGTGGGTGATCATGTGGAAGATGGCGGCCACGTAGCCGCCCACGCCGACGGCGAGCAGCAGGTAGCCGAGCTGGGACACCGTGGAGTAGGCCAGCACCTTCTTGATGTCGGTCTGGGCCACGGCGGCGGTGGCCGCGAACAGGGCCGTGATGGCCCCCACCCAGGCGATCAGGCCGGTACTCCACAGTTCGGCCTGGCCGAGCACCGGGTTGAGGCGGGTGAGCAGGAACACCCCGGAAGTGACCATGGTGGCCGCGTGGATCAGGGCGGACACCGGGGTGGGCCCGGCCATGGCGTCGGGCAGCCAGACGAACAAGGGCAGCTGGGCCGACTTCCCGGTGGCGGCCAGGAGGTAGAGCACCACGATGATCGTGGCGTTCTGGCTGGAGATCTCACCGGCCCGGCTGAGCACGTCGGGGTAGGACACCGAACCGATGCTGGTGAAGACCAGGAAGGTGGCCAGCATGAAGCCGAAGTCACCGACCCGGTTGGTGACGAAGGCCTTCTTCCCGGCGGTGGCGTTGGCCCGCTCGGAGAACCAGAAGGAGATCAGCAGGTAGGAGCACGCTCCCACCCCTTCCCAACCGAGGAAGGTGAGCACGAGGTTGTCGCCGAGCACGAGAACCAGCATCGAGAACACGAACAGGTTCAGGTACAAGAAGAACTTCGAGTACTTGGGGTCACCGTGCATGTACCCGATCGAGTACAGATGGATGAGCGTGCCGACACCGGTGACGAACAGGCACATGGTGATCGACAGGGGGTCCACCAGGAGTCCGGCGTCGACCGAGAACGAACCGGCCGAGAACCAGTCGAACAGGTGTTGGACGAAGAACCGTTCCTCGGTGGGGCGGTCGTAGAGGCCGACCGCCACCGTCACGGTGGCCGCGAACGCGGCCGCGCTGGCCAGGGTGGCCACCCAGCCAGCGAACGGGTCACCGAACCGGCGTCCGAGCACCAGCAGCACGGCGAATCCGGCCAGGGGGAAGAAGGGAATGAGCCAGGCGGCGTCGAGCATGTCCATCACCCCCGCAGTGCCGAGAGATCATCGGCGTCGATGTGGGGCCGGCGCCGCATGACGGCCACCACGATCCCCAACCCGACCACCACTTCGGCCGCGGCAACGACCAGGACGAAGAAGACCGCCGTCCATCCGGCCAGGTCGTTGAGGGCCCGGGAGAAGGCGACGAACGAGACGTTCACGGCGTTGAGCATGAGCTCGATACACATGAACATGATCAGCGGGTTCCGCCGGACCAGAACACCGGCGAACCCGATCGCGAACAGGACGGCGCTGAGCACCAGATACCAGGTCGGGGTCACGACCATGCCGTCACCCCCCCGGGCTCCACGAGCACCCGTGGTACTCCTGCCATCGCCTCTCCTCCCCTGCTACCGGAGTTCACCTCGTTGCCTGCCCCGGTTCGTCCACGACCAGATCGCTGCCACCACGGTTGCGGACCAACACCAACGCACCGACGGTGGCGATGGTCAGCAGGAGGGCGGTGGCCTCCACGGCCACGATGTTGCGGCCGAACAGATCGAGTCCGAGCTGATTCACGTCGGGTTGGTCCTCGACCATCGGCCGGGTCGCCTCGGCGGTGCCGGTGAGCGCGACGGCGCCCCCTTTGTCGAGTCCCGGACCGGACAGGAACAGCCCGCCGAGTACGAGCCCCAGGATCAGGGCCGAGACGACCACGGCGGCCACCCGTTGACCGACCAGTGGTTCGACCGAGGTCTCCTCGAGCCGGTCGACACCGAGGAGCATGATCACGAACAGGAACAGCACCACCACGGCGCCGGTGTAGACCACGACCTGCATGAAAGCCAGGAAGTTGGCCTGTTGGGCCACGAACAGCACGGCGATCCCGAACAGGGAGGCCACCATCGACAGGGCGGCCCGGACCGCGTTCCGGTTGAGGATGACACCGAGGGCGCCACCGATCACCACGACGGCGGAGATGACGAACACGATGACCTCAGGCATCAGTGCCCCCCTCCGTGACCGTGGGCGTCATGACCGTGATCGTCCGGATCATCATGCTCCTGGTCGGCGGTCTGGCCGGCTTCGGGAGCGCGGACGCCGTAGCCGAGCTCACCCGACCAGGCGACGGTGCCCTCGTAGGCGGCCTGCCCGGCGGGAGCGGTGGCCCGCATCCAACCGGAGGTGTCGGCGTCGTCACCGGGTCGCCAATCCTCCCAGGGGAGGTGCTGCGGCTGACCATCGTCGCCGACCAGCAGCTCGTTCTTGGTGTAGATGGCGTCGGACCGGCTGGTGAACGAGAACTCGAACATCTTGGTCTCGGTGATGGCCTCGGTGGGGCACGCCTCGACGCACAGGTCGCAGTGGATGCAACGGAGGTAGTTGATCTCGTAGACGTAGCCGAACCGCTCCCCCGGGGACTTCGGGTCCTCGGGAGGGTTGTCGGCGCCCCGCACATAGATGCACTTGGCCGGACAGACGCCGGCGCAGAGCTCGCAGCCGATGCACTTCTCCATCCCGTCCTCGTAGCGGTTGAGGACATGGCGCCCGTGCATCCGTTCGGGCTTCGGGGCCTTGAGATCGTGTTTGCCGCCCTGGCCGGCCAGGTACTGGCGGGTTACGGTGCCGTCGGTCCATTGACGGGCGGTGACGGCGAATCCTTCGAGGTATCCCATCAGTGAGCCTCCCCGTGGTGGCCGTGGCCGGCGCTGGTGCGATCGTCGCTGTAGGGGACCTCGACCAGCCCCTGTTCGGCCAACCGTTCGTTGCGTGAGGTCCGCATCGCCCCGCTCAGCAGGGCCGAGCCGACACCGCCGATGACGATGGCGGCCAGCAGCACCACGACGGTGTCGCCGACAGCGGAGTCGGTCAGATCGAGGCTGCCGTCCTGGGCCATCCGGATGCCCCCGAGGAGCAGCAGCCACGCCAGGGCGAGGGGGATCAGCACCTTCCAACCCAGGTTCATGAGCTGGTCGTAGCGGAGGCGAGGCAGGGTGGCCCGGATCCAGACGAACACGAACAGGAACACCAGCAGCTTCAGGAAGAACCAGACGAAACCCCACAGCCAGCCGGGCAGGAAACCGAGGTCGGGCCCGGCCGGGCCCCCGAAGAACAGGGTGACGATGATGGCCGACATGGTGACCGTGTTCATGAACTCGGCCACGTAGAACATGGCGAACCGGGCCGCCGTGTACTCGGTGTGGAACCCGCCCACCAACTCCTGTTCCGCCTCGACCAGGTCGAACGGTGGCCGGTTCAGCTCGGCGGTGCCGGCGATGAGGAAGATGGCGAACGGGACCACGGCGGTGACGATCACGTTCCAGTTGGGGATGACCCCGGCGAACCCTTCGCCGGCCTGGACCCGCACGATCTCGTGGGTCGAGAGCGAGCCGGTGACCAGGAGGACCGAGGCCAACGACAGGCCGAGCGCGGCCTCATAGGAGATGGCCTGGGCCGACGCCCGGACCGAGCCGAGCAGGGGGTACTTGGAGCCCGACGACCAGCCGGCCAGCATGACCCCGTACACCCCGATCGAGCTCATGGCGAGGAAGAACAGGATGCCCATGGGGACGTCGGCCACCTGCAGCATGGTCTGACGGCCGGCGATGGTGACCATCCCATCGCCACCGTTGGAGAAGTCACCCCCGATGGGCACGACGATGAAGGTCAGGAACGCCGGCACCAGCGACAGGTAGGGGGCCAGCTTGAACACGAACGAGTCGGACCGCTCGGGGATGATGCCTTCCTTCAGGATGAGCTTGATCCCGTCGGCCAGGGTCTGGAGGATGCCAAACGGTCCGGCCACGTTGGGACCGATCCGGTTCTGGAGCCGGCCGACCACCTTGCGTTCGAACCAGATCATCAGGATCACGGCCACCAGCAGGACGGCGAAGGCCACGACGCCCTTGCCCACGGCGAGCAGGACGTCACCGAAGTCGACCCCGTCGGCCAGATACGGTTCACCCATTGCTGGTCCCTCCCGGGCGGATCACCACATGGGACACCGAGCGGCTGGTGCTCAACAGCTCCCGAACGTCGAAGCCCGGCAACCGCAACGGCAGCCAGGCCGTGCCGGGGACCACCCGGTCGTCGGCGGCGACGGGCAGCTCCACCTGTTCACCGTCGTGGCTGACCTCGGCCCGGTCCCGATCGACCAGGTCGAGCATCTCCAGATCACTGGGTGCGAGCCGCAGGACGGCGGGTTCGGGCAGGTCACGCAGCGACGGCGACTCGTGGACCATGGTGCCGAGGTCCCAGAGCTTGCGGTCGACGACCAGCCGGAGCCCGGCGCCGGTGAGCGAGGGTGGGGTGGCCGGATCACCGAACTCGAGCACCCACGGGCGGGCCAGGTCGAGGACCGGCCCGTCGTCCGCCCCGTCGAGGGCCGACCAGTCGACCCCGGCGAGCGATCCGGCCGCGCCGGCCATCTCGGCCCGGAGCTCGTCGATGGTGGAGAACCCGATGTCGGTTCCCACCGCGGTGGCCAGTTCGGCGGCGATGACCCAGTCGGCCTTGGCCTGCCCGGGTGGGGTCACCTTGGCCCGTAGGGGGCTGAGGCGGCCCTCGAGGTTGAGGAAGGTGCCGTCGGCCTCACCGTGCAGGGCGGGAGGCAGGATCACGTCGGCCAGGGCCACCGATGGGGTCACGAAGGCGTCCACGGCGACCACCGTCGACACATTGGCCAGGGCCTGACGGACCAGTTCGGCGTCGGGGAAGTCCTCCACCGGGTCGGCGCCGAGCAGCACGATGGTGTCGATGTCGCCGTCGACCGCGGCCCGCAGGATGCCATCCGCGTCCTTGCCGTCGAAGTCCGGCACGAAGGGCCAACCCTCGAGCTCGGTGCCGGCCCGCCGGATACCGCCGGGCAGGAACCCGCCGGTCATGCCCATCTCGAGGGCGCCGAACACATTGCCCCGGCGGAGGGCGAGCAGGAACCGGGCCTCGGGGACGAGCCGGAGCAGGGCACCGACCGCGTCCGCGGTGTAACGGGCCGATTCGGCCAGGTTGAAACGGCCCAGGACCACCGTGACCGGTCGCCCGCTGGTCAGCAGGGCTCGGGCCCGTTCGAGTTCGGCGCCGGCCCCGGCCAGGGATTCGGGGACGGGAGCACCCTCGAAGCTGCCCATCATCTGGCCGAGGGTGCCGGGCAGCGGGTGGACGCTGACCGCGGCGTGCCGGCTCAGGCTGGTGGGGCGCGGGGTGAACTCGATCAGGTCGACCCCGTCGTTGATGAGCGCGTGCCGCAACCGCAGGTAGAGGGTGGGCAGCTCCTCCTTGGGGTCCGGAGCCATCAGCACGACGACGCCCCCGGGCCGGCAGGCCTCGTCGATGGAGGCCCGGGGCAGGCCGAGCGCCATGGGGGCCGGCAGACCGTCGCCGAGCTGGCAGTCGACGTGATCGGTGCCGAGGACCCCCTTCATCAGCTTGGTCCAGGCGTACTGGCCTTCGAGGCTGGTGCGGGCGCCGCCCAGCACGGCGATCCGGTGGGGATCACCGCGCAGCGCCCGGGCGGCCACCTTGGTGGCGTCGTTCCATCGGCTGCGGGCCAGCTCGTCGCCACCCCGCCGGAGCATCGGTTCGGTGATCCGGTTGGGGCTGGTCGTCACCTCGTAGCTGAAGCGCTCCTTGTCGGAGAGCCAACCCCAGTTGACGGCGTCGGAGTCGACGCCGACCACCCGAACCAGTTCGTCCCGGCTCGACTGGAGGGCCACCCGGGCCCCGGTGGAGTCGACCGCGGCCGTCGACTCGACCGTCGACAGGTCCCACGGACGGGCCTTGAACCGGTACGGGGTGGCGGTCAGGGCGCCGACCGGGCAGATCTGGACCGTGTTGCCGCTGAAGTAGGAGGAGAACGGATCGTCCGGGAAGGTGTTGACCTGGGTCTGGGCGCCCCGATCGATGAAGTGGATCAGCGGGTCACCGGCCACATCGGCCGCGAACCGGGTGCACCGGTCGCACAGGATGCACCGCTCCCGGTCGAGCTTGACCAGGTCACTGATGGCGATCGGCTTCTCGTAGTGCCGCTTCTCCTCCACATACCGGCTCTCGCCCGGACCGAAGGCGTAAGCGTTGTCCTGGAGCGGGCACTCGCCGCCCTTGTCGCACACCGGGCAGTCGAGCGGGTGGTTGATGAGCAGGAGCTCGAGCACCCCGTCCTGGGCTTCGACGACCGTGCTGGACTCGGTGTCGACCGCCATCTCCGGGGTGACCGAGACCATGCAGCTCGGCTGGAGCGCCGGGCCACGGCCGGTGTCGACCTCGACCAGGCACATCCGGCACATGCCGACCGGCTCCATCCGAGGGTGGTAGCAGAAGCGGGGGATGTGCACCCCGTTGCGCTCGGCGGCGTCGATCAGGAGTTCGCCGTCCCGGGCCGAACACGGCCGGCCGTTGAGGACGAACGGGACCCCGGGGGGTGCCGCGTCCGGGTCGGCGGCGGTGGTGTCGTCGGTGGTGCTCACTGGTGACCTCCGGCGGCGGGTGCCATTTCGGCCTCATGGCCGGTCCCGTGGTGGCCGGCGTGCTCCTCGGGAAGCTGATCGGGGGCGGATCCGGCCGGGATCTTGGCTTCGAACTCGGGTCGGAACCGGCGGATGGCCGAGGTGATCGGTGCCACCGACGAGGGCCCGAGGGGACAGATCGTGGTCTGCTTCGGTGGGTAGGGGACGGCGGGGAGCTGCTCGGCCTCCCAACTGGCCACCGGATAGGCGCCGGGGCTGATCTGGGAGCCGACGTCGAGCAAGAGGTCGATGTCCTCGGGGCGGCCGTGACCGTCGAGGATCCGCTCGAGGATCTTCTCCTCCCAGCTCGTGCCCTCCCGGCACGGGGTGCACTTGCCGCACGACTCCCGGGCGTAGAAGCGGACCACCCGGAGGCAGGCCTCCACCGCGTCGGTGGTCTCGTCCATCACCACGATGGCCCCGGAGCCGAGCATGGAACCGGCCGGACCGACCTCGGACGCCTCCAGGGGCAGATCGAGCTGGTCCTCGAAGAACCAGGGGGCCGAGCCGCCGCCCGGGATGAACATCTTGAGCTCATTGCCGTCGCGGATGCCCTGGCAGTAGTTGTCGCCGTAGAAGAGGTCCCGGAAGGTGACGACACCCTGCTCGACCTCGTACACCCCCGGCCGGTTGACATGGCCGCTGATGGCCAGCATCCGGGAGCCGGGCGATTTCTCGGAGCCGTGCTGCTTGAACGCGGCGGCACCGTGCTCGGTGATCCACGGCACGTTCGACAGGGTCTCGACATTGTTGACGATCGTGGGCTTCATGTAGAGGCCCTTGGCCGCCGGGAAGAAGGGGGGCTTGAGTCGGGGCATCCCCCGGTTGCCTTCGAGGCTCTCGATCAGGGCCGTTTCCTCACCCACGATGTAGGCCCCGGCACCCCAGGTCAGGACCACGTCGATGTCGACGTCGCTACCGCAGATGCTCTTGCCCACGTAGCCGGCGGCGTACGCGTCGTTCAGGGCCTGGGCCACGCGTTCCTGGGCCAGGGCCATCTCGCCCCGGACGTACAGGAAGCAGGTGTTCAGGCCGAGGGCGTAGCTGGTGATGACGCAACCCTCGATGAGCTGGTGGGGGTCGCGCTCCATGAGCAGGCGGTCCTTGTAGGTGCCCGGCTCGGACTCGTCGCCGTTCACCACCAGGTAGCGGGGCCATACCGGGGGCATGAAGCCCCACTTGATGCCGGCGGGGAAACCGGCGCCACCCCGGCCGAGCAGGACGGCCTCCTTGACCTCGGCCACCACCTCGGCCGGGCTCCGGCCGAGGGCGGCCCGCAGCGCCTTGTAGCCACCGGTGGCCTCGTAACGATCGAGGGTGTAGCTGTCCTCGTAAGGGAAACGGCTGGTGACGAGCTTGGGGCCCTCGTTGTCGACGTAACCGGGAGCGAACGGGATGTAGGCGTTGGTGGCCATCAGCTGCCCTCCTCCACCGGTTGGCGGCGGGCGAACCAGGCCGGGGTGCCGGCCCGCTCGGGGGGCTCGATCCCGCCGACACGATCGGGCGGGATGTGCTGGCGGACCAGGGCGAGGGTGCCGTGGGGGGGAATGTCGGTGCGGGAGCCGGAGCGGAGATCGCCGACCAGTTGGCTGAGCGCGTCGCGATCCACCCGGTATTCGTACCGGTAGTTGACCTGCAGGCACGGCGCCTCGGTACAGGCTGCAATGCACTCGACATCTTCAAGGGTGAACATGCCGTCCTCGGTGGTGCCACCGGCCCGCACACCGAGCAGTTCCTCGGCGTCGTGCAGGAGCTCCCAGCCGCCGTTGAGCTGGCAGGCGATGTTGGTGCACACGTTGATCACGTAGCGTCCCACCGGCTCCCGCTTGAACATCTCGTAGAACGAGCAGGTACCGAGCACCTCGGCCGGGGTGACATCAACCAGTTCGGCGATGTGGGCCATGGCGTCGTTGGCCACGTACCCGTCCTGTTCCTGCGCCAGGTGGAGCAGCGGGATCAGGGCCGACTTCGGCCGCGGGTAGCGGGCGATGATCTCCTCGGCCACGGCAACATTGGCTTCGGTCAGCCGAGCCACTAGCGGTCCACCTCCCCCAGCACCGGATCGACGCTGGCGATCACGGCCACCGCATCGGCCACGAAACCGTTGGCCATCATGTGCGGCAAGCTCTGCAGATTCACGAAACTCGGCCCTCGGATGTGCATCCGATAGGGCTTGGGTCCCCCGTCGGACACGAGATAGCAGCCGAGCTCACCCCGGGGGGACTCGACGGCCACATACACCTCACCTTCGGGGACCTTGAAGCCCTCGGTGAAGATCTTGAAGTGATGGATCAACGCTTCCATCGAGGTGTCGATCCGGGCCCGGGGCGGTGGTGTCACCTTCGGGTCCTGGACCCGGTAATCGCCCTCGGGCATACCGTCCACGATCTGGCGGACCAGACGGATCGATTCGCGGATCTCGTTGAGCCGGATGGCGTACCGGTCGAAGGCGTCACCGTAGGTGCCGACGAGGACATCGAAGTCCAGTTCGTCGTAGGCCAGGTAGGGCTGATCGCGTCGGAGGTCCCAGTCGATGCCGGTACTGCGCAACAGTGGGCCGGTGGTCGACAGGGCCACCGCCTCCTCCTGGCTGATCACCCCGACCCCCTGCAGCCGCTCCCGCCAGATGGGCTGGCCCGTCATCAGGATGTCGTACTCGTCGAGACGGGGGCTGATGGCGTCCATCAGGTCGAGGGTGTCCTGGCGCCAACCGTCGGGCAGGTCGGCGGCCACCCCGCCCGGCCGGATGTAGTTGTGGTTCATGCGCAGGCCGGTGATCTTCTGGAACAACCGGAGCACCTGCTCCCGCTCCCGCCAGCCGTAGAGCATCATCGACACCGCGCCGATGTCCATGCCACCGGTGGCCATGGACAGCAGGTGCGACGAGATCCGGTTGAGCTCCGACATGAGCATCCGGATCCACACCGCCCGTGGCGGGAGCTCGACCTCGAGCAGGGCCTCGGTGGCGAGGGAGAACACCAGCTCGGTGAACAATGGTGAGGCGTAGTCCATCCGGGTCACGTTGGTGGAGCCCTGGAGGAAGGTGAGCGACTCGCCCGTCTTCTCCATCCCGGTGTGGAGGTACCCGATCACCGGTTTGGATCGCAACACGGTCTCACCGTCGAGCTCCAGCATGAGCCGCAGCACCCCGTGGGTGGACGGATGCACCGGCCCGAGGTTGATGAGCATCGTCTGGTCGTTCTCACCCTCGATGCGCGCCCCGTCGAGGTGCTCAGCCGCTTGGACCTCGGACATCCGCAACACGGCGTGCCGCCGGGGCAGCGCGTGGAGCCGGCCCGGGCCCTGATCCTGGCCGGCGGCCTCGGCCGCCTGCTCTGCTGATTCGGTAACGGTCATGACGATGGAGCTCCTGGCGGCCCCCGCGGACCGCCGACCGGATTGGGCCGGTTGGGGTATTGGTTAGGCGCCGGAGGCGGGCTGGGCGCCCTTCCGGGTGAACTGGACCGGGATCGACCCGATGCTGTAGTCCTTGCGGAGCGGGTGCCCGTCCCAGGATTCGGGCATCAGGATGCGTGACAGGTCGGGGTGACCGTCGAACACGATGCCCATGAGGTCGTAGACCTCCCGCTCCATGAAATCCGTACCCGGGTAGTAGGTGTAGAGCGAGGTGATGACGGGGTCATCGCCGGGCACCTGCACCCGGGCTCGGAGCCGTTCGCGCCGAGCATACGACACGAACGACGCCACCACCTCGAAACGTTCGGGTGTCACACCAGGGGGCAGTACCCGCTCCTCGGAAGCGAGCAGGTAGTCGACCGACGTGACGTCGACACACATGTCCCAACCGTCGGCCAGGAGCTCCGCCATCACCTCCGACCACTGGTCGCGGCCGGGGTGGATCACCCGCTGGCTACGGGACCAGCTGACCGGGCAGCCGTACGCCGACTCGGCGCCGGCGCCCTCCTCGGCCGTTTCGCCGTCGGGCGCGCCGGGTTCGTCTGCAGGGGCTTCGGATTCGCTCACGACGTCCTGCCGATGGTGGTCAGCTGGGTCTCGCCCTGGCCGTCACGCTGCTCGATGGTGATCTGGGCGCCGGCGCCGGTCGCCTTGCGGCGGGCCAGGATCTCGCCGTTGAGGATGTTGGTTCGCAGGGTGACGATGGCGTGAATGAGGGTCTCGGGACCCGGCGGGCAGCCGGGGGCGTAGACGTCCACGGGGACGATCTCGTCGACCCCCTGAACGATGGCGTAGTTGTTGAACATGCCACCGCTCGAAGCGCACACGCCCATCGAGATGACCCACTTCGGTTCCATCATCTGGTCGTAGATCTGACGCAGGACCGGCGCCATCTTCTGGCTCACCCGACCGGCCACGATCATGACATCGGCCTGCCGGGGCGACGCCCGGAAGACCTCCATACCCATTCGGGCCAGGTCGTAGTGCGGACCGCCGGCACCCATCATCTCGATGGCGCAGCACGCCAGGCCGAAGGTGACGGGCCACGACGAGCGGGCCCGCGACCACTGGACCACCTTCTCCAACGGTGCGGTCAGGACATTGTGGTCGAGACCGGCGAAGCCGTACTCGTTGACGTTCGACACGACCCCCATCAGGCCGCCACCTCCTCACGGTCGGGGCGGGGGGAGGACGGATCAGGGGCCGCCTCCACATTGATGCGCCCGTCGGTGCCCACCCGCCGGATGGTGGCGCTGGTGGTGCGCTCGGCCGACCGCATCGGGTCCAGCCGGCGCGACACCTGCAGCGGTCCCCATTCGAGGGCGCCCTTGGCGATCAGGTACACGAACGACTCGAACAGCAGGGCCGAGAAGAGCAGGATGCCTAACAGGCCGAACACGCCGGCGCCCTGATGCGTGATGGCCCAGGGGTACAGGAACACGATCTCGATGTCGAAGATCACGAACAGCATGGCCACCAGGTAGAACCGCACCGGGAAGCGTTCGGGCAGGTCTCGTCCGGGGGTGATGCCGCACTCGTAGGGGGCCACCTTCTCGGCGGTCGTCCGTCGTGGGGCCAGGATGCCGGAGGCCACGAACGTCAACGCACCGAACAGCGTCGCCAGCACCAACAAGACAAGCACCGGTAGGTACTGTTCCATCATGTCCTCCTCTCTCGGGCTCCCGACAACTGCCGCCCAGGGGACCTGGGCTCGGTCGTCGGGGCCTCAGGCGCTACTGGCCCGGATCTCGGCCTGTCGTTCGTCACGGTTGTTGAGCCAGAACGCCAGCAGGGCGAACAGGATCCCGCACGTGATCGTGAACATAGCGGGCCGGAACCGGAGTCCGCTGAACAAGGCGGGGAACGGGCCACCACGATCACGCAGCATGACCACACTCACCACCGGGGCTTCGGTGTCGACTTCGGCAACAGGCGGCGGCTGGCCGGGGAGGGTCGGCTGATTCACCGCTGCCTGAGCCTGGATGACGATGTACTCACTGTCGAAGCTGGGATGGGCCACCGTCTCGGTGACGGTGTGAACCACCCGCTCGATCATGGTCGGGTTCTCTTCGAGGATCGGCTTCCCGTCCACGATGAAGGCCCCGAACTGGGAGGGCACGTACTCGCCGGCCACGAAGACGCCGTTCTCGACCAGGAAGGCATCGGCCGAGGCCTGGGCCTCACCTCGGATGGGGTCGGAGGCCTCCAGGTAGCGCCAACCGTCGAGGTTGTACTGGCGGGAGGCGACCAGGGCGGCTTCCTGGGCGACGTCGGGCTCGGCGATGTCACCGACGGCGGCGGCGCTCGCGAGCTCTTCCTCGGCCACGGCCTTGATGTTCGGGTCGGTGATCCGGTCCAGGGTGGCGGGGGCGTCGACCGGGGCATTGGCGAGACCGCCTTCGGGCAGGCCCGAGGACTCCTCGGAGGCGGCCAGGCCGGCCACCGGCTCGATGGTGGAGTACAGCAGCCCGTCGGTGGCCTGATCGGGCGTGTCGATATTGATCTCCTCGAGCGCCCAGGTGGGGGGATCACCCCGCCAGCCGATGCCGTAGATCGTCCAGACGATGCCCATCAGGAACATCCATCCGAAGAAGGCCGACATCGCCACCAGGAAGCCGGTACGGGTACCGACATTGGTGGCCACCAGCAGGTAGGTGCTGCCCCCGAGGACGACGATGGCAACGAGGACGCTCAGCAGGCCCCGGAAGAAGGGATCGAAGCCGACCCCGTTCACGATGCCCAGAACGGCCGTGCTGTTCAGCACGGTGATCAGCTGCCCCATCACAACCCTCGCTCGTAGTCGATGACCGCCTGGATGTACTCGGGGGGCAGCACCCCACCGAATCCGGGCATCATGCCGGCGGTGCTCAAACCGCCTCGGCCGTAGCCGGCGCCGGCTTCGGCCCCGGTGAACACGAAGTCGTACTGGGCCTGGCTGGTCCGGGGCGGCATGGCGACGATGTCGCACCCGCTGGCCAGACGGCCGTCGGCCAGACCGATCACGTCGGTGCCGGGAACCTGGTCGACCGTCATCTGGGGCGGGTCAACGAAGGCACCGGTGTCATCCACCTCGAGGGTGTAGTCGGGATCGAACGGGTAGGCGGCCGCCCCGGTGGGTTGCCACAACAGCGACACGAAGTCGCACGAGGCGAGATCACCCGGCCGGCCGCCGTCCGACAGCTCGGCCGCCTGGTCGGCGTGGACCGGGGACTTGGCCGGATCGTCCAGGATGAGGTATGGCTCACCGTCCGGGTCGACCGGGACCCCGTTCTCGTCGAGCCGGATCTTGGTGCCGTCGGCCGCCTCGACATAGGCGCCCTCGTCGTCGCTGAGCCCCTCGGCGGGCATCCACGAACCGTCGGCCTGCTTCCAGGTGTCGTCGGGGAAGTGCTCCTTCAGACCGTCACCGCACAGGTTGAAGCCGATGCCCGATGGGTTACCACCACCACAACCGGCCACGCCCCGGTCGAGCACCGTCGGGGAGACGTCGATCCCGAGCGACCAGCCGGCCGTGTGGCAGCGGGCGCACGACAGCGACCCCGAGCGGTAGCCGCTGTAGAGGCCCAGGTTGAACACCGCCTCGCCGACCGTGTCGAACTCGCCCGCCTCGAGCGACCGTTCCACCTCGGCCACGATGTCGGCCTCGATCTCCTCGGCCGAGGCCGTGGCGTCGGCCAATCCGGCCGGATCGTCCTGGTACTCCTCATCGAGGATCACCGGGTCGAGGTTGGTGATCTGCAGGGTGTGGAGGTAGGCGATCACATTGTCGATCTGCTGGGTGGTCAGCGGCCCACCACCTTCGGTGCCCCAGGCGGCCATCGGCGAACCGGGACGGCCGTAGTTGAGGATGTAGCGAACCTCGTCGTCGCTGTAGCGCAGCAGGACGTCGTCGAGGGCGGGGGCCTTCCAGTTGGCGTTGGCCAGGAACTGGCCGTTGGCGTCCTGGAGGACGTAGGCGGCCTCGCCACCCACGCCGCCGGCGGCGTGGCAGTTCACGCACTGGGCGGTGACGGTGTAGATGTCCGCACCCTCGGTCTCGAACTTGAGCTGGTAGGCGTCCTCGGCCCCGTCCTGACGGCCGGGTTCGGCGATCCAGTAGAAGGGCAGGATGATGGCCAGCAGGCCCAGCATCACCAGGGCGAAGGTGAGCGAGCGGTCGAGCTTGGTGCCCTCGAGCTCCTCGTCGGACAGGTACGGCTTCCGGTTGGGGGCCAGTTCGATCTCGGAGCCGAGTTCGGCCTTCGAACGGAAGACGTTGCGGATGAACAGGCCGACGAAGGCGACGACCACGATGGCGAGGACGGAAACGCCAATGGCGCGGAAATCCGCCGCAAGTACAGGTACGTAGGTCATTGGTTCAGTGTCCGCCGCCGCTACTCAGACAGTGGGGACCCTCGGCCTCCTGACCGGTGGTGTTGGTGCCGATCGGCGGGCCCTGGATGATCACACCGGTGTCGACGACCAGATCGCCGCCGCTGCTGACCTCCATTGGGAAGCGGTCCATGCCCCGCGGGGCCGGGCCGCCCTTCTTCTCGCCGACCTGGTTGGACTGCGAACCGTGGCACGGGCACTCGAACCACTGGGAGGTGGCGCAGTCGGGAACCCGGCAGCCCAGATGGGGGCAGGTCTGGTAGAGGGCGACCACCCCGGCCCGGAGCCCCTGCTCCACCTGGGGGAAGAAGGCGTAGGCCTGCTCGGCCTTGGCGATCGACGCCGATGGGTACTCGGTGATCCACATCCGGCCCTCGGGCACATAGAAGAAGCCGGAACCGTCCCGGATGGCGGCCTCGATGTCGGGCAGCTTGCCCACGTTCACCTTGGAACCGAACCCGCCGCCGGGGGGCGGCCACAGGAAGGCCAGGGCGGCGCCGCCGAAGGCGGTGAGACCGAAGCCGAACACGGCGACGATGCTGCGGTTGAGGAACTGGCGCCGGGTGACGCCGAGTGTCTCCGGGTCCGGGGGGACGTAGACGGCGGGCGGGCGGCTATCGGTGGCCACCAGGGTGCTGCCTCCGGCCCGGGTGGCCGCTTCGAGCTCCTTGCCGGCGCGGGAACGCGGCCCACCGGCCACGTCGGCCGCGGCCATCGCATCCGCCGAGCGGTCGCGGCGCACGGTCTCGTTGGCCAACTGGCCGATCGCCTTGTTGGTATCACTCCGCCGGAACGACACCGCCACGGCGATCACCGCCAACACGACCAACACGATGATTCCGATCACTAGGCCGGTCATCGCAGCATCCTCTCCGTCGTCGACACCCTGCTATTCCCACTCTTGCGGAACGAGTCGGTCTCCATCGTGGCCCGATCGTTCGGTTCTTGCTCAACCGTTTCGCTGATCGTCATCTCCCACTCCCCTACAGATCGAAGAAGATGCCGGCCTCCCAGGGCAACACGAAGTTGAAGCCCGGGCCCCGGAAGAACGAGCCGATGATGACCAGAACCGCCCAGAACATCATGAACACGGTGAACACCGAGAAGGCGAACTTGCGGTCCTCGGGGCGGTTGCTGGGATTGCGATCGATGTAGGGCGCCACCATCAGGATGAACAGGCCCATGCCGGGGATGGTCACCCCGGCCACCATCGGGTGGAACATGGTCAGCAGTTCCTGCAGACCGAGGAAGTACCACGGCGCCTTCGACGGGTTCGGTGTCGAGTTGACGTCGGCCAGACGCAGCAGTGGTGCGTTCACGAAGATCGAGAACACGGTGAGGAAGGCGGTCAGGAACAGGGCGGCCCCGAACTCGACCACGATCAGATGGGGCCAGGTGTGGACCTTGTCCAACGGCTTGGCCTTGATGTCCTGGATCGAACCGGACTTCACCACGGTCAGGAGCCGCTGGGTGTGGCCGGCCGGGCCGGTCATGGTGGGCAACGGACCGGCGGCTGTCGCCGCGGCCACGGCTGCGCCCGGCGCGGCCGCCGGGGCCACCGCGGTGGCGGTGCCGCCCGCACCCTCCTCGTCCCGCTGACGGGCCGACTTGGAGCGCTGCAACAGGTGGGCGGGGATCTTACTGGCCGCGCCGGAGGCGGCTGCGGGCGCGTCTCCCCCGGAGGCGGCCGGCTCGTCACCCCCGCCGGGGGTGGACTCGGCCTTCTTACGGGCCTGTTCGGCCCGCTTGCGGAGATGTTCGGGAATTTCGGTCATGAGTTCTCTCCGGTGCCGAGGCCTACAGCGGGCCCGAGATGCCGCCGTCCTTCCGGACTCGCCAGAAGTGGATGGCCATGAAGATGACGGTCACGAACGGGAGGAGTAGGACGTGCAACACGTACCAGCGCAACAAGGTGTCGGTCCCGATCACCTGCCCACCCAGCAACACGAATTTCAGCTGGGGTCCGATCACCGGGGTGAAGCCCATCATGTTGGTACCCACCGTCACCGCCCACAGGGCCAGCTGGTCCCACGGGAGGAGGTAGCCGGTGAACGAGAGCAGGAGGGTGAACTGGAGCAGGTTGACCCCGATCACCCAGTTGAACTCACGGGGCGCCTTGTAGGCGCCGTGGTAGAAGACTCTGGCCATGTGCAGGAAGACGGAGAGCACCATGAGGTGCGCCCCCCATCGATGCATGTTGCGCACCAGGAGGCCGAAGGCGATCTGGGTCTGGAGGGTCTCGATGTCGTCCCAGGCCGCGGCGGCGGTGGGGCGATAGAAGAACATCAGGAAGATGCCGGTGATCGTGAGCACGATGAAGATGAAGAAGCTCAACCCACCGAGGCAGAGGGTGTAGCTCACCTTGACCGCGTGCCGCTTCACCTTCACCGGGTGCAGGTGGTAGAGCACACTGTTCATGATCACGTACGACCGGTTCCGGGGGCTGTCGGTGTAGCCCTTCCGGAAGACCGACCCGGGACGGAAGATCGAGTTCCAGGCCTGAGAGCTCTGGACGTTGTCGACAAGCTGACTGGCACCACCGTTGAGCCGCTCAGCGAGCGTCGGCTTGTCCTGGATCGACTTGGCCATTCGGGGTCTCGGTCCTTGGGTTGCGGTCGGATGAAGGAAGAGGGGGATCTGGGGGGGGAGATCGATGGGCCCGGGACGGAGGCCGGGCCCGGGGCGGTCAGGCCAGGCGCATACCGTAGCCGTATCCGTAGGAACTCGTTCGCTGGTGACCGTCACCGGTCGCCGGGGGATCGCCGATCTTGCCCAGGATGATGACACCGGTGGGGCAGCGATCGACACAGAGGGCGCAGCGGGTGCACACGTCGTCGTCGATGGTGAAGATGAACGCGTCGGAGGGAACATCGCCCGGCCGGGCGATCCCGTAGGACTCCTCGATCACATCGGTGGTCTGCATGTGGATGCACTTCCAGGGGCAGATGTCCACGCAGCCCTCGCAGGCGATGCACTCTTCCTGGTCGATGTGGATGAACTGCTTGGGCTTGACCGCCCGGGCCAGGTAGTCGGCGTCGACCTCCATGAGGAGGTAGTCGGTCCGGAACTCCGGCAGCGGTGGGTTGGCATCGGTGGTGGTCATCGTGGCGTCACCCCTGCTTGACCAGCGGACGGCCGTACGAGCTGGTGGCCACCGCAGCCCGCTTCTCGGCGGCCTTGCCCCGGTTCTGCCAATCGACCCACAGCTTCATGAAGGCGCCGAAGAAGACGATGTAGAAGACCGCGGCGATGGAGTCGGAGATGGTGCGGTAGGTGACGTCGAAGGGGAACCAACCGCCCTGGCTCTGGGGGCGCAGGATGTTCCCCGGGCCCCAGACCATCACGTCGGCCCGCCAGCTCAGTTCGTTTTCGGCCAGCGTTAACCACTGGTGGGGAATGATCCCGAAGGCCAGGAAGGAAAGGAAGAAGACATAGACCGCAGCCACCATCGCCTCACCCCACATCAATGGTGTGCCCTCCGGTCGGCGACGGGAGTACCACACGATGCCGGCCACCATGGCGGCGGCAGCGAGAATCGAGGTGATCAGGGCGACCATCGTTGGGCACTCCTTGGCGTGGTGCGAAGATCGAGGGAC
>JBKDZN010000018.1:0-1987 GCA_047971245.1 Acidimicrobiales bacterium
CGCCCGGAGCCCGGAGCCCCCGGGACCGGACACGGGAACCCCGGACGGGAACGAATCCCGCCCGGAACGGGCGCGGGAGCCCGGGAACGGGCACGGCCACAGGAGCCCGGGAACGGGACCGGACACGGAGCCCCGGACGGGCACGGACACAGGAGCCCGCCCGGGAACGGGCACGGGAGCCCCGGACGGGAACGAATCCCGCCCGGGGCCGTGGTGCTACAGGAGGCCGACGGTGGGATACAGCGGGTGCCGGGCCAGCAGGTCGGCGGAGCGGGTCCGGGCCGAGTCGCGGGCGGTATCGCCCAGGTCGAACTTGGCCTGGGACGGAGTGCCGGCCGAGGTGGTGGTCGGTTCGGCCGACCCGAGGACCGAACAGATGATGTCGGCCACCTCGTCCATATCACCCGGGGTCATCCCCAGGGTGGTGAGGGCCGGGGTGCCCAACCGGATCCCGGAGGTGTACCAGGCCCCGTTGGGATCGTTGGGGATCGAGTTGCGGTTGACGATCACGCCGGAGGACTCCAGCGCCGACTCGGCTTGGCGGCCGGTCAACCCGAAACCGCGGGTGTCGACCAGGACCAGGTGGTTGTCGGTCCCGCCGGTGACGATCCGGCCGCCCCGGCGGGCGATCCCCTCGGCCAGGGCCGCCGCGTTGGCCACGATCTGCTGGGCGTAGTCGGCGAAGGCGGGCCGGCGGGCCTCGGCCAGGGCCACTGCCTTGGCCGCCATGACATGACTGAGCGGACCCCCGAGCACCATGGGGCAGCCCTTGTCGATGAACTCCGGCAGCTCCGGGTCGTTGGTGAGCACCATCCCGCCCCGCGGTCCCCGGAGCGACTTGTGGGTGGTGGTGGTGACGATGTGGGCGTTGGCGATCGGATCGAAGTCGCCGGTGAACACCTTGCCCGCCACCAGGCCGGCGAAATGGGCCATGTCCACCATGAGGGTGGCCCCCACCTCGTCGGCGATCTCCCGCATGGTGGCGAAGTTGATCCGCCGTGGGTAGGCCGAGTACCCGGCGATCAGCACCAGGGGCCGGAACTCCCGGGCCAGGGCGGCCACCTGGTCGTAGTCGACGATCTCGGTGTCGGGATCCACCCCGTAGCTCCGCTGGTTGAACAACTTGCCCGAGATGTTGGGCCGGAACCCGTGGGTCAGGTGGCCGCCGGCGTCGAGGCTCATCCCGATCATCCGCTGGTTGCCGAAGGCGAGCCGCAACTCCTCCCAGCCGGCGTCGGTCAGGTCGTTCACATGGCGGGCCCCTTGTCCGGCCAGGTAGGGCGCCTCCACCCGGTGGGCGAGGATCGACCAGAACGCCACCAGGTTGGCGTCGATGCCCGAATGAGGCTGGACGTAGGCGTAGTCGGCGTCGAACAGGGCGGTGGCGTGATCGGCGGCCAACTGCTCGACCCGGTCGACGTATTCGCAGCCGGCGTAGAACCGGTGGCCGACGGTCCCCTCGGCGTACTTGTCGCTGAACCAGTTCCCCATGGCGAGCAGGGTGGCCGGTGAGGCGTAGTTCTCCGAGGCGATCAGTTTCAGCTGGTGCCGCTGGTTGTCGAGCTCGCCCCGGATATGGTCGGCAACGGCCGGTTCGACGGCACCGATCACCTCGAGGGCGGCGCGGAAGGCGTCGGCCTCCGGGGTGGCCATCTTCTCCAGGGACGGTGGCGTGACGGGCTGGTCCTGCAGGGTCATGGTTCCTCGCTCGAAGATCGTCTTGCGGGTGATGCCCAGGCGTTCGGCAGGGAGGGTTGTCCCACGGCCGCTCCCCGGTGGTCGATTCCACCTCGAACAGCGCCAGTCACGGCCGCGGCCACAGTGTAGGCCGGTCTTTTGCGGGTGACGGTTGGCGCCCCCGTCACACGGGCGTAGCATTAGCACTCGTCCAATGAGAGTGCTAACGCCCAGATGGAGCTTTGCATGAACCTTCAACCACTCGAAGACCGGATCGTGGTCAAGCCCAACGACGCCGAGGCCACGACAG
>JBKDZN010000019.1:0-6973 GCA_047971245.1 Acidimicrobiales bacterium
ACGCCACCTCGATGGCCGAGTTGATGGCGGTGAACCGTGCCTGGCGGGCCAGGACCGGGACCCCATGGCTGTAGCCGGACGCAACCATCCACACGTCGTCGCGCCCTCGGACCCATTGGTACAGCCGTTCCGACCCCACCAGGGCGGCCACCACATGCAGCCCGGGATCAACCGTCTTGGCCGCGCCGGTCACCACCCCCCGGTCGATCAGGTCGATCACGCCGTCGCCGAGCATGCCGGAGTGGATACCGAGGTCGCCCCGGTCCTGCAGGGCGGCCAGGACGGCGTCCGGGATGGCGCCGATGCCGTATTCGAGGGTGGCCCGCTCCGGCACGAGGGAGGCGACATGGCCGGCGATCAGCGTCGCGGTCTCGTCCGGCTCGGACGGGGCCAGGGCCGGCAACGGGTGCTCGACCTCCACCAGGGCGTCGAAGTCCGCCCGGTCGCATTCGGTGACCCCGCGGGTGTAGGGCATCGCCGGGTTGACCTCGGCGATGACCAGCGGGGCGGACCGCACGATCTCGGCGGTGCTCCCCCCGAGGACACCGAGGCTGAAACGGCCGTCGGGACCCGGCGGGCTGACCTGCACCAGGGCCACGTCGACCGCGAGCGGGCCACCGGGGACGAGCAAGCCGGCGAACTGTGACGAGGCCGCCGGCACCACCCGCAGGGCGTCGGGATCCAGCCGCCGGAGGGACTCCAGGGCGGGGGACGCCTGCAGGCTGGTGTGACGGAACGGCCCTCCCGGCCGTTCGAACGTGGCCAGCGGCTGGTAGAGGTAGTCGGTCACCGTCTCCAGGGAGGTCCAGCGGTCGGGTCGGTCGGCGATCGCCCCGACCAGGGTGGTCGGCACCGCGCCGAAGGGGGCCACGTACACCCGTGCCCCGTCGGGGATCAGGTCGATGGCGTCCTCCACCCCGGTGGCGGTGCCCGGCCGGTGGTGATGACGGGGCGGTAGCTGAGCCACCAGATCGGTGGCTGACCCGGGGATCACGACACCCTCGATTCATCATCCGGTCCGGGCTGGGTGATCAGGCGGTGGAGGGCACGGTGGCATCGTTCCAGCGGCCCCCGGCCGAGGCGTTCGTCGGCCGTGTGAGCGAGGGTCGGTTCCCCGGGCCCGAAGTTGGTGGCCGGAACGCCGATGGCATCGAAGCGGGCGACGTCGGTCCAGCCGAGTTTGGCCCGCACCGGGAGGCCGCTCTCGGTCACCAGCCGGGCCAGCAGGGGATGGCTGAGCGAGGGCCGGCACGCCGGTGAGGCGTCGATCACCTCCAGGCGGTCCCCGTCACCGCACCACGGCGCCAGCAGGTCGGTCACGAAGGCCCTGGCGTCATCCTCCGTGCGGTCCGGGGCGTACCGGAGATGCAGCCGCAGCATCGCCCGGTCGGGCACGACGTTGCCCGCCACCCCACCCTCGACCGCCACGGCCTGGAGGGCCTCACGGTACTCACAGCCGTCGATGACGGGCCGGCGGTGCTCGTGGTCGGCCACCGCGGTGAGGATCGGCCCGAGCCGGTGGATGGCGTTGCGCCCCATCCACGGTCGGGCCGTGTGGGCCCGGGCCCCGGCGAGCGTCAGCTCGAAGCGCATCGCCCCCTGGCAACCGGCCTCGATCCGGCCGTCGGTGGGTTCGCCGAGCACGGCGCAGTCCCCGGCCAACAGGTCGGGCCGCTCGGCCATGATCTCGTTGAGACCATTGTGTTCCTGGGCCACCTCCTCACGGGCATAGAACACATAGGTGACGTCCACGGCCGGATCGGGGACCGAGCGGGCGAGTTCGAGCATCACGGCCAGGCCCCCCTTCATGTCGGTGGACCCCACCCCCCAGAGCACGTCGCCCTCGATCCGGGCCGTGGCGTTCCCGGCCGCGGGCACCGTGTCGATGTGGCCGACGAGCAGGACCCTCCGGTCCCGGGCCAGCTCGGTGCGGGCAATCAGGTTGTCACCGATCCGTTCGACCCGGAGATGAGCGAGGGGCCGGAGCTCCCGTTCCAACCAGGCGACGAACACCTGTTCATGGAAGGACTCCGACGGACGATCCACCAGATCGGCGGTCACCGTCAACAGGTCGGGGCCGGCCGGGGCGGGGTTGGCGGAGAGGTGAGCCACCCGGAGACGGTAGCGTGCCCGGCCCCGCCCCGCAGGACTCCGGCACCGCCCGCCTCCGCCCCGGTCGGACGGCACCGGGGCCGCTCGCCGACCCCGGTTGGCGCTACGGTGGAGCACCGCCGGAGTGGTTCCGGCCCGGCCCGTCCCGGATCACGCCCGCTCCCCCGATGGGGACGTCGGGCCCGCCAGCATCGGAGCCAATATTGTCCGTCACCGACACCACCACGTCGCCACCGGCCGCCCCGGCGATCACCGAGGAAGAAGCGGCCCGGGGCTTCAGCCGCTCCATCATGGTGTCGGCGGTGCGCTGCACCCTGACCTACGTGGTGCTCCCGTTCATCGCCCCGCTGATCGGCCTGGCGTCCGGGGTGGGGCCGGTGATCGGCCTGGTGGTGGGCGTGGTCGCCATCGTGTCCAATGTGTTCAGCATTCGGCGGTTCTGGCGGGCCGATCACCGGTGGAAGAAGCCGGTGACGGTGCTCCACCTGTCGGTCATCACCCTCCTGCTCATCCTGATGGCTGAGGACCTGATCTCCCTGTTCGGATGACGGGCCCGATCGTCGGATCGGGGGTCCGGGTCCTGTGGATCCTGGCCGGCCTGCTGCTGGTGGCCATCGGTGGGGTCGGCATCGTCGTCCCCGGCCTTCCCACCACCGGCTTCATGGTCGCCGCGGCGTGGTGTTTCTCCCGTTCCAGCCCCCGCTTGGAACGGTGGTTGCTGGGCCTGCCCGCGGTGGGGCCGCTGGTGACCGACTACCGGGCCGGCCTGGGTATGCCGCGCCGGGCCAAGATCATCGCCTCGACCTGCATCACCCTCGCCGTCGGGGTCAGCGCCGGCCTGGTCATCGGTCCGTTGGCCGTGCGTATCCTCGTGGCCGCCCTGGGTGCGGTCGGGGTGTGGTACGTCACCATGCGGGTCCCCACCCGGGAACGGGTGCTGGCCGACCGGGCCCGACGCACCGTGGCGCCGCAACCGAGCAGTCCCACCGTCGTCGATCGTCCTCACTGACCACCGGCCCGTCCCGTCCTCACCGGTGCCGGCCCTCCCGCGGAGGCCGTGCTCACACGTTGGCGGCTCAGACGTTGGCGTGGAGGGCGGCGTTGAGTTCCACGACCGCCCCCTGGCGGGGCACGGCCTCCACGCCACCGGTCATCGAGTTCCGCCGGAACAGCAACCCGTCGGATCCCGAGAGGGCACCGGCCTTGACCGCGGTGCCCGCCGGCTGGAGGGTCAGCTTGGTGCCGGCGGTGACGTACAACCCCGCCTCGACCACACAGTCGTCGCCGAGGCTGATCCCGATACCGGCGTTGGCGCCGATGAGGCACCGCTCCCCCACCGAGATCACCTCCTTCCCACCTCCCGACAGGGTTCCCATGATCGAGGCCCCGCCCCCGAGATCGGATCCGTCGCCCACCACCACGCCGGCGGAGATACGCCCCTCCACCATCGAGACGCCCAATGTCCCGGCGTTGAAGTTGCAGAACCCCTCGTGCATCACGGTGGTTCCCGGGGCGAGGTGGGCCCCGAGGCGGACCCGGTCGGCGTCGGCGATCCGGACGCCTGAGGGCACCACGTAGTCGACCATGCGGGGGAACTTGTCGACCCCGTAGACCGTGACCCGGGCCCCGGGGCTCGACGCGGTGAGGTCGATCCGGATGTCCTCGAAGTCGTCGACCGGACAGGGACCGAAACTGGTCCACACCACATTGGCGAGCACACCGAATATCCCGTCGACCGACAGGCCGTGCGGGGCCACCATCCGGTGCGACAGCAGGTGGAGGCGGAGGTACGCGTCGGCCGGATCCGCCGGTGCGGCGTCGAGGTCGATCATGGTGCGGACGACCCGGCGCTCCACCCGGCGTCGGGGGTCGGGGCCCGCCGCCGCGGCCAGGCGGGCCGGCCACTCGGTCTCATCGGGAGCGTCCCCGAACGCGGGCGCCGGGTACCAGGCGTCGAGCACGGTGCCGTCGGCGGCCACAGTGGCCAGGCCGTCGGCCCAGGCGGTACGGGAGGTGTCGGGGGCTTCGCCGGTGGTCATGGGCCCCAGCCTAGGAGGCACCGGTCGGCGGCCACCCCGGTTCAGGTGCCGGCCGCCACCCCGACGTCGAGGCCGACCCGGGCCGCGGCCAGGGCCAACCGATCGTCGGGCTGGACCACGGCGATCCGGACATGGGCGGCCCCTTGGGGACCGTAGAACTCGCCCGGGCTGACCAGGGCGCCGGCCCGGCGGGCCAACTCCTCGGCGAACGCCCAGGCGTCCCCGCCCGGCGCCGGGGCCCACAGGTAGAACCCGCCCGCCGGGAGGGGGGCGTCGACCCCGAGCTCGGCCACGATCTGCCGGGCGACCCGGAGGCGCTGCTGGTACCGGGCTCGCTGCTCCTCGACATGGGTCTCGTCACCGAGGGCGGCCACCGCTGCGGCCTGGGCCGGGCCGGGCTGCATGAACCCGGCGTGCTTGCGGACCTCGGACAGGTAGTGGATGACCTCCTCGTCGCCGGCATAGAACCCGGACCGCAGCCCGGCCAGGTTCGATCGCTTGGACAGGGAATGCACCGCCACGACGCCCTCGGTGCCGTGCTCAAGGATCGACCGGGGCGGCCCGTTCCAGGTGAACGCCACATAGCACTCGTCCGACATGACCAGGACGTCACGGTCACGTCCCCATCGGGCCGCGGCCCCCAGATCGTCCAGGCCGCCGGCCGGGTTCCCCGGGGTGTTGACCCACAGGCACAGGGCCCGTTCGGCGTCGGCCGGGTCGATGGCGTCGAGCATGATGCGCCACTCGTCGTCCACCGGCACCGGCACCGCCCGGCAGCCGGCCAGGGTGGCCCCCATGGCGTAGCTCGGGTAGCTGATCGCCGGGTAGAGGACGGTGTCCCGTTCGGGGGTCCGCAGCTTCAGCCAGTGGGGCAGGCCGGCCACGAACTCCTTGGACCCGATGGTGGCCCGCACCTCGGCCTCGGACAGATCGGTGCCCACCAACCGGTTCAACCAGCCGGCGCAGGCGGCCCGGAAGGTGGGGGTACCGATGGAGGGTGGGTAGCCACGCTCGGTGTCGGAGGACGCCAGGGCCTCGACCACCACGGCGGGCGGCGGATCGATGGGGGTGCCGATCGACAGATCGACCACCCCGCCGGGGTGTTCGGCGGCGATGGCCTCCAGGCCGGCAAGCCGATCGTAGGGATAGGGCGGGGGCACAAAGCCCATTCAGCCGACCTCCTCGGAAGCAGGGACATCAGGGGACGGGCCGGCCGCTCCCGGTGGGTCGGTACCGTCGGGCGAACCGGCATCGACGACGAACTCGGCCAGGCGGCTGGCCGACGCATCGTCCAACCACGCACGGATCCGCATGCCCGCTTCCTCGGTGACGGAGTCCAGCACCTCGCCCTCGCGGTGCACCGCGGCCAGGGCGTCACCCCGGGCCCACGGGACGAACAACTCGACCTCGTGGCTGGCCGCCCGCAACGCCCGGCCCACCGCCTCGAGGAAATCATCGATGCCCTCACCGGTGGCTGCGGAGATGGCTACCGACCCGGGGTTGTCGGCCACCAGGCGGGCGGCTGCCCCGGGGGCCAGATCGGCCTTGTTGAACACGAGCATCTGGGGCACCTCGGCGGCGCCGATCCCGGCCAGGACCTCGGCCACCGCCACCATGTGGGCGCCGGGATCGGGGGCCGAGGCGTCGACGACGTGGACGGCCAGGTCGGAGCCGACCACCCCCTCCAGCGTCGATTTGAATGCCTCGACCAGCTGGTGGGGCAGCTTCTTCACGAACCCGACCGTGTCGGTGAGCAGGATCTGCTCGCCCCCGGGGAGCTGCAGCCGGCGGGTCACCGGGTCGAGGGTGGCGAAGAGCCGGTCCTCGACCAGGACGTCGGACCCGGTGAGGGCTCGCAGCAGCGACGACTTCCCGGCGTTGGTGTAGCCCACGATCGAGACGGTCTTGAACGGCGAACGGCGTCGAGCCTTGCGCTGGTTGGCCCGCAACGCCGTGATCCGGGCCAGGTCGCGTTCCAGCTTGTGCATCCGGCGCACGAGCCGCCGCCGGTCGACCTCGAGCTGGGTCTCACCCGGGCCGCGGGTCCCGATACCGCCACCCTGCTGGCTGAAGTTCCGTTTGCCCCGCAGGCGGGGAAGCCGGTAGCGGAGCTGGGCCAGCTCGACCTGGGTCTTGCCTTCGGCCGAGCTGGCGTGCTGGGCGAAGATGTCCAGGATGACGGCGGTGCGGTCGAGGGCGGTGCGCTCCAGGATCCGTTCCAGGTTGTACTGCTGGGCTGGGGTGAGTTCGTCGTCGAACACGACGGTGTCGGAATCCACCGCCAGCGAGGCGTCGAGGATCTCGGTGACCTTGCCCCGGCCGACGAAGGTGGCCGGGTCGGGCCGGTCCCGCCGCTGCACCACCCGATCGATGGCGTCGGCGCCGGCGGTGTCGACCAGGGCCTCGAGCTCGTCCAGGGACGCCTCGGTGTCCTCCAGGTCCTGCCCGGCGCGGGTCATCCCGACCAGCACGATCCGCTCCCGGAAACTGCGGTCGAACAGGCCGTCCTCGGCCCCGCCGAACTCGCCGAAGGCGCCACGGTGGCCGTCGTCCGCCGGCCCGGGACCGTCACTGTCGGGTCGGACGGGATCGCGTTCGGCCGGATCGTCCGAGCCACCGGAGGCGTCGGCGCCGGCCGGCGAATCGGCGCCGCCACCGGTGGGGTCGGGGTCGCCCGGGGCCGGCGTCATGTCCGGTCGATCTCGACGGTGGCGATCCGGGTGGCCGGCCCGCGGAGGCGGATGAGGGGTTCGGCCCCCGGGGTGGTGACGAGCTGGACGCCGACCACACCGCCGGGCATGTGCCGCATCGCCTCGTCGTCG
>JBKDZN010000020.1:0-10459 GCA_047971245.1 Acidimicrobiales bacterium
GACTCCCCCTCTCGACATCGACGTCCCCGCAGCCGAGCCTAGTTCGCCCGTCCGGTCCGTGTCGCCGCTTCCGGATGCCTCGACCCGGCCCGGTCACGACGGGGGCGGCAACGGGACGCCCCGGCCACCCACGGCTAGACTCCGTTCGAGCGGACGGCGTCGGGCGGGGGGGAAGCCGGGGGTCGGTCCGAGGAGGGGATCAGTGGCCGAGTCGACGCCATCGCCGCCGGCAGCGCAGCGGCGCGGGAGCCAGGAGTCAGGCGGTCCCGGCGGCGACGACACCGGGACGGAAGACGACGCGGTGGTCGACGTCGACACCCGGCGGCTCCCGTCCCTGGCCATCGCCGGGATGGCCTGGTCGGCGCTGCTCCAATCCGGATCCCGGGTCATCTCCGTGGCCGTGTTCGTGGTTCTGGCCCGGGTACTCGCCCCCGACGACTTCGGCCTGGTCGCCCTGGCGTCGGTGTTCGTCGGCCTGCTCGATGTACCCCTTCGGGTCAGTCTCGGTGATGCCCTGGTCCAGCGCCCCACCCTCCGCAATCTGGAGGTCGACTCGGCCTTCTGGACCATGCTGGCGGTGGGCGCCGCCCTGGCCGTCACCATGGCGGCCGCCGCCCGCCTCGTCGCCGCCGTGATCGATGCCGGCCCCGGGTTCACCCCGGTCCTGGCTGCCCTGGCCCTCGCTCTCCCACTGACCGCGGCATCGGTGGCGCCCACCGCCCTGCTGCGACGCCGGCTGCGGTACCGGGCCCTGACGATCAGGAAGCTGGTGGCCGACGCCGGGGCCGGAGCCCTGGCCGTCGGGATGGCCCTGGCCGGTGCCGGGGTGTGGGCCCTGGTGGCGAAGACCCTGGTCCAGTCGGTGCTGTTGACCGCGCTGGCCCTCGTCGCGGTGTCGTGGCGGCCCCGCCTGCGGTACTCGTGGGCGTCGGTCCGCGAGATCGCCGGCTTCGGCGCCTGGAGTGTCACCAACAGTGTGGTCGGGTTCGCCTCACGGCACATCGACGACCTGATCGTGGGTACCTTCCTCGGCGCCGTCGCCCTCGGCTACTACGTGGTCGCCTTCCAACTGTTGTCGATGGCGGTACTGCTGGTCACCGAGACCGTCGACTCGACCGCCATGTCGGCGTTCTCCCGTCTGGACGGGGACCGGGAGCGAATCGGCCGGGGTGTGTCCGTGGCCCTGCGGGCCAACCTGCTGGTCGTCACCGCGGTGGCCACCCTCACCGTGGCGCTCGCCCCGTCGCTGGTGTGGTTCATGTTCGGGGCCCAATGGATGCCCGCCGTCGACCTGGTTCGGATCCTCATCGTGGGCAGCTTCATCGCGCCGGTCAACTCGATCCTGGTCACCGTGATGAAGAGCACGGGCCGGCCCGACCTGACCGTCAAGCTCGCCGTACCCAAAACGGTCGTCCTGGCGGTGGTCATGGTGGCGGCGGCCCCGTTCGGAGTGGTGTGGGTGGCCCTGGCCCGGTTGCTGCTCCTCGTCGTGTTCCTACCCGTCAACCTGTGGTTCCTCCACCGGTTGTGCGAGATGCGGTGGCGGCCGATCCTGCGGTCGGCGCTCCGGGTGACGGCCGTCGCCGTCGGAGCCGGGGCGGTGGCCCTGGCCGTGGCCGGTGGGTGGGACCGGCCGACCGCGTCCCTGGCCCGTTTCGTGCTCGCCGGGGTCGCCGGCGGCATGACCTACGGGGCCGCCGCGTTCGTGGCGTCCCGATCCGACGTCCGGGAGCTGGTGGGGCTGGCCCGCAATCGGCGGGTGGCGGCGTGACGGCCCGGGCGCCGGCGGGCCCGGCCGGTACGACGGTGCGTCATCTCGGGCGTTGCCTCCACCCCGATCACGACGCCCTCCTGGCTCGAACCGCGGAACCCAGCGTGTTCCTGACCGCGAGCTGGCTCCGCTCCTGGTTCGAGGTGTTCGGTGCCCTGCACCGGCCGGTGAACCTGGTCGTGGAGGAGGGCGGGGACCTGGTCGGGGCGGCCCCGCTCGTGGTCCGGCGCCCGGAACGACGGTTCCCGTTCCGGATGCTGGTCGTGGCCGGCCAGCATCCGACCAGCGGTGAGTACCTCGAGCCGTTCGCCCGTCCGGGCCGGGAGACCGAGGTGGCCGGTGCGGTGGTGGACGAGCTCACCGGCTCGGCCCGGCGCCACTGGGATGTCCTGATCGTCCAGCGGACCCCGGCCGATTCCCCGATGGTGGCCGCCCTGGTCGCGGCGTTGGCGGGACGGAGCGTGCCGACCCGCTTGATCGATACCGGCACCGCCCCCTACTGCGCCTTGCCGGCCGACCCCGACGCCCTCCTCCGGGGCCGCAGCCGGAACTTCCGGAGTCAGGTCCGCCAGACCCGGAACCGGATGGCCCGGCTCGGGACGGTCGAACTGCACCAGATCGGTCCGGGAGACACCGCACCGGCCGGCCCCCAGGCCGGCCCCCACGATCAGGGAGCCGGATCGGTACCGGGGCCCGATCCCCTGACCGGCCTCGACGAGGTGATCCGCCTCCACCGCCTGCGGTGGGGTACCCGGAGCTCGTTCGACACGGCCCCCAAGCTGGCCTTCCACCACCGGCTCGCCCGGCGGTTCGCCGCCGAGGGGCGGCTCTACCTGAGCCTGCTGCGGTCGGCGGGCACCACGATCGCGGGCCGTTACGACTTCGTCTACGCCGGCAAGATGTGGTGCATCCAGGGAGGCTGGGACCCGGACCACGCGGCAGTGCGGCCCGGGCTCTACCTCACCGACGCCGCCCTGCGGTGGGGGGCGGCCAGGGGCCTCCGCGAGTACGACTTCCTCGGCGGTGCCGCCGACTACAAGACCCGCTGGGCCACCGGCCATCGCCCTCTGGCCACCCTGACCGCCGCCAACCCGGCCACCGTCCGGGGCCGGGCCTATGCCCATCGGGTGACGCACCGTGGCTGAGCGAACCACCCGACCCGATCCGTTCTCCGCCAACCGGGACGGGGAGCAGTGGGACTGGTACTACCGGCCCGAGGCGTCCGGCTTCGAGGCCGAGCTGTTCCGGCGCCGCTGCCGATACGCCGCCGCCCGGGTGGTGGACCTGATCCCGCCCGAGGGCCGCCTGCTCGACCTGGGCTGCGGGGCGGCACCCCTCAGCTCCCTGCTGGCCGACATGGGCCGAACCACCGTGGCCGGTGATCTGTCGACCGACATGCTCACCTTCGCCCGCGCCCGGCTCGACCGGGCCGGCCACTGGCCCCACCCCCTGGTCCAGGCGGACGGGGGGCGGCTCCCGTTCGACGATGCGACCTTCGACGGTGTACTCGCCCTCGGCGTGATCAGCTATGTGCCCGACCGGGGCGCCGCCCTGGCCGAGATCCACCGCGTCCTCCGCCCCGGCGGTCTCCTGGTGGTCAGCTACCGCAGCCGGTACGGGCGCATCGCCTTCGATCCCGACCGGCTGGTCCGCCACCTCGGCCACCTGGCGGATCGAACGGCCGGGGCCCGCGCGGAGCGGGGCGAACGCGCCGCGGGCGCCTACCTCCGGCCCGGCCGGATCGACCCCACGATCGAGGCCAACGGGTTCCGGATCGACGACCGCCACGGGATCGGCTTCGGTCCCCTCAGGTTCCGGGGCCGTGAGGTGCTCGGCGATCGGGCCAACCACCTGGCCGACTGGGCGCTGTCCGCCCTCCTCGGCCGGTTCGACCGGCGGGGCATGCCGCTGGCCGATCTCCAGATCCTCATCACCCGCCGGATCGGGCCGTGACCGCCCGGACGACCACCGGTGACCGCCTGGTGGTCGAGGTGCGGCGGTGGGACGACGTCGATGACGACCTCATCGACCGTTGGTGGGATCTGGAGGGCCGAGCGGTGGAGCCGAACGTCTATCTGGCCCCCGGCTTCGTTGCCCCGGCCGTCCGTCACCTCACCGGGGCCGACGGGGTCACCGTCGTCACGGTCAGCCGGTCGGGAGAACCCGACCGGCTGACCGGCCTCGGGGTGACCGTGGCCGAGCCGCCGTGCCGGGCCCGGCCCGTTCCCCACGTGGCCGCATACCGGTCCCGCCACACCTACCTGTCCGGGCTGCTGGTGGACGGCACCGACCCGGTGGCCACGATCGGTGGCCTGCTCGACGGGATCCGCACCCGGGCCGGGGGCCGGGCCGGGCTCCGGTTCACCCGGCTCCCCGCCCGCGGCCCGGTGGGCCTGGCGATGGCCCGAGCGGTGGCGGAACGGGGTTGGCGGTGGCACCCGCAGCGTCGCACCGAGCGGGCGGTGCTCGATCTCGATGCCCACCGGGCGCACGACCGGTGGGACCACGCCTTGTCCGCCAACCGCCGCAAGAAGCACCGCCGGGCCCTTCGCGGTCTGGACCGGTCCGGACCGGTCACCTGGGCGGCCACGGCCGGGACCGCCGTCGGCCCGGACCAGTTCGACACCTTCCTGCGGTTGGAGCACGACGGCTGGAAGGGCCGCCAGGGCAGTTCTCTGCTGGCCGATCGGGCCGATCTCGCCTTCTTCCGGGCCGTGTGTGCCGCGTTCAGGCCGCGGGGCCGGCTGCTGGTCACCGAGCTGACGGTCGGTGACCGGGTGGCGGCGAGCACGTGGAACCTGACCGCGGGCACCGACGGGTTCGCGTTCAAGCTGGGGTGGGACCCGGCCTTCGCCCGTCACAGCCCGGGCGTGGTCAACGAGGTCATGATGCTCGAACACCACGACCGGCTCCCCGCCGGGCTGCGACGGATCGACTCCGGGGCCGCGGCCGGGTCGTTCATCGAGACCTACTGGCCGGACCGCCGGGCGTTGATCGACGGGGTCGTCACCTTCGATCCGGCGACCGCGGCCGCTTGGGCCGTCGCCGACCGGGCGGTGGCGGCAGCCCGGACCGCCCGGGACCGTGGGGTCAACCGGTGGCGAACGGCTCGATCGGGCTGACCGTGCCGGTGTCGTCGACCAGGTAGGCGTCGTCGCCGTCCTGGACCCTGATCGTGGTGCCCGGGGTCGCGGAGGTCACCGTGAACTGTTCGGGAGCCAGGCCACAGTCGACGAAGTCGTAGAGCGGCGGTCCGGCCGACGCCGCGTTGTCGACCTCCACCGCGGTGAACCGGCAGTTCCGGTACAGCACCGGCCGGTTCGACGGCAGGTTCTGCTTCACCAGGAGCAGCGGCCCGTCCGACGCCAGGTTCTCGAACACCAGGGAGTACCCGTCGGGCCGGTAGACGTCACCCCCCGAGGCGGCGTGCTGGACCACAGCGGCCCGGCCGTTGCCGAACAGTTCGAGATTCAGGTACTCGTAGCCGTTGCGGTACGCCCCGTGCTCGATGCCCGCCTTGCCGTTGTGGTAGCCGACGAATCCGTCGACGATGTGGACGTTCTCGTCGTTCTGCCACACGAAGATGCCGTCAACCCGGTTGTTGTGGGCCACATTGCCGGTGAAGGTCCAGGTGTTGAACGGGTGGTGGCTGTTGGGCTCGGGCCAGTTGAATCCGCTGGACGATTCGTTGCCGGCCACCCCGACCGCCACCGAATCGGTGATGGTCAGGTTCTGCCCGGTGGCCATGGTGAACCCGGCGAGCCGGTAGCCCTGGAAGTCGGGGTCGTCGCTCAGCCCGGCCACGATGTTGTGATCCCAGATCAGGTCGGCGGTGTCCTGGGAACGGTCCTCGTCGGCCGGCTCGATCGTCGCGAACTGGCCGCCGGGAGGATCCCACCAGAAGGCGTTCTCGAATCCCTGGTAGGCGATGTTGTCCCGCATGGTGATCCCGTTCGACGCGTGGGGCACGAACGCCGAGTTCCCGGAGTCACGGACCACGACACCCTCCACCAGCGAGCCCCGGGAACCATCGCCGTTGTGGTGGAAGTGCATCGAGTAGCGGCCGGGCACCCCGTCGGTGAACTCGTCGAACGGGCGCCGGGGCCCGAACCACCTGATCTGCAGGTGGCGGAGGTTCTGGGGACGTTCGGACCGGATGAACAGGTGGGCCCGACCGTCGGTGGACGGCGCGGCCCCGGTGGTCTCGGTACCCTCGAAACGGACGTTGCGGGTGAGGTTCATGACCTCGGCCGACCAGGTCCCGTCGACCAGGGGATGGTCGGCGGCCAGGGGCTGATCGAGGGTCACGGTGGCCCCGTCGATGGCGACGACGGTGGCCTCGTCGAAGGCCGAGGCGAAGCCGCGGGTGTCGGGGGACGCGGTGGGGGCGACGGCGATGGCGTCACCGACGGCCCAGTTGGCGGGGGCCCGATCGAGGGTCAGCACGATGTCCCCGGCCGCGGCCGGGCCGGCGAGACGGACCCATCCGGTCCGTTGGTGACCCTGCACGTCGAGCTGGCCGGCACCGACCACCCAGATGCCGACGTCGGTGTCGAGCAGGTCCATGCCGTCGCCGACGAACCGGGTCTCGTCGACCCCGGCGAAGCGGACTAGGTGGGTGAGGTCGGGCGAGGCGGGCCGGGCCCGCAACACCCCCTCCACCACGATGTTGCCGCTCACCACCAGTTCCACGGACTGGTTGGGGTCGAGCTCCCAGACCTCACCGGCCGGGACCGTGAACCCGGCGGCTAGGGCCTGCCCGTCGGCCGAGGTGAGGGTCCGGATGGCCGGTCCGGCCTGGACCGGACCGGCGGCCGCATCCACCGCCGGATCGGGTGCGGTCGGGGTGGTGGCCGGATCGTCGCCGACCGGGCCGGCCGTGGGCGACGCAGCCGGTTCCGCCGGTTCGTCCGACGCCAACCAGCTCCGACCGATCACGGCCCCGAGCCCGATCGCGGCCACCAGGGCCGCCACGATCAGGGGCCAGCGGTAGGGCGGGGCGGGCCGCTCCGGCCCGCCGGCCGGGGCGGTCTCGGCCCGGTCCTGTTCGAGTTGCGGTGTGCTCATTGGCTCGGCTCCCCCCGACGCCGGAACCCGCCGGACCGGCCCGGCCGGCGGCTGAGGTTGGGGCCCCGACCCCCACCGGCCGTCCCTCGCCGCGGACCCGGGTGGCACCCCGCTCGCATCCTAGCAGCAGTCCCCCGGACGGGGGTGAGGGCGGGCCGGGTCCGGTTGGGCCGGTGAGCCGGAACCGGGCCGGGCCTCAACGGCTCACCGACCACCGCCGGGGGGCCGAGGTGTCGCCGGTTCGTCGGCGGGTCACCGCGGCCCGGAGCCGACCCGGGAGGGCCCGGCCCCGCCCACCGAGGGTGGTGGCGAGGGGGCGGGGGTCGTCCCGGGCCCACAGTTGGAAGGTGCGCGGGCCCTGATACGACCGGAGCCATCGGGCCGGTGTCCAGTCCCCGGAGCGGAGATACTCCCGGGCCGCCAGCCGATCGGGCCGGGCGTAGATGTAGGTCACCCCGGTTCGGCCCGTCGGCGCCGGCCCGGGATCCTCACCGATCGCGTCCTGGTACGCGATGCGGGGGATGTCGACCCCGCACACGGTGGCCAGATGGTTCCACGAGCTGGCCCGGGCGTTGATCTCCAGCAGGATCGGCTCACCGGTGCGGTCGTGGATCTTGTACTGGAGCAGGGCGATGCCCGTGTAGCCCAACCGGGCCAGGACCCGTTCGCTGAGCTCGATCAGGTCGGGTCGGTCCACGCTCCTCACACAACATCCGATACCGGCGTAGGCCGGGTAGGTGCGGATCTTGCGACCCACGAACCCGGCCCGGGAGGCTCCGGTGCGGTCGAGGTACAGGTGGACGGAGTAGAGGTTGTCGTCCCGGCCCGGGATGTACTCCTGGACCACCATCTCGCCGTCGTGACGGGCGATGGCCCGGAACGACCCCTCCAACTCGGCCCGGTCGTGGATCAGCAGGGCCTTCTTCCGGTCGACCAGGCGGCGGATCTCGGGGTTCGACCAGGCCCTCGGGTTGAGCGGTTTCAGGATCACGGGAAACCCGAACCGGTCGGGGACCGGGGCCAGGTCGTCGACCGACGAGGGCCGCAGGGTGGGGGCGACCGGCAGATCCTGAGCGGCGGCCGCGATGAAGAACCGTCCCTTGTCCAGGCAGACGTCGACGACCGGCGCCGCGGGGCTGGTGTACCGGACCAGCGGCTCGAGACGGTCCCGATGGTCGGTGATGACCCCGAGGTCGGGGTCGGCGGTGGGAAACAGGACCGCGGGCTCGGCCTCGGCCCGGGCGACCATCTCCACGGCCGCCGCGGCCGGTCCGGGTCGCCGGTTGAACGATTCCACCGGGACGACCTGGGACACGTACCGCGACGACAGGATGGGTTCGTCGGGCCGCTCAGCGACCACGATCACCCGGACCCCGGCCCGGCCGAGCGATCGGATCACCCCGAGACCACCCTGGGCGCCGCCCGCGGCGAGGCACACCACCGCCGCTGCGGACCCGGCCGGATCACCCGTGCCCGTCCGGGACGACGTTCGCTTGCCACCGGCCATCCGACCCCTCCCCCCGGTGGGTCCCACACGATACGGGTCGCGCGTCGGGACCCGTACCGCGGACCTTACCACGAGGGCCCGGACACCGGGCCCGGGTCAACACCCGGTGACGCGGGCCACCGGCAGGGCCACCATCTCCTTCGCCACGAGGCCGATCCGGTCCCACCGGCTGCGGTTCGTCGGTTCGGCCGGGACGCCGACCACCTCGAGACCGGAGCACCGGCGGTCGGCCAGAACCGCCCGACGGAGGTGATAATCGGAGGTGACGACGACCAGGGACCGCCATTCCCGCTGCCGGGCCAGGTCGGCGACCGTCCGGGCCTCGCCCCGGGTGGTGAGCGGGTCCGGATCGACGCAGACCACCTCGTAGGGTTCGCTCTGCCCGCACAGGGCCGCGGCGCGTTCGGAACGAGTGGAGCCCAGGAGCAGGACGAGCGTCGACGCCGCGGACCGGTCCATCAGGCCGAGGGCGACATCGAGGCGTTCTCCCTGACCGCCGGCGTGGGAGATGACGGCGTCGCCGGACGGGTGGGGCGGTGACGGGGGGTGCCCGACCCACCAGCCGTACGCCAACCCCAACCCGATCAGCAACCCGGCCACCCCGCCCACGGCTCGGCGACGGTTCACCCCGGTGGCCCGCCACCGGTCGCCGGGCCCCGACCCGCGGCGGCGTCGACGGCGACGTCGACCCAGTCGACGGAACGGCGGTAGAACGCGGCCATACCCTCCGTGGCCCGATCCAGGGTGAAGTGCTCGAGGAACCGGCGTCGCGCCCGCGACGCCCGCCGACGGGCGCCGAACGGGTCGGTCACGATCGTGCCCACCGCGGCGGCCAGCGCGGTGGGATCACCGGCGTCGACGATCAGCGCCTCGTCCGGACCGACCACGTCCCGTACCGACTCGAGGTTGGCGGCCACCACCGGGACACCGGCGGCGATGGCCTCCAGCAGCGATCCGGGGAGACCCTCACGCCGCGACGGCAGCAACAGGACATCGGCCGAGCGGAGGACGGCGCCGACATCGTCCCGATGACCGACGAAGCGGACCGCGGTGCCGAGGCGGGCCTCGGCGGTGCGCCGCCGGAGTTCCTCGGTGTGCAGGCCGTCCCGGCCGGCGATCACCAGGGTGGCCGTCGGCCGCCGGGCCCGGATGAGCGGCAGGGCGTCAATGGCCTGGTCGATCCCCTTGGCGTGCTCGTGGCGGGCCAGGATCAGCAGGAGGGGTTGGTCACCGTCGACCCCGAGGCCGGCCCGCACCTCGTCGCGTCGGAACCCCGCCGGTGGCTCGGTCAGATCGGCCGGTCGGCCCCGATGCACCACATCGATCCGGTCCCGCGGGTAGCTGAGGTGGCGGGCCATCGCATCGGCCACCGGTGTGGACACCGCGTGGAGGCGCCGCGTCGTCCGTGCGGTGGCCGCGTCCACGGCCTGGGCCGCCCGCACCTTGCTGCGACGGAGGTGGGGGGCGGCCAGGTGGGCGGATCCGTAGCGTTCGGTGGCCAGGGTGCTTACCGACGGGACCCGTTGCAGGAACGCGGCCGTCCGCCCGCTCACGTCGGCTTCGAACAGGGTGGTGTGGACCAGGGCGGGACGCCGCCGGGCGATCAGGCGCCGCAGCCCCGCCACCGACCCGACCCGGAGGTGGGGGGTGAGCTCGTGGATGGGCACCCCGGTGTCGTGGGCCTCCTCCAGCAGATCGGTGGAGAGGGACGGGGAGACTCGCTTGAGGGTGGCCAGTTCGGGTTCGACGCCGTGCTCGATCAGTCCGGGCAGCATCGCCACGGTGGATCGTTCGGCGCCGCCGGGGGCCAGGCTGTCGATGACGAGGAGGACCCGGAGCCGGTCGCTCGGCTCGGGGGTCATGCGCGGACACCGTCGGGTACGGCGCGCCCGATGGAGGCGTCGAGGCGGGCGGAACGGTACGGGGTCGCCCCCGGCGGGAGGCGGCGACGCAGGAGCGAGAACCAGTGGTCGGCCACGACGTCGAGCGAGTACCGGGCCACGACATGGTCGTGAGCGGTCGCGCCCAGTTCGGGACGGCGGGCCTCGGCCCGGACCACCGCAGCGGCCATGGCCGCCGGATCACCGACCGGCACCACGAAGCCGGTGCGGCCG
>JBKDZN010000021.1:0-45497 GCA_047971245.1 Acidimicrobiales bacterium
CGGGCCCGCCAGTCGTCCCGATCCGCCCAGTAGTCGGCCCCCTCCTGGACGTCCGGCACCGGTGCCCCCTGGGACCAGTCGCCGACCGGTTCGGCTTCGGGCCAGCGGGTGCCCCGAATCCGGCGGGAGAGGTCGTCGAGGACGTCGTCGGCGACGGCGATGCGGAACGGCTCGATGGCTTCGGACATGGGCGCCATCTTGGCACCCGTCACCGCCCCCTGTCGCAACGATCGGCCTCGGACCGTTCGCACCGAACCACGATGAGCCTGCTTGGCCGCCGATGATCGTCGAACGTCGAAGCGTCGACAGTCTGAATTATCAGCCAAGAAGTATCGCGCAGGGCCGACGTCAATTTATGGGAATGTTCCCAACAAAAGAGTCGGATTTAAGTTGAATGGTGGTGGCGATCCTTGTTGCCGGGAATGTATCGTCGAGCCATCGCTCATTCGACTTCTCCGTCTCGCCTTCCCAAGGGCCATGCGGGGGCCGGCCGTGGCCCCCGATCTGACGCGGTATCCGCCGGCGGCCACACTCCTCCGGGCCAGGGCGTCCAGATCTCCGGCCGCGCCGCCGGTGGTCTCGGGCGGGGCCTCGCCGGCATTCTCGGCGATCTCCGGCCATCGGTGGTCAGTGCGCGAAGAAGCGGCCTCCAGCAGCTACTCGGCCGTGACACCGAACCGTCACTTCCGCGAGTGCGGCGGTTCATTACCGAGACCGCATTGGCCGCGATCGCGGATTCCTTTGGCGCCGAAGCGGCGGTGATCGCCCGGCGTGACGCCGCGGCACCGGCGTCGGTGGCCTTGCGGGTCCCACCGAGCTGGGGTGAGACGCCGGAGTTGGCGTTCGAGGTGTACGGCCGGCTGTGGCGGCTGCTCGACGATGTTGCGGTGGCCGGCGCGGCCCAGGGTCCGGTGCCGGGCGGCAACCGGCGCCAGGAGCTCGGACGGATCGGCCGTTATCAGGTGTGGTTCGGTGCCCAGCAGGCGTCGGGCAGCCATCTGGCCGCCGCGGTGGCCCGCTCCCACCCGTTCACCACTGAGGAGACGGCCACCCTCACCCGCCTGGTCCGATCGGTGGCGGTGGCGGTGGGGTCGGAACGAACCCCGTTCGATCGTGGGATCGTGACCCGCCTCGTCGCCGAGCCCCCGGATCGCAGCCCGTTCCCCGGCGTCGCCGTGGTGCAGCTGACCCGGACCCGGCACGGGCGGGCCCGGTCGGCCGAGGCGCGCGCCGCCACCGTGGAACTGGCCACGGCCATGGCCGCCGCCAGCGCGTGTGGCCATGACGGTCTGGTCCGTTTCGCCGGCCGGACGGAACTCGACGGTTCCCTGGTCACCCTGGTCCTCATGTCGGACCGATCGGGGAGCCCCCTGCTCGGTCTGGCCGTCTCGGCCGTCGACGACGAGCTCGGTCCGGTCGAGGCGGTCTGGTCGGCGGTGTCGATGGCGGACGGGTGAGGCAGGGCCGAGGGCCGACCACTGGCCTGGTCCGGTAGGCTGGCCGGCGGTGACTACGGCTGTTCGTCTGGTGAAGCGGTTCGCGTCCCTCGGCATCGTGCTGGTGATCCTGGCCGTGGTGATGGCGGCGTCGTTCATGGGGGTCGCGCCCCAGGTCGTGGCCATGGTGACCGCCAACGATGGTGAGGCCGCCGATCTCGAGCTCGACGACCTCGCCGCCCGTTCCGAGGTGTACGCGGCCGACGGCAGCCTGCTGACGCTGCTGGTCGGCCAGGAGAATCGCAAGCCCATCAGCTTGGACGAGGTCCCCCAGCCGGTGATCGACTCGATCCTGGCTATCGAGGACGCCCAGTTCTACGAGCATGACGGTGTGAACATCCGCGGCACGGTGCGGGCCGCGGTGGAGAACGTCAACGCCGGCGGGATCGCCCAGGGCGGTTCGACGATCACCCAACAGGTGGTGAAGAACTCCCTGCTGACCACGGACCAGAACCTCAATCGCAAGAGCACCGAGGCGTTCTACGCCCTCCGTCTCGAACGGCAGATGACCAAGGACGAGATCCTCGAGCGGTACCTGAACACCGTGTACCTCGGTTCCGGGGCGTACGGGGGCGAGGCGGCCGCCGAGACCTATTGGGGCTACGACTCCGCCGCCGAGCTGGGCTGGCCCGAAGCCGCCTTGCTGGCCGGGATGATCCGCAGTCCCGTGAACTACGACCCCACCAACAACCCCGAGGAGGCCAAGGCCCGGCGCAAGGTCGTGCTCGACCGCCTGGTCGCCCTCGGCTACCTCACCCAGGACGAGGCCGACACCTACGATCTGGCGCCCCTCCCGGCCGAGGAACAGAAGCCGATCAGCACCCAGCCCACCGACTACTTCGTGGCCGAGGTCCGGGACGAGCTGTTGAAGAACGAGGCCATCCTCGGGGGTGACGCCGATTCCCGGCTCCGTGCCGTCTACCAGGGCGGCCTCAAGGTGTACACCACCTTCGACCCCGGAGCCCAGCAGGCGGCTGTGGCGGCCCGTGACGAGCTGCTGCCCAATATCAAGGAGAACTGCCTGATCAGCCAGCGGCTGGACCGCAATCCCGATAATCCCTGCCTGCCCGAGTTCACCGCCGGCATCGTCACCCTCGATTCCCACACCGGCGCGGTGCGGGCCATGGTGGGCGGTGAGGGATTCGACCGGGTGAAGTACAACGCCGTCACCCAGGGGGGACGCCAGCCGGGGTCGACCATGAAACCGATCGTGCTGGCCAGCCTGTTCGAACAGGGCTACACCCCGGCCGATGATGTGCGGACCGACCGCCCCTGCTCGTTCCCCAACCCGGGGGGAACGCCGAACCCGTATGTGGTCGACAAGACGGCCCGCAGCCGTGGTGGAATTCAGAGCGTGGCCGTGGCCACCCGACAGTCGAACAACTGCTCGTTCGTCCGTCTCGGCCTGACCGCCGGTTTGGAGAACGTGATCGATGTGGCCGGTCGGCTCGGGGTCGACAACTCGGCGATGCAGCCGCAGCTCTCCCTCCCGCTGGGCGTGTACGACGTGGTGCCCCTCCAGATGGCCGGCGCCTACGCCACCTTCGCCAACGACGGCATCCTGAACGAACCCTGGTACATCGAGCGCATCGAGGACCGGGACGGCAACGTCATCTTCCAACACGAGGTGTCGAGTTCCCGGGCGGTCAGCACCCAGACCGCCCGCATGATCACCCAGACCCTGGAGGGCAACGTCGACCTGATCGGGGGCACGGGTACCGGCCGCCGGGCCCGGGTCGACGGGCAGCGGATCGCCGGGAAGACCGGAACCACCCAGTCCAATTTCGATGCGTGGTTCATCGGCTACAGCGACTACTACACGACCGCGGTCTGGGTGGGGGATCCGAACGGCCAGGTTCGGGTCCAGTTCCCCGAATGGGCCCAACGGGGCTGGAGCGCCAGCGGCAAGGGTGGTTTCGGTGGCGAGCTCCCGGCCGAGATCTTCGGCGCCTACATGACGGCGTTGCACGCCAACCTCGAGCCGCGCGAGTTCCCCGAGCCCGACGCCTACCGCGGCGGGAACTATCTCAAGGCGCCCGGTGAGGTCGACTTCTGCGACGGGACCAGGCGTTCGTTCACCGGTCGGACCATCGTGGTCGATTCCGACGGCGACGGCGTCAAGGACTGCTTCCGGGCCGTGACCACCACCACGGCGCCGCCGGCCACCACCGCACCGAGCCCGAGCACCGGGGGGAACGACAACGGGGGCGACAACAACAACAACGGGGACAACAACAACAACGGGGACAACAACAACGGCAACAACGGCAACAACGGGAACGGCAATAACAACAACGGCAACGGCGGCGGCAACGACCAGACCACCCCACCGGCCACCGGAGACTGACGTGACCGCACCCCGCTACGAGCAGCTGATCGAGGTGCAGACCCTCGACCTCCAGCTCGCCCAGCTCCGCCACCGGCTGGTCAGCCACCCGACCCGCACCGCCCTGGCCGAGGCGGAGGCCGAAGAGGCCCGCGTCCTCGTCGAACTCGAGGAGGTCGACAGCGAGCGGCTGGTTCTGGAGCGGGATCGCAAGCGGATCGACGACGAGGTGGAGATCACCTCGGGCAAGCGGTCGGCCCTCGACGCCAAGCTCTACGACGGATCGGTGACCGGCACCAAAGAGTTGCTCGCCCTGCAGGAGGAGATCGCCGGACTCGACACCCGGATCCGGGGGCTCGAGGACGACGAACTCGAGATCATGGAAGGCCAGGAGGCGCTCGACGGGACGCGGGCCCAGGTCGAGATCCGATTGGTCGCCGCCCGTTCGGCCCGGGAGACCGCGTCCGCTGATGCCGGCGAGGCCGCCGCGGAGATCCAGGACGACATCGCCGACGTCGGCTCGTACCGGGACGAGGCGGCCGCCGGGGTCCCGGCCGAACTCATGGCCATCTACGAGTCGCTGGCCCCGGACTTCGGTGGCCAGCCCCTGGCCCAGGTGATCGACGGTCGCTGCAGCGGCTGCCACATCCAGCTGTCGGCCGTGGCCCGGGACCAGCTGAGCCGGTCCGGTGATGATGGTGTGACCTGTGAGGAGTGCGGCCGGCTGCTCATCGGCTGAGCGTCACCCGGATCGTCAGAAGATGTTGTTGTGGTACGCCATCGTCGCTCCGGTGCTCGTCGCCGAGATCTTCCGGAGCCCGATGCTCGACTACCGGCTTGTCGCCCTCGGGGCGGTCCTGCCGCTCGGCGAGGTGGTCTACGGCCAGCCGTTGCTGCTGCACACCCTGCTCGGGCCGGTCCTGGCTCTTGGTCTGGTCATGGGCCTGACCATGCGCCGACGACTGCTCCGACGCCGGTGGCTCGGCATCCCCATCGGGATGTTCATGCACCTGGTGTTGGACGGGAGCTGGACCGATCGGATCAGCTTCTGGTGGCCGGCGTTCGGGTTCTCGCTGACCGGCGTGCCCCTCCCGGAACAACGTATGTCGACGGCGCTCGGTATCGTGCTCGAACTGGCGGCCCTGGCCATCGGATGGTGGGCGTGGAGGCGCTATGAGCTGGGCGATCCCGCCAACCGGCAGCTGTTGCTGCGCACCGGCCATCTCGCCCGCGGCACGGTCTAGGCCGATTCGGGGACGGAACGAGGAACGACAGGATGACCCTTTACGTGGTTCGGCACGGCCGGACCGAGGCCAACGCCACCGGCAAACTGCTCGGACGGGCCGACCCCGGTCTCGACGAGGTCGGCCGGCGGCAGGCTGCCGCCTTGGCCACGGTGCTCCCGTCCACCGCCCGGGTGGTGTCGAGCCCGTTGCGCCGCTGTGTACAGACCGCGGAGGCGTTCGGTCGGTCGGTGGAGACCGATCCTCGCCTGGTGGAACTGGACTACGGCGAGCTGGATCTGATTTCCCTGTCGGATGTCCCCGCGGAGGTGTGGCAGCAATGGCGCGATGATGTCGGATTCCGGCCCCCCGGCGGGGAGACCCTGCTCGAGTTGGCCGAGCGGGTCGGCGCCTGCCTCGGCGACCTGGCACCTGACGCGGTCGACGGCGATGTCGTGGCCGTCACCCACGTCTCACCGGTCAAGGCGGCCATGGCGTGGGCACTCGGGGTGGACATGAGCGTGTCGTGGCGGAGCTTCGTCGCCACCGCTTCGATCACTACCATCGGGGTCACCGACCGAGGGTTGTCGCTCCAAGGATTCAACGCCGTCCACCACCTGCGCTGACCGGAGCTGTCGATGGGTGTCGACGCTTGGAGAAGTAGACGACACCTTGTCGAAGCACCGCCAAATGGCGGGGTACTATTGCGTATCTGATCGGCGTATCCCGCGGCCACTATTTGGGTCATTCCCGCCTATGCTCGACCGTGGGGGAGCCGAAAGGACCGGAGTGGAACTCGTCCCCGATTTCGACGCGACACCGATGGGCGAGCACGAGGCTGGGTCCAGCCGTGCGGTCGTCATCGACGGTGACGACCGGTCGCTACCCCGGGGCTTGGGCCGCACGCTCGCTGAGCGGGGTCATCGGGTTTTCCGCCTCGGGCGATCCGCCGGCGGGTCGAGGCCGAGCCGCACCGGCCGGCCGGACAGGGGGGATCCGCGGATCGGGGCCGGCGCCACCGGTGGGGCCTCGTCCGGCCGCAACCGCCTGGGGCGGATCCGGCGGGACCTCGAGACCGGAATCCGGTCGGCCCGGGCGTGCCGCCGGGAACGGGCCGATGTGGTGCTCACGTCGGCCGTGCCGGTGCTCGCCCAGACGGTCGTGTGGCTGATGCTCATCCCGTCCGGGACTCGCCGCATCCTGTGGTTCCATGATCGTCAGGCCGCCGCGGTCGGACGGTACGAGCATCGCCTCGAACGTTGGCTGGTCGGCCGCCTGGAGGACTGGACCCTGCGCCGGGCCGACGCGGTCGTGGCGGGCTCGGAGCCGTTGGTCGGCTACGTCCGGGCGATCGGGGTACCGGAGCATCGGGTGACGATGGTCGAGGGCTGGGTCCCGGCCGACGGGATCCCCACCCGGCCGCGCCGCAATGTGTGGAGCACCCGGATGGGCCTCGACGGCGACCTCAACTTCGTGTACACGGGAACACTGGGCTTCGGGCACCGACCCGAGCTGCTCGTCGCCCTGGCCGAGGAGTTGGCCACGATCGATCCCGCCGCCCGGTTGATCGTGGCGGGTGACGGCCCCGGCGTCGGCTGGCTGGCCGAGACCATGGGTCGCCGATCCCAACTCGGAAACCTGGTCCTCGTCCCGACGCCGACACCGGAAGACCTTCCGGACGTGCTGGGGACGGCGGATGTGCTGGTCACCCTCCTGGACCCCGACACCGCCGGATACGCCCGGCCCACCAACGTGGTCGACTATCTGGGCGCCGGGCGTCCGATCCTCGGTTTCCTGCCCTACGGCAACCCGGCGGAACGCACCATCGTCCGGTTCGCCCGCGCCGGGCTGGCGTCGGAGGACACGGCCGTCTTTCTCGCCGATGCCCGACGGTTGGCCACCGACCGGGAGCTGCGCCGGACCCTGGGCAAGCAGGGGCGGGCGTGGGCCGACGCCTGGGTCACCACCGCCGGCCTGGCCGACCATGTCGAGCAGCTCTTGGCGGGGGAGCCGGACCGACGCCCGGCCTATCCGAGCAGTCGCTCGGCCGAGCCGACCAATGCCGGCAGCCGTTCGTTGATGGTGGCGTGGCGCTCGTTCGACGAGTTGCCCTGCCGCCACCGATGGTGGAGTTGCTGGATGACCACCGCGGTCTTCCACTGGGCGAACGCGTCGTACCAGCTGGCCTGGCTGATGTCGAGACCCGTCCGTTCGCCGTACCGCCGGGTGATCTCGGCCCGGGTGGGGAGACCCATCCGATCCATGCCGTCATGGCTCATCCGGCGTTCCTCGTCGCGGTCGGAGGGGTCGGGCCAGTAGTTGAGCAGGGTCCCGAAGTCGGCCATCGGATCACCCAGCGTCGTCATGTCCCAGTCGAAGAAGGCAATGACGTGATCCGGATCGGCGGGATCGAACATGCAGTTGTCGAGCTTCAGGTCGTTGTGGACGAGTGACACCCGCTGGGCTTCGGGGATCGTCGCCTCCAGCCGACCATGCACCATCGACATGCGGTCGTCCCAGGCCGGGTCGGCCACCAGGTCCCACCGCTTCTTCCAGCCACCGACCTGGCGCGCCATGAATCCGTCGGGCCGACCCAGATCGCTCAGGCCGACCGTCTCGGGGTCGAGCAGGTGGAACTCGGCCATGGCGTCGACCAGGGCAAGGCCCACCCGATGACCCACCCGGTCGTGGCTCCGCATCGACGGAGGGATCACGCCCCGGATCACTTCGCCCACCCGGCGCTCCATCACGAAGAAGTCGGCGCCGGCGATTTCCGGATCGTCGCAGAACGCGTAGGCCCGGGGGGCCATGGCGAACTGGCGCCACAGCCGTGACAGCACCTTGTACTCACGCTTCATGTCGTGGGCACCGGGCGCGATGGTGCCGAAGGGGGGCCGGCGCAACACCAGCTCGGTGTCGCCGAACGCGATGAGATAGGTGAGGTTGGCCGATCCGTTCGGGAACTGGGCCACCCGGAACTCGCCCCCGGTGAGGTCGGGTGGGAGGTGTTCCCGCAGATACGCCTCGATCCGGGCCCAGTCGAGCTCTTCCCCCGGTCGGACCGTGTCGGTCTCCGGTGGGGCCTCATCGGAGAACGGGTCGACTACTGCTTCGTCCATGATCGAAGCATCGGGGCTGGAGGTGCCGGGCGCAAACCGGCGGTGGTCGGTCGATCCGATCAGTGTCGCGACTGGCCGGTGCGGCGGGGTCACCGGGGTTCGCAGGCCACCCCGTCGCCGTCACCATCCAGCCCGTACACGTCCTCACCGTGCACGGTGACCGGCCCGGTGACGAAGGCCGGGCCGTCGCCGCCGCGACCGGCACAGTCGACGTCGGACGCCACCGGCACACATCCGGAGTAGTTCTGATGGCAGGCGCCGGGGTCGGCGGGATCGTCCACGACCAGCGGATCCGTTGGAGGAGCGGAGCTCATCAGGGGGATGCCGGTCGGGGCCGTCGCGGTCGTCGCCGGTTCCCCGCCGGTCGGGGCCGAGGTGGGAGCCGGGGGGACGGAGTCGGCCGGGGCGGCGTCCGGGCCCGTGGGGGGTGGGGACGTTGTGCTGGTGCTGGTGCCGGGCGATGCGGGCTCGGCCCGGAGTGCGGTCGAGGACGGCGCCGGTTTCGCCGGTGATCGGGTGTTCGTCACCGGTCGCCGGGTTCGCGGGATGGCGGATGAGGGGGCCGCCGTCACCCGGTCGGTCGATGGGGGCAGGGTCGGCGGTGGCGCCACCCCGGCGCTCGCCCCCCCACCCGTGGTCGATGACGGTGCCGCTTCGGACGTGGCCGCTGTTCGCCATCCCGGTTCGTCGGCCGGATCGTTGTGCTGATCCTCGGTTCGCTCCCCGAGCCCGCGGAACCCGCTCGCCGCCCAACCGGTGGCGAGCACGACGAGCATCAGACCACCACTGACCAGCCACAACCTCGACCGCCGGGGAAGACCCGGTGCCGGGGACGCCCAGGTCGACACCGGTCCCGATCTCGGTGGCGACGACGGGGTGATCCCACGACCCGGTTCGGCCCGGGCGGTCGAGGTGGGCGGCGGGAAGGGGTCGGATCCGGGGTGGGCCAGGCCGGGTGTCGAACTGATCAGGTCGAACACCCACCGACGGGCACGACCGGAACGGATCGGCTCACCGGCGGCCAGGGCGATCAGGATCATCCGGCTCATGTCCTGCACCTCGAGCTGGCGCGGGGTGAGCCGGCTCGATCGGATCCGGGGATGGGCTCCCAACACCTGGCTCGCGGCTCGGATCTGCTCACCCGGTGGGAGTTCGAGCACCCGCCCGAGATCGTCGACCAGGGCGTGGAGACGCTGGACGACGTGGGGTTCAGCCACCGATGTCTTACCCTTTCCGCGGCGTCTGCACCAGCCCGTTTTCGTGGTGCTCCCAACCTTCGGACGCCGACCTGCGACCATAGATCGGAGGTCGGACCCCGTCGATATGAGTCAACGCACCCGGCCTGGCCATCCGGATCGTTACCAGCCGCCGATCTCCGACCATACGGCGGAAGGTCGGGCCGCTCGAGCCGACTCCTCGGTGGCTTCGTCCGAGCCCGGATCAGCAGGTTCGGTGTCATCGGAGAACATCCCGATGACCAGGAACAGGACGATCGCCGCCGGGATCCACCAGCGCTTCTTCTGATACCAGGGGCGCCGATCGTGGCCGGAGGCGGAGCCGGGGAGGGGGGCGGGCGGGCCGTATTCGCCGGACGCCAGCTCCCGGCTGAGGGCGAGGTCGGACGCCGCACCCGGCACCACGGCGGGTTGGGGCTGATCAGGCGTCGAGGGTGGTGTCGATCCGGTCGCCCCGTCGCCTGCCGGTGCGGCGCCGGTGGTGAGGTCGATCAGGCCGGGAGGCAGATGGCGGCTGCGTGCCGGCAAGCCCAGGATGCGGCTCCGCCGGCTGGTACCGGTCGGATGCACGGTGATGACGCTCGGAAGCTCCTCGGTGTCGAGCTCGGCGCCCTGGTCGTTGTCCTGGCCGAGGATCGGCGGGGAGGCGGTGTCGGTGGAGGACGCGGTGTCGGTGGAGGACGCGGTGTTGGCCGAGGACGCGGTGTCGGTCGAGGACGCGGTGTCGGTCGAGGATGGGGTGCCGGTCGAGGATGGGGTGCCGGTCGACGGAGGATCGTCTTGACGGCTGGCCCGCTCGCCGGCTTCGTCACGATCGAGGCCGAACACGACGGCGGGTCGGTCGGTGCCGGTCTCCGCGATCGATGGCGCCGCCGGCACGATGGGCCCCCGGCCCTCCGGCCACCACCGCCCGTCCTGGGCCTGGTGCCAACCGCTCGGTGGGGGCCATCGGTAGTAGAGACCGTCCCATGCCTGGTAGCCCCCCGGCGGTGTGCTGCTTCGGCGTTGCGCGGCGGATGTCATGCGATGGCCCCCTGTCCCGGGATTGAGCGCTGGTTTCTGATCGGGCGCGCCGAAGTGGCGACCACGCGGCAAATGGCGTGGCGCTGACCGGTCGAGAAACGGCAGCGTTGTCGACCCGCTGACGCGGGGCCGTGCCGTTGAAGCCCATCCGGTTGTCGCCCGTGATGTGTCCGTTGTTCGGGTGACGTTATTTCAGGTTCTCAACTGTGATAATAGGGAATGAGCCCCAATCAAATCATCGTCATGATGTAGGCGGCCGAATGGCCAAAGAGTGCCGCGTTCGGTTCGCGGCGCGACGGAGTAAAGGCTTCGTCGAAGGGTGGTCGGTCGACGGAACCGGCGACGACGTACGGGTCAGCAGGTGGTGCCGCCGCAGCCCGCATTACCGGTGACGGTCCCGTCCGGATTCGGCACCAGCGTGGTGGACGGCCCGGCCGGATCGGCGTCGGTGATCGCCGGTGGCGTGCCGGCCCGGTTCAGGGTGCTGTCGATGACGGCCACCGCGGTGGCTCCCGCCACCATGGCGAGCAGACCGCCCAGCACGGTCCAGAGGACGGAATGGGTCCGGCGGCCCGAGGTCCGCCCCCGGCGTTCCGGGCCGGCCGGGATGGTGAGGTCGTCGACGTGGGTGAGGTCGTCGAGGTCGGTGCCGTCGTCGGCGGGCCGGTCGGTCCCGCTCCGTTCGGGCGGGGTCGTGCCCGTGGGGGCGAACACCGTCGGCGGCCTAGGAGTGTGCTCGGCCGGTGGCTCCCACTGTTCCGGGGGGACGGTGCCGCGGGCCGACCGACCGGTCGTCGCCCGCAGGAACTCGTAGGCCGGCGGGCCGCACACCGGAACCGCCGGTCGTGGGGTGGTGGCGGCCGAGGTCCGCGACGGGCGGTCCGGAGCGGGGGGACGTTCCACGGCCGGCCGGGGCGCCGTCGGATCGGCACCGGCGCCCGAGTAGCCATCGGCGGTGGCGACCCTGGGGTGGCCCGGCGATGCATCCGGGGTGGGGGACTCGGCCCGATCCGCCGGGACATCGTGGTCGTGCCGGTCGTCGGGGCCGGTAACCGGCACCGGGGGGTCCCCTTCGGACCGGGTCGTCCGGTCGTGGGCACCGGCGGTATGGGATTCGACCACCGACACCGCCCACTGGTGGATGCTGGTGGCCCGGATTGGCTCGCCGGTGGCGAGGGCCACCAGCGCGGCCCGGACGATCTCCTGGACCTCGAGCTGGTAGGAGGTCAGGTGGCAGGCATCGATCCGTTGGTGGCGGGTCAGCGTCCGGGACGCGAAGTGGGCCCGTTGGTGAGGTGGTCGTTGGAGGACCTGCCCCAGATCGTTGAGTAACTGCTGGACCTGATGGACGGCATCCTGCGGTATGTCATCGTGCCGGACGCTGTCGTGCCGGACGCTGTCGTGCCGGACGGTGTCGTGATGAACGGTGTCGTGCTGATCAACCGCACTCATGGTTGGTTCCCCATGCGCCCGGGGCGGCGGATCCCGGAACGCCAGTAGCCGTCGCCCTACAGCGGCCCTGGGAGCCGACTGTAGATGCCTGTCGACCTTCACCCGAATGGGTGATGACACCCGCTCGGGTGATGGATCCCCGGTATGGGGCGGGTCTGGGCGAGTCGACCTGTAGGCGGGGTTCTGTTCCCGGGTCCGTTGCCGGCGTCCCGGTCGGTGACCATCCATCTGTGCGGTCCACCCGGGGGTTACCCACCCGAGGGTGGGAGGCGGCCTACCCGTCGCCCCGTCTGACCTTGCTCCGAGTGGGGTTTACCGAGCCGGCCGGGTCACCCCGACCGCTGGTGCGCTCTTACCGCACCGTTTCACCCTCACCTGTGGCCGGTCGCCCGGCCCATCGGCGGTCTGTTCTCTGTGGCACTGTCCTGCGGGTCGCCCCGACTGGCCGTTAGCCAGCACTCTGACCTGTGGAGCCCCGACCTTCCTCGACGCCGTCGATGCGGCGCCGCGGTCACCCGGTCGACTCGCCCAGGTCCCCGAGCGTATCCGGTCCCGGTTTCACCGGTGGCGCCCGCGCCCCGAGGGAGGAGTCGTGACCGGAGCGTGAACAATGGCCGCCGTCGCCCCCGCCGAACCCGATTTCGCTGCCATGGTGCCGCCTCCCGCCCTAGGGTGAGTTCGGACGCACTCGGCGCACTCGTCCCGGAGACCCACATGGCGCAGGAGCCCTTGCCCCCGAACAGTTCGACCCCGGCCGCGGCGGCCGATGCCCGATTGGCCCCACCCGACGGTGAGGCCGATCGGTCCGGGGTCTCGTGGCCGGATCTCCTGGCCACCGTGGCCGGCGGTGGCGATCTCAGCCGCGACGAGGCGGCCGCGGCGATGACGGCCATCCTCGACGGCAACGCCACCGCGGCACAGATCGCGGGCCTGATCGTGGGGCTGCGGATCAAGGGCGAGACGGTCGAGGAGATGACCGGCCTGGTGGTCGCCATGCTCGACGCTGCCGAAGCCCTCACCGTGCCGCTCGGCGCCATCGACATCGTCGGCACCGGCGGTTCCGCCCACCGGCGGTCCCACGCGCTCAATGTGTCGACCATGGCGTCGATCGTGGCCGCGGCGGCCGGGGCCGTGGTCTGCAAGCACGGCAATCGCCGGGCGTCCTCCACGTCGGGGTCGTTCGATTTTCTCGAGGCCCTTGGCGTCCGGGCGGAACTGCCCGGCCCGGAGCTGGCGGTGCAGCTCGACAAGATCGGGGTGGGTTTCGCCTACGCCAGGGTCTTCCACCCGGCGATGCGTCACGCCGGTCCGGTCCGGGCCGAACTCGGCATTCCCACGGTGTTCAACGTGCTCGGTCCCCTGGCCCACCCGGGACGGGTCACCCGGCAGGTCGTCGGGGTGGCCACCGACCAGCAGGCGGCCAAGATGGCCGCGGTACTGCAGAATCTCGACGCCGAACTGGCCTGGGTGGTGGCCGGGGCCGACGGGATCGACGAGATCGGCGTCACCGGACCGTCGGTCATCTACCAGGTCACTCCGGACCGCATCTCGCGATCCGAGGTCGACCCGGCCGAGCTGGGACTGGCCGTGGCCGACTCCCTGGAGGCCCTCGCCGGGGGTTCGGCCCGTGACAACGCAGCCATCTTCGGCCGGATCCTGGATGGCACCGAGCGCGGTCCCCGGCGCGACGTGGTGGTGATCAACGCCGCGGCCGGCCTGGTGGTGGCCGGCCTGGTGGATGACCTGGGCGCCGGGGTGAGCGCGGCGAGCGCCGTCATCGACGACGGGAGGGCGGCGGCGAAACTGGAGGATCTCGTGGCCGCGAGTCCCTTGACATGATCTTTTTCGGCCGGGCCCGTCTGCGTCGACGTGGAGGAACGCCCGATTGTTGCGATCACCTTTCGGGTTGGGAACGGGGCCCTATAGCCTGTTCACCCATGGCGGAGACACGTGAGCGATGCGGGGACGGTTGGGTGGCTACGTCGGTACCTGCTCCCCGTCTGGCATCCCGAAACGCAGCTCTGCGATGACGACGATGGTGGCGACGCTCTGTACTGAAAATCGTCCTCGATCGGTCGATGAGGAGAGGTATGGGTCGGATCACCCGCTGACGGCGATCCGGCCGTCCGGGTCACGAGGAGCTGCGGAGCAATGGGATCAGAAACGCTGCTGAGATCGGCATGCGAACTGTCTTACGCCGTGGCGCGCTCCGGCTTGGAGGCGACGCCTTCGGTCGAGCCGCCGGCCACGATGCGTTCGTTCCTGTACGTGTCGGAGCTGCCGAGCCGAGCGTTGACCGTGGCCCAGGAGGCCATCGAAGAAGACCCGGCGTTCCGTCGACGGGTCGCGGAAGCGGCGGACGAGGCCGATATCGGCCGCGCCGGATACCTGTGGCTACACCGGCCGATCGGCTGGGCGGCGGAATTCGAGGAGATCGTGAACAGCAGCAACGGCCAGTCAGACCATCGTTCCGACACCGGTGACGTGGTGACCGCAGTCCCTGCGTTCGGCACCGGCGCCTCCGAGGTCGGTGGTGGCACCAACGGTTCGAGCAACGGCAGCGGTGACCGGTTCTGGACCGACAACGAGGCCGCCGGCACCGAGGGTGGCCGGGGTGAGGCAGACGCCATCGAGGACGAGCTGTCGAGCCTGCGGGGCCTGGTGGAGCGCCTGTCGAACGAACGCAAGTCGGTGTCGTCGTCGGCCCGACCGCCCTCCGAGCTCGATCGGCCCCAGACCTCGTCGTTCTCGGCCGGCCTGGCCGACGACGATCTGGTCAAGCTGCAGGCCGCCCTCGAGGTGGCCCACGCCGATATCGAACGGGCCCAGAGCGAACGCGACCACGCGGTCCGTCAACACTCCGAAGCCCTGACCCGCCAGCTCGACCTGGAGAAGGAGCTGGGCCGTTCGCGCCAACTGCGCATCGAGGTCGAGCAGGAGCACGCCGAGGTCGACGCCCGCCTGGTCGAGGTGCAGGAGGCCCTCAGCCGGGCCGAGACGGCGCGGAGTGAGGCCGAGACCCGCGGTGACGATCTGACCAAGCAGCTCAAGGCGGCCCAGTCCGCCCAGGAGGAGCTGCGAGCGGAGATCGGGCGGGCTAACGACGACCACGCCCACCGTTACCAGGCGCTGGAGGCCACCTTCACCGCCACCCGCACCGAGGGTGACAAGCTCCGCTCGGAGAAGGCCGGGCTGGCCGATCAGGTTGCCACCCTGGAGGCCGAGGTCGCCGATCTCCGCCAGCGCAAGACCGAGGTGGAGGCCCAGGCGGCCGAGGCTCAGGCCCTGGTCGACGCCCTCACCGAGGAGAAGATCGATCTTGCCTCCCGGCTGGCCGACACCGAGGCGATGCTGGAGACCACCCGGACCCAGATCAACGCGGTCAAGGCCGACGCCGAGAACACCGCGGCCGAGTTGGCGACGGTTCGCAACCAGCGCAACGACCTGTCGAGCCAGGTGGACGAACTGCACGGGTCGCTCACCGAAGCCCTCAGCGATCTCGCCGCAGTCCGCTCCCAGAGCGACCGCGACCGGGCCGAGCTCAAGTCGGTCCGTGGGGAACGGGACCAGCTCCGGGTGCGGTCCGCCACCCTCCAGGAATCGCAGAGCACCCTCGACGCCAAGGTGAAGCAGCTCACCCAGGAGCTCGACACCACCACGACCCGGGCCGACACCGCCCGGGCCGACGTGACCGAGCGGGACAGCCAGATCGGGGAACTGGCGTTGCGCCGTGATCAGCTCATCACCGAGCTGAGCGAGACGAAGTCGTTGCTCGAGTCCACCACCGTCGAACGCGATGACCTGTCGGCCACCCACACCACCCTGTCGACCCGAACCGCCGAGCTGGAGGCCGAGCGTGACCGGCTGCAGCAACAGGTGGCTCAGCTGACCGAAGAGAACTCGGGTATCCAGGCCCAACTGGTCGAGAGCGACCGGCTACGGGTGGAGACGGCCGAGAGTCAGGGCCACGCCCTTTCGGAGCTGGCCCACCGTCTGGCGGTGGTGGAGAACGAGCGCAACCGTTTCGAGCGAGACCTCCGCACCGCCGAGGACCGCCTGATCGAGGCCATGACCGCCTTCGACGCCGCCAACAAGACCGCGGCCGACCAGGTCAGGCGAGATCTGGGAACCGACCTGCTGAGCACCCCGGAGGAGGCACCGGCGGCGGAAACGCCCGCAGGAGACAGCTCCAGCACCGGACCGGTACCCCTGACCAACACCAACGGCCGGGCCGATACCGGGGCCGGCAACGGGGCCAAGCCGTACGCCGATCTGGCCGATCCCGAGGCCATGGACGCCGAGATCGCGGCCACCCTGGCCGATGCGGCCAAGGCCGAGGGCGCGTCGGCCAAGGACGACCGGGCCCGGGACGACGCCGCCGAGGACGACACGAGCGGGGCTGATCGGTCGGGCGACTCGATCATCCGCGGCAAGGCGGTCGGCGACAACCTCGTCGCCGACCCGTCGAGCCGGGCCGATGACGGTGGATCCGCTGGTCGCGAGCCGACGGCGGAGACGAGCGTTGCGGCCGATGCGGCCGCCGAAACCGACGGTGACGCTGATGGCGGCGCCTCCGATGCCGGGGGGAGCGACAGCGCGGCCCCGGTCGAGGGCCCTCAGGCCGGCAGCACCGATGACACGGTCGAGCCGCTCGAGTCGGTGGGCGCCACGGCGCCGTCGGCATCGGGTCCCCCGCCGGCCGACATCGACGACGACGCCGACGGCGAGGTCGACGAGAGCCCGCTGGCCGCGGGGGCCGGAGCGTTGGCCGGGATGACCTCGGCGGAGGTGATCGAAACCCCGCCGGCCGACACCGGTCGTGACCGTGTCGCCCCCGGTCGGCTGACCGATCCGGCCGCCGACGTCGCGGCCGGACGGTCCCGCAGCGAGGACGGTCACGCCACGGGCCGTGCCGCCAAGCGCTGGAACTTCGGGTCGCTGGGCCGGTCGCGCGGTGACGAGGCCGACGGCAACGCCGAGCCGGTACCGGCCGCAGGGGTCGAGGCCGGCCCGGTCGACGACACCGACAACATCAGCGACGCCGAGATCGACGACATCTCCTCGGAGCTCTCGCAGGCCCTCGCCGCCGGAACCGACGCCGACGATGAGTCCAACGACCTGGATCTCGACGCCATCGGCGATCTCATCTCGCAGACCGTCACCGACTTCGATCCGTCGTCCATCCCCCAGCCGGGTTTCGCTGATGCGCCGGTGGAGACGCCCGTCGACGATCCCTACGACACCCCGAGTCGTCGGGCCGCCCGGAACGCGCCCCCCAGCGTGTTCAGCGATCTGGATGCCGCCGCCGATCTGGCCGGTGACCCCCGTCCCGCCCGCCGCCAGATCGACATCCCCGCCGACCTGCACAACGACGAGGTCGAACTGGCCCGCCATGTGGTGTCGTCACCGGATGTGGTCCTGCTGGTCGACGGTGATTCGGTGGCCAAGCTCGGTTGGCCGAGCCTGCCGGTGGCCCAGCAGCGGGATGCCCTGGTGTCCTACCTGGGCGAGCTGGCCGACAGCACCGGGGTCGCCCCCGACGTGGTGTTCGACGGTCGTATTGGTGACGAGGACGGCCTTCCCGCCTCGGAATCGGTCCGGATTCGGCTGAGCACCCCGCCGACGGAGCCGGCGGCTGCCCTCGACGAGCTGATCGATGCGTATCCCGAGCAGTGGCCGATCGCCATCGTCACCGACGACGGCGATCTCGGCCAGACCGCGGTGAGTCGCGGGGCCACCGTGCTCAACAATGGTCAGCTGCTCGATCTGTTCATCGCCCAGTAACCCCTCGAGAAATTACTGGGTCGACGGATCCCGGTCGGACACGTTCAGATCGGGCGCGATCGCGTTGATCGACCGGCACCGGAACGCGCCCACCCAGACTCCGGCCCCGTAGGCCAGATCATCGACCGCGGCAACCACGGCCCGGCGCGGGTCGCGGCCGTCCAGCCCCCGGCCGGTGACTGCCCGGGTCAGGACCCGACGTCCCCACGAGGCGGCGACGAGAACCAGGGCGGTCGATCGGGTGGGTGGGCAGGCGAGCGCGGCGGCCGTGATCGGCCACCACGCCCGCACCGCCACGTCAGCCACCGACCGGGCCGCCTGGGCGGTGCCGGTGGCCACCAACCGGGCCGCCTCCGCACCCGGATCGGGTGTCACGGCTGCGAGCTTGCGGCGAACCCGTAGGCCGCGGGCCAGGACGACGGCGGCGGCCACGGGCATCAGCGGAGCCCTGGTCGCCAAGGCGAGCGTGGCGGCGGTGCCGGCGGACAGGCGCACCGGGGCGAGTCGGCCGGGATGACGCCGGGCCAGGGGGGCAGCCGCCGAACCGTACCCGAACCGCTGCCCGGCGACCTGGCCCAGGGATCCCCGGGCCGGGTGCCGGGCCACCACCGACGGGTCGTAGCGGATCGATCCCAGCTCACCGAGCCGCCAGACCAGATCGACGTCCTCCCCGTACCGGAGCCCCGGATCGAACCCACCGGCGGCCCGAACCGCCGCGGTCCGCACCATCAGGCAGGCGGTGGGTACGTAGGCAATGGTCCGGCCCGGGCCCACCGGCGACGGGTGGGGCCCCATGTCGAGGGGGGAACGGTCGTCCTCGAACCGGGCGATCACCCCGGCCCATCCCGCCGAACCCCGCTCCGGGGAGGGGATGCTCACCACCCGGGGGGCAACCGCGACCACCTCGGGGTCGGCGAACCAGGCGACCAGGCGGGCAACGGCTGCGCTGTCGATCCTTACCCCGGCGTCGATGAAGCAGACGAGATCGGTGGTCACCAGGTCGAGGCCGGTCTGGCGGGCCCGGCCCGGGCCTCCGGACCGGGGCCGGCGGACGATGCGGACGCTGAGGTCGGGATCGGTGGGTTCGGTCCGGGGGAGGGGCGGGCTCGACCCGTCGTCCACTGCCACCACGGTGAGGCCGTCGAGCCCGGTGGCGGTGGCCAGCAATCCCGGCGCGTCGTCACGCACCGGGATCACCACGGTCGGCATCGAGGACGGGCCGGCGTCGCCGGCCCGATCGTCGCGGCCGATCCTCGCGGCCGGGCTCGGATGCACCATGCCGGCGTCGATCAGGCGGCGGGCCAGTGCGGTGACCGCCGGTGAGGTGGCCCCCGAAGCGGCGGTGAGTGGTTCCCCGGCCAGCCAGCGGCCGACCAGCCCCGCCCCCACCGCGCTGAGGCGGATCATCCGCCGGGGTGACCCGCCGATGAGGAGCCGACCCTGCTCACGCCGCCGGAGACGCGGGTCGGCCCGGAGCACGGTGCCTTCCGGGAGGGGGGCCCGGGCCGGGGTGGCGGTGGTCCGGCCCGACCCGGGGGTCGTCACCGGTCCGGACACCTCAACCGACCACCTGGCGCAACGCGTCGAGCACCGACAACGGTCCGGTGACCTCGGCGATACGGGCACCAACCGCGCCGGCCAGGGTCCGGGCGTGCGACGGGTCGTCGGCCGGGGCGATCAGGGTCAACTCGTCGAGGGCCCGGGCCGAGGGGACCGGATCGCCGCCCACGGTCACCTCGGCGTCGGACAGCAGGACGGTCAGGTGCCGCCCGGGAGGGGCCGCGTCGAACTGCCGTTGCGCCGCTCGGAGGGCCAGGCCGACGTCGGTGGTCCCATGGCCGCGGAGAGCCAACACCTCGGCTACCACCTGTTCGGCCGGTTTCGTGTCGTTGAGCTCCCGGATGGCCACCACCCGATCGGAGAAGGCCAGGACCGCGAACCGGACCGGGGCCCGCCAGGCGCACACGGCGGCGGCCACGGCGGCCGAGGCCAAGCGTTGCCCGTCCATTGAACCGGATCGGTCGACCAGGAGGCAGATCGACGTGCCCGGTCGCCGCCACGCCGACACCTTGAGCTGGTCGAGATCGGGCGGGCGGTGTTCGGCCCTGGCCGCCGTCAGCGCATCGAGACTGGCGTCGAGGTCGATGTCCCCGTCGGACCGGCCGGCGGGTACCGAGGCGAGGCGACCGATGCCGGGGGACCGGGCCCGTCCGGTACGGGCCAGGTCGAGGATGAGGCGGCCGGCCAGGCGCCGGGCCAGCATGGCCAGGCTCCCATCGGTGGCCTGGGCCATGCTGGCCATCAGTTCGAGGGCCTGGTCGGGGTCGTCATCGAGGTAGTCGTCGAACGCGTCCTCGTCGAGTTGACCGAGCTGGGGGGAGATGTCCGCGAAATGGTCGTCGCGCGAGAGGTCGCGGCGGGCCACGGTGCGCCGCCGTTCCTCGGCCAACTGTTGCTCGGCCTCGTCGCCGGTCAGGATCCGTTCGTCGTCACTGGCCCCGCCCTGCGGGCCCGGGATTTTCCCTGGTCGGACCAGTCGTCGGGCGGATCGCCGGCGCCGTCGTGGTCGGCTTCGGGGCGGGGCTGCATGATCCGCTGCCAGAGTTCGGTGATGATCTCCTCCGGGGAGGATCGGGATGATTCGTGCACCCGGATCCGTCCCGACAGGGCGGTGAGGGCGGCATCGAGGCCGACCGTCGGATCGGTGGCCGGGAGGCCCCGGAGGGTACCGAGCCGGTCGGCCAGGTGAAGCAGGTCGACGGCCCCCCGAACCGATGATCCGACCCGGACCTCGGGGTGGGAGCGGGTTTCCCGCACCAGGGTGATCACGAGATCGGTGTAGCCGTCACGGTCGAGCTCGGGATCGGACGGGCCGTGGCGGCGGGCGATGGCGCCCTCGTCGTCGGCCGACTGGTAGTCCATGGCCACCCGGCACACCCGATCGTAGATGGCGGCCGATATGCGAGCCGTGCCCACGGCGTCGAACGGGTTCATGGCCGCCACCATCCGGAACGACGGGTCGGCTTCGATCCGACCCAACCGGGGGATGGTGAGCTCGCCCTCGGACATGACGGTGACCAGCAGGTTGAGGGTCTCCTCCGGGATCCGGTTGATCTCCTCCAGGTAGAGCAGCGACCCGTCCCGCAAGGCGCGCGACAACGGCCCGTCCACCCACACCTCGGGGGTGTAGCCGGCCTCGAGGACCTGGGCCGGGTCGAAATGGCCGACCAGGCGGGCCGGGGTCAGCTCGGCGTTGCCCTCGACCAGCTCGAAATCCTGGTCGCGGCTGCGGGCCACCGCCCGCAGCAGGGTGGACTTGCCGGTGCCCGGGGGCCCCTCGAGCAGGAGGTGACGGCCGGCCATGAGGGCCGCCACCACCAGCTCGGCCTCCCGGGACCGGCCCACGACCTCGGACCGGAGACGCTCCAGGGTCTCCGGTCCGAACGGAACGGTGCCGTCAGTCAAAGGCGATCACACCACGGATGTTCTTGCCGTCGCGCATGTCCTGGTAGCCCTTGTTGATGTCGTCGAGGGAGTACCGCTCGGTGATGAGCTCGTCGAGCAGGAGCGCGCCCCGGCGGTACTCACCGAGCAGGCGGGGGATCTCCGAGCGCGGGCTGCCCGAACCGAAGATCGAGCCCTTGATCTGCTTGTTGTACATGGCCAGGCCGAACAGGTCGAGGCTGACGTCGCGCTGGTCCATGGGGGCCACCGCGGTGACCACCACCGTGCCGTCCTTGGACACGATCCCCATGGCTGGTTCGATCAGGTCGCCGGTCATCACCCCCGGGGTCAGGATGGCGGCGTCGGCCATGACCCCGGCCGTCATCTCCATCACGGCCAGGACCGCCGAGTCCAGGTCGGTGAAGAAGTGGGTGGCCCCGAACAGCTGGGCCTTCTCCTTCTTGTCCGGGTTGGTGTCGACGGCGATGACGTTGGCCGCCCCCGACATGCGGGCACCCTGCAGGGCGTTGGCCCCGATCCCGCCGATACCGACCACGACAACGGTGTCGCCACCGCGGACCGCGGCCCGGTTCTGGGCCGAACCCACTCCGGTGGCCACGCCGCAGGAAACGAGGCAGACCACGTCGAGCGGGAGATCTTCCTCCACCTTGATGACCGAGGCCTCGGAGAGCAGCATGTGCTCGGAGAACGTGCCCAGCTGGGCCATCCGGTTGAGGGCGGTGCCGTCGGCCGAGTGGTGTTTGTAGCTGCCATCGGCGATCATGCCGCCGGCGAGGGTGAACGCGCCGAGATCACACAGGTTCTGACGGCCGGTGGAGCACCAGTGGCAGCGGCCGCAGGAGGGCACGAAGCTGCACGACACATGGTCGCCCACGGCCACGGTGGTGACCGCCGATCCGACCTGGGTGACCACCCCCGAGCCCTCGTGGCCGCCGATGACGGGCAGGAAGTGGTCGACCCCCAGGAGCTCCAGGCCTTCCTTGTCGAGATCGATGTCGCCGGTCACCAGGTGTTCGTCCGAGTGGCAGAGGCCGGCGAACGCGGTCTTGACCACCACCTCGGTGGGCCCGGGTTCGCCCAGTTCGACCTCTTCGATCTTCCAATCCTCGTTGTGACCCCAGATCACTGCAGCGCGTGACTTCATGACGGCGACCCCCTCGGACGCGGTTTCTCTACGGAAGAACTGTCTCTCTTAGACGCAAGGGTGCGATGACCGCGATCTCGCGTCATCGCTCGACTGCTAGCCCGAACCTAGCAACCCGGTGGGACACCCTGGAAACGGGCGAGGTCTTTCGGGTCCATGATCGTCTCCCCGAGCCGTCGCACGGTGCGCGTCACCAGGTCGTCGAACAACCGCCGACCCTCCCCGGCCGACGCCCCCGTCGGGTCCCCCAGGACCCCGTTCGGGGTGACCCCGGCCAGCCCGTGGCGGCGCAGGGCGCCGAGGAGCTCGCCGACCGGGGCGGTCTCCCCCGGCTCGGCCTGGTCGAGGGCCACCACGGTCGGGTCGAGATGCAACAGCAGGGACGTCTCGGTGCGCCCGGCGTGGGCGTCGATGGTGCCGGGGGGCCACCGGTCGGCCGGCCAGGACGGGACGACGGCGTCAACCCGGTGGCCCTCGGCCTGCAGCTGGGTCACCGCGGCCGCCAACGGTTCGGTGTTGCCGGCGTGGCCGGAGAGGTAGGCGACGGCGTCGACGAGGTGAGCGGCCGACCGAGCCAGTTCGATCACGACCGCCCGGAGGGCGTCCTGCCCGATCGACAGGGTGCCGGGGAACGCCTGATGCTCCCCGGCCGATCCGTAGGCCACGGCCGGGGCGGTGACGGCTCCGGGGAGCCGAGCGGCGACCGCGCCGGCCCAGGCGACCGCGATCCGGGTATCGGTGTCGAGCGGGAGATGGGGTCCGTGCTGCTCGGTCGAGCCCAGCGGGACGAGCAGCACGGTGGGGGCCGCCCGGGCGACCGCCGCCGTGGTGCGGGGTCCGAGATCACGGTCGTCACCCATGACCCCCGAAGCTACCCCGGGCGGGGAGGCGGCGGGAACGGTGGTGGACCGAGGTGGTTGTTAACGGAGCGTTCTCCTTCGGGCCCCGGGGCAGACGTCTCCGCTGCTAGAACGGTGGTCCGAACCCGCCTCGTTCAAACCCGTTGGGATTTCGGGGCGATTTTCGTTGGCGGCGATCCCATCACTGCCGATTGATCGTCGTCGCCGTGTGTCCGTGCCGTCCGTTGAGGAGCCCCGTGAACCCGTCGTCCACCTCGGCCGCTGTCCCCTCCGAACCCACCGGTCCCCCCGAACTGGTGGGACTGCGCCGCTTGGCCGCCAACCTGCGGTGGACCTGGCATCGGCCCACCGAGACCCTGCTGGCCTCGATCCCCGGGGTCGAGTTCACCCGCCACCCCCTGATCGAACTGGATCAGGCGATGGCCGACCATCCCGACGATCTCGCCGCGGTGGCCGCGGCCCGGTCGGCGGAGATCGCCCGGGCCGTCGCCGAGCTCGACGGTATGGAACGCCCGGCGGACCGGCCGGTCATGGCCTATTTCTGTCCCGAGTTCGGGATCGCCGCCCAGCTGCCCCAGTACTCCGGAGGTCTCGGGATCCTGGCCGGGGATCACCTGAAGGCATCCTCCGACCACGCCCTCGGTCTGATCGGTGTGGGTCTGTTCTACCGGGAGGGATTCTTCCTCCAGGACATCGTCGACGGTCGGCAGACCGAACGGGTGGAGCCGGTTGATCCGGAGGCGGTCGGGGCCCGCGCCACCGGCCTGGAGGTGACGGTCCCGGTCGACGGCCACGAGGTGGTGGCCCGGGTGTGGCAGCTGTGGGTGGGCTCGACCCGCCTGGTCCTCCTCGACACCGACGTGGCGTCCAACCCGGCCTGGGCCCGTGGCATCACCGACCGGCTCTACGCCGGTGATCGGCGCCATCGTCTCAACCAGGAGCTGGTGCTCGGCCTGGGTGGGGTGCAGGCCCTTCGCGGCCTGGGCCTCGATGTGGGTGGCTACCACCTCAACGAGGGCCACGCCTGCTTCCTGCTCCTGGAGTTGTTGGCCGAACGGGTGGCCGTGGGCGACGACCTCGACCAGGCCACCGCCTGGGTCCGGGCCCGGAGCCTGTTCACCACCCACACCCCCGTACCGGCCGGGATCGACCGGTTCGACCGGGCCATGGTGCTCCCCGAACTGGAGGTACTGGCCCCCCGGATCGGGGTCACCGCGGACGACCTGGCCGGCTGGGCCACCTTCCCCGACGACGGACCCGACCGCCCCTTCAACACCGCGGCCCTGGCCCTCCACCTGTGCGGCCGGGCCAACGGGGTGTCCCAGCTGCACGCCTCGGTCAGCCGGCGCCTGTTCGCCTCGCTCCCGGCGGCCGAGCGGATCGAGGGCATCACCAACGGTGTTCACGCCCGCACCTGGGTCGACCCCGACCTGGCCGATCTGTACGACGCCGACCTGGGTACCGGTTGGGCTGATGGCGACCAGGACGCCTGGAGCGCAGTGAGGGGGCTCGACCGGGAACGGTTCGCGGCGCTGCGCGCCCGCCGGCGCCGTGACCTGGCGGCGTTGGTCGAGGCGTCCACCGGGCACCGGCTCGACCCGGACCGGCCGATCATCGGGTTCGCCCGACGGTTCGCCACCTACAAGCGGGCCGCCCTGCTGTTGCGAGACCCCGACGGCCTGGAGGCCACCTTGGCGGCCGGGGCCCAGTTCGTGTTCGCCGGCAAGGCCCATCCGGCCGACGCCGAGGGCAAGGCGGTCCTGGCCGAGATCGCGGCGGCCGGCTCGTCCGGCCCGGCCGCCGGGGGGATCGTCCTCGTACCCGGCTATGACATCGGCATCGCCAAGGTGCTCTACGCCGGCACCGACGTCTGGCTCAACAACCCGGTCCGGCCCCACGAGGCCTGTGGGACCAGTGGGGAGAAGGCGGCCCTCAACGGGGGCCTCAACTGCTCGATCAGTGACGGCTGGTGGGCCGACTGGTTCCTGCCCGGCATCGGGTGGGAGATTCCCACGGTCACGCCGACGGGCGGGGCCGGCGACGCGGCCGCCGCGGCCCCGACCGAGGTGGGAGCCGACGACCTGGACGACGAGGAACGGGACCGGCTGGAAGCCCGTGGGCTGCACCGGTTGCTGGGTGACGGGGTGCTGCCGGTCGTGTCGGATCGGGGTGACGCCTGGTGGGCCATGGTCACCGCCATGCTCGGCCACCTGGGTCCCCTGGTCACGGCGGGCCGGATGGTCGATGAGTACAACCGGCGGTTCTACGGGCCGATACTCGACGCATGACCCCCGCCGGATCCCGGCCGCCTGTGGCCGGCCACACCACGTCCCGCCCATCGCGGTTGGCCGGGGCCCCGACCCGGGACCCCCGGTCGCCGGTACCCGACCCCGGTCGCCCCTGGCCCCTCGGGGCGGAGTGGGACGGCGCGGGCACCAACTTCGCGGTGTACACCCGCCACGCCGAGGCGGTCGAGCTGTGCCTGTTCGACGACGACGGTGAGGAGACCGCGGTCGAGTTGCGGGAGCACACCGCCAACACCTTCCATCTGTACCTGCCGGGGATCGGTCCCGGCCAGCACTACGGGTACCGGGCGCACGGGCCGTGGGAACCGAGCCGGGGCCTCCGGTACAACCCGGCGAAGCTGCTGGTCGACCCGTACGCCCTGGCCATCGACGGTGATATCGATTGGTCCGGGCCGGTGTTCGGTCACGACCGGGATGATCCCAGTCGGCCCGATCCGGCCGACTCCGCCCCCTTCGTCCACCGCTCCGTGGTGATCGACCGGAGCTACGACTGGGGAGACGACCACCCGCCGGAGGTCGACTGGAACGACACGGTCATCTACGAGACCCACGTCCGGGGCCTGACCATGACCCACCCCGGCGTCCCGCCGGAGCTGCGGGGCACCTACGCCGGCATGGGGTGCGACGCGGTCGTCGAGCACCTGGTCGGTTTGGGGATCACCGCGGTCGAGCTGATGCCGATCCACCACTTCGTGTCGGAGGGTTTCCTCCGCCAGCACGGCCTGGTCAACTACTGGGGGTACTCGACCCTCGGGTTCCTCGCCCCCCACGCCGGCTATGCGTCGGCATCCCATCGGGTGCCCGGAAGCCAGGTCCAGGAGTTCAAGGCGCTGGTGAAACGCCTGCACGACGCCGGCCTCGAAGTGCTGCTCGACGTGGTCTACAACCACACGACCGAGGGCACCGAATGGGGTCCGACCCTGTCGCTGCGGGGCCTCGACAACCCGATCTACTATCGCCTCGATCCCAACGACCCGTCCCGGTACATCGATTCGACCGGGACGGGCAACAGCCTCAACGTCGACGAGGCGGCCAGCCTCCAGCTCGTCATGGACAGCCTCCGCTACTGGGTGCAGGACATGCACGTCGACGGGTTCCGTTTCGACCTGGCTCCCACCCTGGCCCGTGAGTACTTCTCGGTCGATCGGCAGTCCGCGTTCTTCCATCTCGTCCACCAGGATCCGGTGGTGAACCGGGTGAAGCTGATCGCCGAGCCGTGGGATGTGGGTCCCGACGGCTACCAGATCGGCAACTTCCCACCCACCTGGTCGGAGTGGAACGGTCAGTTCCGCGACGACGTTCGTGACTACTGGCGGGGCAACCCCGGGGCCGTCGGTCGTCTGGCGTCCCGCTTCGCCGGCAGCGCCGACCTGTACGGATCGTGGCGGCGGCGACCGTCGTCGAGCATCAATTTCGTGACCGCCCACGACGGCTTCACCCTGGCCGACCTGGTCGCCTACGAGCACAAGCACAACGAGGCCAACGGGGAAGGGAACCGGGACGGCCACGATCACAACCTGTCGTGGAACGGCGGGGCGGAGGGCGAGACCACCGAACCCGATGTCCTCGACAACCGCCGCCGCCGGGCGGCATCGATGCTGGCCATCCTGCTGCTGTCCCAGGGGGTGCCGATGCTGAGCGGCGGTGACGAGATCGGCCGCACCCAGCATGGCAACAACAACGCCTACTGCCAGGACAACGAGATCTCCTGGTACGACTGGGCCGGTGCCGACCCGGCGCGCCTGGCCTTCACCCACGACCTGATCGCCTTCCGGAAGGCCCACCCGGCGTTCCGTCGCCGCCGGTTCTTCTCCGGGCAACGGACCCGGGACGGTGCGGTCGACATTGGCTGGTTCCGTCCCGACGGTCAACCGATGAGCGACGACGACTGGGCCCAACCGGCGGAGGGCGCGATCAGCATCTTCCTGAACGGCCACGACGGTGGAACGCCCAGCTCGATCACGCCCGCCCCGGTCGACGACAGCTTCCTGATCCTGTGCAACAATTCGGCCTCGCCGATCGAGTTCATCCTGCCCCACCGACTCACCTGGCGTCGCTGGGTCATGGCGATCGACACCGCCGGGGACACCGCCGAGTCGGCGCCGTGGCCGGGAGGCCACACCTGGACCGTGGGCCCCTGGGGGGTCGCGGTGCTCACTGACGGAGTCCAGACCGGAGTTGTCGATGCACATCCTCTTCGCCACCGCTGAACTGCGGCCCCTGGTCAGCACCGGGGGCCTCGGGGAGGCCGCCTGGGGCCTGGTGTCCGCCCTGCGGCGCGCCGGCCACGAGGTCGACGTCGTCGTCCCCGACTACCGGCTGGGGGATCGGCCCTGGTCGCTCACCGACCAGGCCCCGGTGACCGGGTTGGAGTTCCCGGTCTGGGCCCAGGCGCCGACCGTTCGCTATGGCCTCCACCCCGACGCCGGCCCGGTGTTCCTGGTGAACGGTCCGGGGATGGACCGGCCCCACCCCTACGTCGACGGTTCGGGCGTCGGCTACGCCGACAACGACCTCCGGTTCGCCGCCTTCTCGGTGGCGGTCGGTCAGCTCGCCAACTGGCTCCGGCCCGACCTGGTGCAGCTCAACGACTGGCACACGGGCCTGGTAGCACCGTTCCTCGATCCCGAGCTGGCCACGGTACTGACGATCCACAACCTGGCCCACCAGGGGTGGACCAACGCCGGCTGGCTGCACGAGCTGCCCCGCCTACGGCGGGACTACGCCCGGGGCGACGCCATGAACGTCCTGGCCGGGGCGATCCGAACGGCCGATGCGGTGGTGGCGGTGAGCCCCACCTACGCGGCGGAGATCACCACCCCGGACGGCGGTATGGGCCTCGACGACGTCCTGCGGTGGCGGGGCGCCGACCTCCACGGCATCCGCAACGGGATCGACACCGCGGTGTGGGATCCGTCGGCTGATCCCCTGATCCCGGCGACCTACACGACCACCAACCTGGCCGGGAAGGCCGACGCCCGAGCGGTCCTGCTGGACCGGTTCGGGTGGGACGAGCCCGACAAGGCGACCCCCACCATGGTCATGGTCACCCGCCTGTTCGACCAGAAGGGGGTGGATCTCGCCTTCGCCGTGGTGCCGTATCTGCGGCGGATGCGCGTCCGGCTCGTCGTGCTCGGTTCGGGCGAGCAGCATCTCGTCGATCAGGGCCGGGCCCTGATGGCCGGGTATCCCGACCAGTTCGCGTTCGTCGACGGGTTCGATCCGGCCCTGGCCCACCTGTTGTTCGCCGGCGGCGACCTCTATCTGATGCCGTCCCGTTTCGAGCCGTGCGGCCTGGCCCAGATGCAGGCCATGGCCTACGGGTCGATCCCCCTGGTCACGGCGGTGGGGGGTCTGGTGGACACCGTCACCGACGCCGACGACTCCAGCGACGGGACGGGTTTCGTGGCCACCTCGGTGGACGGCCCGGGGGTGGTCGACGTGGTGCACCGTGGGGTGGCGGCGTGGCGGAACGCGGCCCGACGCCGGGCCATCGTGCGGCGGGGGATGAGCACCGACTGGTCCTGGGACGCACCCGCGGCCGAGTACGCCGCCCTGTACCGGAACGTGCTGGACCGGACTCGGTAGATCCTCCGTTCCTGTGGGCGAGCACCAACGGTTGTGGTACAACCGAGCGCGCTCGGTTGGACGCCCCTGACCCATTGGAGATCCCGTTGGAATCCGAAACGCCCCGTCCTGATCATGCCGGCGGTGTCGAACCCGACGCGGGGGCGTCGACCCCGCCCACCGCCACCGGGGCGGATACGTCGTCCGGGGCCGTGGGCACGGCCTCGGCTGCCGCGGGGTACAGCCCGTTCCAGTCGCCCCTGCTCGGCATCGCCGCCGCCGTCGTGATCGTGGCCGGGCTGCGCGGATTCTCCCAGCAGTTGGCGCCGTTGGCGTTGGGGCTCGTGCTGATCATCGCCGTCACCCCCATCCAGGGTGCGCTCCGCAAGCGGGGGGTGCCCGGTTGGGCGGCCATGCTGGCCAGCCTGTTCTCGGCCTACGGGATCCTGGTCGCCCTGCTCGGCTCCCTGGTGTGGAGCGGCTACCAGATCATCGACCTGTTCCGGCAGCCCGAATACTCCCAGGGGCTGGCGGACCTGCAGGAGTCCGTCGGCGAACGGCTCCAGTCCCTCGGTGTCCGGGAGGGGGCCATCTCCGAGGCCATCGCCAACATCGACATACAGAACGTCCTGGGACGGCTCGGCAGTGCCCTGTCGGGCATCATGGGGCTGACGTCGAGCGTTGTGCTGGTTCTGGTGGTGATGTTCTTTATGGCGACCGACGCGTCACCGCTGGGGCGCCGGATCAAGGAGCTGGCCGCCGACCAGCCCCTGCTCAATGCGGGGATCGACGGGTTCGTGGCCAAGACGCGCTCCTACCTGGTGGTCTCGACGGTGTTCGGGGCCGCGGTGGCCGTGGCCGACGGGGTCGCCCTGTGGCTGCTCGGGGTGCCGCTGGTGTCGGTGTGGGTGGTGCTGTCGTTCGTCACCAACTACATCCCCAATGTCGGGTTCATCGTCGGGGTGATCCCACCGGCGCTGGTCGCCCTGCTGGCCTACGACCTGAACCGGATGATCTGGGTGGTGATCGTCTACTCGGTGCTGAACTTCGTGATCCAGACCCTGATCCAGCCCCGGATCGTGGGCAGCTCGGTGGGGCTGTCGTCCACCCTCACCTTCCTCTCCCTGGTGTTCTGGTCATTCGTGATCGGGCCGCTCGGCGCCATCCTGGCCGTCCCGCTCACCCTGGTGACCAAGGCGTTCATCGTGGACATCAATCCGCGCCTGCAGTGGATGCGGCCGCTGCTGTCCCTGGAACCCATGGAGCAGGAACTGGCCCCGGTCGCCGCCAACCCGTTCGACGACAAGGCGCCCGGAGCGGAGCCGTCCCAACGGGGGTAGGGGTCAGTCCTTGGGGTCGAGGTCTTCGATGCGGAACCCCTTCCGGATGGCCACCACCCCGGACTCGGAGACCGTGAACCGTTCCCCGTCGGCCCCGGCATCGTGGCCGATGCGGAAGCCGGGCGGGATCACGACGTTCTTGTCGACGATGCAGCGCCGGAGCTGGGCCCCCCGTCCCACGGTCACATTGTCGAGCAGGACCGAGTCCTCGACCAAGGCGTCCTCCTCGAGCCGGACGTCGGTGGAGAGGACCGACCGGTGGCAGTCCGCACCGGAGACGATCACCCCGTTGGCCAGGATCGAGTTCGACACCATGCCGTTCCCGATCTTGGCCGGGGGTTCGGTCAGGCCCCGGGTGAAGATCGGCCACTGGGCGTTGTAGAGGCTGAAGGCCGGCATTGGGGCGACCAGGTCCATGTGGGAGTCGTAGTAGGCGTCGAGGGTCCCGACGTCCCGCCAGTAGTGGCTCGTCCCCTCCGCCTCACCGGGCACGACATTGTCCATGTAGTCGTACACCTGGGCCTCTCCGGCCGCCACCAGCCTGGGGATGATGTCGCCGCCGACGTCGTGGGCGGAGCTGACGTCGTCGGCGTCCGCGGTCATCACCTCCCGGAACACCGCAGCGTCGAAGATGTAGTTGCCCATCGAGGCCAGGATCTGATCGGACGCCCCGGGAATGGTGGGTGCGTCAACCTTCTTCTCGTGGAACTGCAGGATCCGGTTCGAGTCCGCGGCCCGTTCGATCGTGCCGAACTGGAACGACTCCGATGCCGGCAGCCGGATGGCGGCCACGGTCACCCCGGCGCCCGATTCGATGTGGGCGTTGAGCATCTGGCGGGGATCGAGCCGGTAGATGTGGTCGGCGCCGAAGACGATTACGTGCTCGGGCTGCTCGTCGTCGACCAGGTTCATGTTCTGGAACAAGGCGTCGGCCGAGCCGGTGAACCACCGTGGTCCCTGCCGCATCTGGGCCGGGACGGTGGTCACATAGTTGCCGAGCAGGCCGGAGAGCTGCCAGGTCAGGGAGATGTGAACGTCGAGGCTGTGGCTCTTGTACTGGGTCAACACGACGATGTGGCGGAACCCACCGTTGACCAGGTTTGAGATGGCGAAATCGATCAAGCGGTACTTGCCGCCGAAGGGGACCGCCGGCTTGGCCCGGTCGGCCGTGAGGGGCATCAGCCGTTTTCCTTCGCCGCCGGCGAGGACGATGCTGAGGATGGGGGTACGTCCGTGAGCGGGGGCTCGCATTTGCCCCATCGTATACTCGGCCGGTGGCCCGCCCCTTCGATGCCAACGACGCCTGGCTCTTCGCTTCCGGCACCCATATCCGCTTGTGGGAAGTGTTGGGTGCCCACCAGGACGACCAGGAGTGCACAACCTTTCGCGTCTGGGCCCCCAACGCCACCGCGGTGTCGGTTCTGTCGGACGGCAACGGGTGGACGGCGGGATCCGATCGGCTCGAACCGGACCCGTCGGGGGTGTGGCGTGGCCGCTTCCCGGGCTATCGACCCGGGGCCCGCTACAAGTACGCGATCCGGACCGGGCGCGGCGGCCAGCAACTACACCGGGCCGACCCGTTCGCCTTCGCCGCCGAACTCCCACCGGCGACCGCCTCGGTCCTCCAGCCCCCCAGCGGCCATGTTTGGGCCGACGCGGCGTGGATGGGTGGTCGCAGTGCTCGGCACCGCCACGACGCCCCCATCTCCATCTACGAGGTCCACCTCGGTTCGTGGCGCTACGAACCCGGCGGCTACCGGGCCATCGGGCGTCAGCTGGCCGACTACGCCGTCGACCTCGGTTTCACCCATGTCGAGATCATGCCGCTCATGGAGCATCCGTTCTACGGATCGTGGGGCTACCAGACCACCGGCTACTTCGCTCCCACCGCCCGCTACGGATCACCGGACGACCTGAAGGCCATGATCGACGAGCTCCACCAGGCCGGTGTGGGCGTGATCCTCGACTGGGTGCCGTCACACTTTCCGACCGACGATCACGGCCTCGGCATGTTCGATGGCACCCATCTGTACGAGCACGCCGACCCGCGCCAGGGCTTCCATCCGGACTGGCGCTCGTATGTGTTCAACTACGACCGGCCCGAGGTGCGCAGCTTCCTGCTCTCCTCGGCCCACTACTGGTTGGACGAGTTCCACGCCGACGGTCTCCGGGTCGATGCGGTCGCCTCCATGCTCTACCTCGACTACTCCCGGGCCGAGGGGGAGTGGATCCCCAACCCGTCGGGAGGCAACGAGAACCTCGGGGCCATCACCTTCCTCCAGGAGCTGAACCGGTCGGTGTACGCCCGGTTCCCCGATGTGGTGATGGTGGCCGAGGAGTCCACCGCCTGGCCCGGGGTGACCAACCCGACCGACACCGGCGGTCTCGGCTTCGGCTTCAAGTGGGACATGGGCTGGATGAACGACACCCTGCGGTACTTCGCCCAGGATCCCGTGCACCGTCGCTGGCATCACGACACGGTGACGTTCCGCACCGTCTACGCGGCGGCCGAGCACTATGTCCTGCCCCTTTCCCACGATGAGGTCGTTCACGGCAAAGGGAGCCTGCTGAGCCGGATGCCGGGCGACGACTGGCAACGGTTCGCCAACCTGCGCCTGCTGCTCGGATACCAGTGGACGGCCCCGGGCAAGAAGCTGCTGTTCATGGGCGGCGAGCTGGGCCTGGCCGATGAATGGCAGCACGAGGCCGAGCTGCGCTGGACGGTGCTCGGCCAGGCGGCCAACGCCGGTGTCCAGGGCTGGGTCCGGCGGCTCAACCAGCTGTATGCCGAGCAGCCGAGCCTGTCGGCGGTCGACCGTGACCCGTCCGGTTTCGCCTGGGTCGTGGGGGATGATCGGGATCAGAGCGTCCTGGCCTTCCTCCGTCTCGGTCCGGCACCGGTCACCTCCCCGGTGCCCGATCCTGATGGCGGCCGCCGCCCCGGTCACCCCCCGATCCTGGTGGTCATGAACAACACCCCGGTGCCCCGGCCCGGCTACCGGGTGGGCGTGCCGCTGGCCGGCCGTTGGGAGCTGTTGGCCAACTCCGACGACGTCGGATACGGCGGCTCGGGTCAGACCCCGGGCCCCGCCGTGGTCACCGACGCCCAGCCGGCGCACGGCCACCCCCAGTCGCTCGACCTGCTCCTGCCGCCCCTGGCCGTCATCATCCTGGCTCCGGGGCCGGAACCGGGGGAATGCGCCACGGGTGGTGCCGGTTCGACCTCGGTGTGACCGCGCTCACCGAGGCCCCGTCCGCCCCGCTCGTCGACCGGTACCACGCCACCAGACGGCTCACCGAGGACCTCTCCTCGGTGTTGTCACCGGAGGACCAGACGGTCCAGTCGATGCCCGACTGCAGCCCCACCAAATGGCATCGGGCCCACACGACCTGGTTCTTCGAGACCTTCCTGCTCGGCCCGGCCGGGATCGAGCCGGTGGACGAACGCTACGGCTACCTGTTCAACAGCTACTACGAGGCGGTGGGGGAGCGGCATCCCCGGCCCGAGCGGGGCATGGTGACCCGGCCCGGTGTGCGTTCCGTCACCGACTACCGGAACCGGGTCGATGAGGCCATGTCGGCCCTCATCGTCGACCGGGGCGACGAACCCGACCTGATCGACCTGGTCACTCTGGGCATCCACCATGAGCAGCAACACCAGGAACTGCTGCTGATGGACGCCAAACATCTGCTGTCCGCCAACCAGTGGGCGCCCGCCTACGTGGAGCGGTCGTGGCGGCCCGCGACCGACCCGGGACCGCTGGGGTTCGTCGACCGACCCGGGGGTACGGTCGAGGTCGGCCATGACGCCGAGCGGGCCGACGCCGGCTTCGCCTTCGACAACGAGAGCCCCCGCCACCAGGCCCTGCTGCAACCGCACGCCCTGGCCGACCGGCTCGTCACCTGCGGCGAATGGTTGGCGTTCATGGCTGACGGCGGCTACGACGAGCCGACACTCTGGCTCTCCGACGGCTGGTACCGGGCGCAGGCCGAGGGCTGGCGGGCACCCCTGTACTGGTCATTCGGGGAGGACGGTTGGACCGTTCACACTCTGACCGGCCGTCGACCCGTCGATCCGCACGAGCCGGTGTGTCATGTGTCGTTCTACGAGGCCGACGCCTACGCGACCTGGGCCGGGGCCCGCCTGCCCACCGAAGCCGAGTGGGAGGCGGCCGCCGTCTCGTCCGGTCGGGGTGGACCGGGCTCGACCGCCGGGCCGGGTCCGATCGGGGCGGGCGGGCCCCTGACCGACATCGGCGAGCTGCTGCACCCGGGCGACGCCACCGGCTCGGCCCTGGACCGCAACCGGTTCCACCCGGCCCCGGCCGGATCGGCCCGAGCCCACACGGCCGCCGTCGACGGGGACTCGTCGGCCGGGACCCGGTCCGGAGGGCTCCGGCAGCTGGTCGGTGACACCTGGGAGTGGACCGGGTCGCCCTACAGGCCGTTCCCCGGCTACCGTCCCCCAGGCGGGGCTTTGGGCGAATACAACGGCAAATTCATGATCAACACCATCGTCCTGCGGGGTGGGTGCGCCCTCACCCCAGCCGACCATGTGCGGGTGACGTACCGGAACTTCTTCCACCCCCACTGCCGGTGGCCGATGACGGGTGTCCGGCTCGCCGCCGACGCCGCCTGAGGCATCCGCGCCGGGCCGAGCCAACGTGCCGTCCCGGGGTGTGCGGCGGTCACCTCCCGCCGACCGGCTGCCCTCCGACCGATCGCCAACCCAGGACATCAGATGACCTCCTCCCACTCGCCCGTAACCGTCGACGTGCGTCTTCCCGATGACTGGGCCAGCACCGCCCTGCGGGACGACATCCGACGGGCCTTCACCCATCGGCCCATCGTGCTGCCACCGGCGTGGCTCTACGACGACACCGGCAGTGACCTGTTCGATCAGATCACGCGCCTGCCCGAGTACTACCCGACCGAGGCCGAACGGGCCATCCTTGCCGCCCGATCCGACGAGATCGTGGAACGGACCGACGCCGATGTGGTGGTGGAGCTGGGATCGGGCACCAGTGACAAGACGACCACCCTGCTCGACGCGTTTGCCCGGGCCGGGAGGCTGGACTCGTTCGTCCCCGTGGATGTGAGCCAGGCCACCCTCACCCAGGCCGCCGAGGATCTGGCCCGACGCTACCCCGGGGTCGAGGTCCACGCCGTGGTCGGCGACTTCACCCGGCACCTGGGCGCCCTGCCCACCGACGGGAACCGCATCGTCGCCTTCCTGGGCGGCACCATCGGGAACTTCTATCGGGAGGAGCGGGCTGCGTTCCTCGGCGCCCTGGCCGACGTGCTGCGTCCCGGGGAATGGCTGCTGCTCGGGGTCGACCTGGTCAAGAACATCGCCCGGATCCTTGACGCCTACGACGATCCCGAGGGTCTGACCGAGCGGTTCATCACCAACGTCCTGACCGTGCTCAACACCCAACTCGGGGCCGACTTCGACCTCGACGGCTTCGACTACGCCCCGATGTGGGATCGGCGGGAGGAGCGGGTCGACATCCGGTTGCGGTCGGCGGTGCCCCAGCGGGTCCGTCTCGCCGCGCTCGATCTCGACGTCGACCTCGGTGAAGGGGAAGAGATCCGGGTGGAGGTGTCCACCAAGTTCCGCCCGGAGCGGCTCCGTCGTGAACTCGACGAGGCCGACCTCGACCTGGTGGAGCTCTGGACCGATCCCCATCGGGACTTCGGCCTCGGGCTTGCCCGTCGCCGCTAGCGCCTTGGCCGGCGGCTGTGGCGCGGCCGGTGAACCGTCGATGCCGATGGGCCGGCACCGCGGTACGGCCGAAGGAGCATCCCCGTCAAGGGTCTGGCCCGGCGACGCTGGCGAGCCAGACCCTTCCGACGGCGGCCGTTGGCGACCCCGGGCCCCGGTGAGGCGCGCGGATCGCTGATGCCCGGAGTCTGCCAGACGGGGGACGGTCTCGTTCCCCACTGGGAAGGATCACCTTGTCGTCGGCCCGTTCCGTCGCGTCCGGCCGTGCCCGGTCGGGGTGGGTTCAGACCCGGGAGGCGCCGGCCACGGGGCGTCGGGGGGTGAAGCTGACCGGGCTGATCGTCGTCCCGGCCCGGGATGACGGCTTGGAATGGTCCGACGTGGGTGCCGGGGTCGGACCACCGGTCCGACCGGCCAACGCGGCGGTGCCGTGGCCGCTGACGCACTCCGGGTCGGGACCGTCGAGGGGCAGACCGGTGAAGAACTTGGCCGCCATACAACCACCCTGGCAGGCGTCGAACTGGCCGCACGAGCTGCACGCCCCCGCCGACTGGGGCTCCCGGAGCTCCAGGAACAACGGGGACGACGACCACACCCGGGCGAACCCGCCGTCGTCGCGGACAGAACCGGCCTTGAAGGTGTCGTGGAGGACGAACGGGCAGGCGTAGACGTCGCCCACCGGGTCGATCAGGCAGACCACCCGACCGGCACCACACAGGTTGAGGCCCGGGAGGTTGGCTTCCCCGAGGGCGTTGAGGTGGAAGAACGAGTCACCGGTGAGCACGTCCGGATGCTCCAGCAGCCAGTGGTAGAGGTGGGTCTGGTGCTCGGGGAGCAGATGGAGCTGATCCCAGGTGTCGGCGCCCCGGCCCGACGGCCGCAGCCGGGTGAGCCGCAGCTGAGCCCCGTAACGGTCGGCCAGGGCGGCGAGCGCGTCGAGCTGGCCGACATTGTGGCGGGTCATCACCACACTGATCTTGAAGGCGCCGAAGTCGGCGTCGGCCAGACGGTCCATGGCTGCGGTGGCCACGGCGAACGATCCGGTGCCCCGCACCGCGTCGTTGGTGGCGGCATCGGCCCCGTCGATCGAGATCTGGACGTCGGTGTAGGCGGTGGCGGCGAGGCGGGCGGCGGTCCCGGCGTTGATCCGGGATCCGTTGGTCGAGAACTTGACCCCGACCCCGTTCCCGGTGGCGTAGTCGAGGAGGTGGAAGAAGTCCGGCCGCAGGGTCGGCTCACCTCCACCGATGTTGACGTAGAACACCTGCATGCGGGCCAGGGTGTCGATGACGTCGACCGCCTCGTCGGTGGTCAGTTCCCGTGGGTCCCGGCGGCCCGATGACGACAGGCAGTGGACGCAGGCCAGGTTGCAGGCGTACGTCAACTCCCAGGTGAGGCAGATCGGGGCGTCGAGTCCCCGCTTCATCTCCTGGACCAGGGGCGTTGTGGCCATGGGTTTCTCCAGTCCGGCGTTCGGATTCGGGCCGGGGTGGGGGGAGGGGTGGGATGCCGGGTGGCGCCGCGCTCAGGCGGGGACCGGCTCGATGAACTCGCTGCCCGCCAGGGCGGTCAGGGCCCGGACGAAGGTGGGGCGACGCCCCGGCTCGATGGCACATTCGTCGAGCGCGGTGGCCACGTCCGGGTGGTTGCCCAACTGTTCCAGGACGCGGACCAGATCCGGGGAGCGGACGAAGTTCAGTTTGCGGTTGCCGTAGTGATACGCGAGCGCCCCGAACGGCTCGGGCCGGAGCGCCACCTGTTCGTGCAACCGCCACCGGCCGGATGACACGACGCCGGTCGGTGTGGCCGCCTCGGCCGACGAGGCCGGTCCGGAATCGTCAGTAGACACCGCACATCCCGTCGATCGAGACCTCCTCGACCAACAGTTCGTCCTCGATCAGGGTTTCGTCGCCGACCGCGTCGCCGGGCATCACCGGCTCGGCGGTCTGGTCGGTGCGGTCGAGCATCGCCTGGGGTTCCATGGGTTTCAGCGTAGTCGTGGCCCGCGGCGAGGTCGATCGGGCTGCGGGTCGACGGCCCGGAGCGCTGGTCAGCGGAAGTCGAAGCAGACCTTCACGGCCCCCCGTGGCCCGGCCGCGGCGGCGTGGGCGATCGCGTCCGCGTAGGCGTCGATCGGGTAGGTGGCGGTGACGAGCCGGCCGAGGTCAGCCGACCGGGCCAGTTCGGTGGCCAGGGCGAAGCTGGTGGTGACGGTCCCGTCGGGGAGGGTCTCGGTGCCGTAGGTGTAGGCGCCGACGAGTTCGGTCTCCCGGTGCCACAGGGCGGTCAGATCGACCGAGACCCGGCCCGGCATGCCGAGCATGACCACCCGGCCCCGGGGCCGGGCCGTGCCGATCGCCTGATCGACGGTGTCTCCGGTACCGACGGCGTCGATCACCACGTCGGCACCGCCCGACAGGTCGCCGCCGATCAGGTAGCTGCCGGTGACCCGCCGGACGGCCCGGGTGAGCTGACCGGGTTCGACCACCTCATCGGCGCCGAGATCGACGGCCAGGGCCCGTTGCTCGGGGTACTTGACCCCCACGATGATCGTGATCGACGGGTACACGGCGCGCAGGGCGGCCAGCGTCAGCAGACCCATGGTTCCCGCACCGATGATGGCGACGGTGGCCCCCGGAGCCGGGTTCGCCTTGAGCGCGGCATGGACCCCGACGGCGGCCGGTTCGATCATCACCGCCGCCTCATCGCTGAGGTGTTCCGGTACCGGGTGGAGCTGGGACTCGTGGGCGACGAACTCGGTGGCCCAGCCGCCCCCGGTGGAGGCGCAATAGCCGATCTGGATGCCCGGTTCGAGGGGAGGGTCGACCAGATGGTGGTAGTCGTCCCCGTCGCCGGGCGCCGCCCCGGGGAACGGGGGCTCACCACCCCGGGCCGCGTGACCGAGCACCGGTTCCAACACCACCCGGGTGCCGTCGTCGAGGCAACCCACCACCTCATGGCCGGGTACGAACGGGAACGACACCCAGGGCTCGAAGTAGCGGGCCGAGTGTCCGTCGACCGTGGCGAGATCCGAGCCGCAGATGCCGGCCAGCCGGGTGTGAACCCGATGCCAGCCGGACCCCGGAAGGTCGGGCGGGTCGGTGTCGACCAGGTGGAGGGGACCGGTGCGGGCGCCGCTACCCGGTCGGAACCGTGACGACAGGTTCGCGGCCACGTAGCGGGCCTCCTGACGTCGGAACTCGAGTGCTTTCACCCGCCCAACCGTACCGGTGCCTTCGGGCCGCTCCGTGCCGGTGCTGGGGCACTGGGTCCCACCCCGGCCGCCTCCTCCGGCCGGTGTCCGGCGCGGCGGGCCGATCGGCGGACCCTCCATCCGACCTTGAGTGTCACAGCCCGTCGTTACGTTCCCGGTATGAACAGGAACCACCACGAACCAGCACCCCAGGACGGCCCCGGTCGTGCCGGCAATCGTCAGGGTCGCGTCCCGCACGGTCATGCGGCGGTCGCGCCCGCCTCGTTCCGAGCCGGGCACGACGAGGCGATCGATGCCGCCATCGGTCGCCTGCGTGCCGCCGGCCTGGTCGATCCGGAACCGCCGGCGGCCGGGGTGCCGGCGGTTCTCGCTCCCGACGGGCCGTTCGGCCCCGATCACCGGGGACCCCGGAACCGGTCCCGGGTACCGGCCCGCCCCGCCGCCGGTCGGCTGGTCACCGCCTGGACCGACGGTGTCCTCCTGGCCGACGCGGGCTGATCGGCCCCGGCCACCACGACGCGTATCGGGTCACCGCCACCGATTTCCCCGTGCGGGCGACCATGCTGGTATCGATGGAATCGGTCCCGGTCAGCGTCGAGTTGTCCGTCGCCCCGCAGGGTGGCCCACCGGTCGGCACGGCGTGCCCCGGGGCGTTGGAGCGGGCGCTGGTCGACGCCGGATCGGCCGCCGGCCTGAGCGCGGTGGGCTTCACGTCGGCCTCGGTGCTGGAACCGGCCCGCAGCGTCCTGGCGGCGCGCCGGGAGGCCGGACTGGCCGGTTCGATGCAGTTCACCTACCGGAACCCGGATCGTTCCACCGACCCGTCCCGCCTGTTCCGGGGCGTCCGGTCCCTGGTGGTCGGCCTCGCCCCCTATCCGGTCGATGTCCCGGCGTCGCCCCCCACGCCCGGTTCGGCCCGGGTGGCCCGCTACAGCGCCGGTCGCGCCTATGACCGCCTGCATCGCGGCCTGGCCGCGGTGGCCGAGCGTCTCCGATCCGATGGTCACCGCACGGTCACCGTGGCCGACGACAACGCCCTGGTCGACCGGAACGTGGCCTGGCGGGCCGGTCTCGGCTGGTGGGGTAAGAACACCAACCTGTTGACGTCAGATCACGGCAGTTTCGTGGTCATCGGGGCCGTGGCCACGGACGCCACCCTCGCCCCGTCGGGGCCGTCCCAGGCCGACCGGTGCGGGCCGTGCACGGCCTGCCTCGACGGCTGCCCCACCGGTGCCCTGATCGGCCCGGGGGTGCTCGACGCCCGACGCTGCATCGCCTGGCTGGTCCAGGCGGCCGAGCCCATCCCGCCGGAGCTGCGGCCCGCGATCGGTGATCGGATCTACGGTTGTGACATCTGTCAAGAGGTCTGCCCCGCCACCCCGCAGACCGACGGCACAAGACCTGACCAGGCCGATCGGGAGCCGACCACCGGCGCCTGGGTCGAACTCGAGTGGATCCTCACCGCCTCGAACGAGGCCATCCTGGACCGGTACGGTCATTGGTACCTGGCCGGACGCGACCCCGACGTGGTTCGCCGTACCGCTCTGGTCATCCTCGGAAACACTGCGGCCCCCGAGGCCCCCGGCGTGGAGTTGACCGTGCGTCGATACCTGCGACACCCCAATCCGCTGCTGCGCTCACACGCCCTGTGGGCGGCTCGCCGCTTGGGATTCGACCTCCCCGCCGCCATCCTGACCACCGACGACGACCCCATGGTCCGGGCCGAACGGGCTCGCCGGGTGGATCGTCGCCCCGATCTCGAGCGGAGCCACCCGTGACGACCCCCCGGCGCCACCTGCTGGTCACCAACGACTTCCCACCCAAGCTCGGCGGGATCCAGACCTACCTCCACGAGTTGTGGTCCCGCCTCCCCGCCGACAGTTTCGCGGTGCTCACCACCCCGCACGCCGGGGCCGAAGCGTTCGACGCCGCCCAACCGTTTCCGATCGAGCGCACCAGGGAACCGTTGCTCCTGCCTCACCCCGGCCTGGTCGGCCGGGTCAACCGGCTGTGCCGGCGCTACGACGCCGGCCTGGTCCTGCTGGATCCGGCGCTGCCCGTCGGTCTGATCGGTCCCCACCTGGAACGGCCGTACGGGGTGGTGTTGCACGGCGCCGAGGTCACCATCCCCGGCCGACTCCCCGGTCTCCGCCGCCTGCTGGCCCGGGTTCTCGACCGGGCCGAGCTCGTGGTCGCCGCCGGGAACTACCCCCTGGCCGAGGGGGAGCGGTGCCTCGGCCGGGCCCTGCCGGCGGTGGTTGTCCCGCCCGGCGTCGACGCCGACCGTTTCCGGCCCTTCACCGAGCAGCAGCGGGCCGAGGCCCGCGCCGATCTCGGGATCGGCGCCGACACCTTCGTGGTCGCCACCGTCAACCGGCTGGTGGCCCGCAAGGGCATGGACGTCCTGATCGACGCCACCAAACTCCTGGTCGATCGGGGTCACGACGTGTTGACCCTCATCGGGGGCACCGGTCGGTGCCACGACGACCTGCTGGCCCAGGTCGACCGGACCGGGTCACCGGTGCGGATCCTGGGCCGGATCGACGAGGCCACCAAGGCCCGGCTCTACGGCGCCGCCGACGCCATGGCGATGTTGTGTCACGACCGCTGGATGGGGCTCGAGCAGGAGGGGTTCGGCATCGTGTTCCTCGAGGCCGCGGCCGCCGCCGTACCCCAGGTGGCCGGTCGTTCCGGCGGAGCCCACGAAGCGGTGGAGGACGGGGTCACCGGCATCATCGTGGATGAGCCCCGTCGTCCCGCCGAGGTGGCCCGCGCCCTCGAAACCCTGCTCACCGATCGCCTGACGCTGCACCGGATGGGCGAGGCGGCCCGCAAACGGGCGATCGCCGAGTTCGACCAGCGGGCCCTGGCCGACAGCCTCGGGGCGGCGATCAACCGGACCCTCGGCGTGGTCCCGGACGGTTCCCCCAACGACGATCTGGGTTCCGGCCGGATCGATCCGACCCCGGCCTGACCGCGGCCCCGGGCGCCACGTCGGGGCCGCTAGTCTCGATCCCCGTGTCCGACCCGTCGTCCTCCGGCCCGCGTCCCGCCCACGGTCCGAGCAGTGCCTCCGGGGAGGGCCGGTCGTCCGGGCACATCGTGGTGCTCACCACCGTTCCTGCCGCGATCGAGGTCTGCTACGCCGTGGCCGCCGACCTCGAGGCCTACCCGGAGTGGGCGCCGTCGGTCACCTCGGTGACCGTCGACGAGCGCGACGATCAGGGCCGCCCCCTCCGGGCCACGTTCACCGCGGCCGACATCGGCCATCAGGTGGCCTACCAGCTCGCCTACGACCACCGCGGCGCCCCCGACCGGCTGGCCTGGTCGCTGGTGCACGGCGACCTCCCGAGCCGTCTCGACGGTTCCTACCGGTTCGAGCCGGCCCAGGACGACCCGTGGGCTACCGACGTGACCTACGAGCTCGACGTCGAACTCGTGATACCCCTGCCCGGCTATGTGCGGCGCCGCTTGGAGGACCGTGTCCTGCAGACGGCCCTGACCCGCTTCGGCAATCGTGCGGTGGCTCGCGCCTCGGCCGGGGACGGACCCGACCGGGACGGCACCGGTGAACCCCCGGTCCCGTCCCCACCGCGGATCCATCGCTGGTAGCGGATCCCCGGGCACTTTCCGCTACACCGTGCCCGGGAAGCGGTCGAAGAGAGGTCCATGCGACTCCTCAGGCTGGAGCTAGGACCCGACGGCACGGTGCTCGACCTGCACCCCTTCGTCACCGTGTGTGCGGGACTGGATCCCGCCCACCGGCAGCAGCTGGCCGAGACGATCGGTCAGCTCGCCGCCGGGTCCACCGCGGGGATCCGGGGCCTGATCGAGCACGAGGGTGTCCTGCTCGAACTGGACGGCACCACGGTGGCGCCACTGGGGCCACCACCCGACGGATTCCGATGCGTGCTCGGTCGCCCCACTGGCGCCGGCGACGCCATGGCCGCCGAGCTCGAGGTGGCCACGCTTCGCCGTCGGGCCGAGATCGCCGCCGTCATGGTCGAGGAGATCCGGGCCGATCTCGACCCGGGTGCCCGTTGGCGCCTGACGGCGGTCGAGGCGAACCTGGCCGAATCGTCCGATCTCGCCACCTACCGCGCGGTGACGTCCCAGGTGCGACACGCCCTCGACGCGGTGGCCGCCGTCCCGCCGACGGTGTCGGAGACCGAACCCGCGGTCGCTGACCTGCAGCGCCGCTGGGTCGATCACGAGGCCCGATCGGCCGACGCCGCCGCCCACCTGGAGAGTCTCAAGCGCCTGGTGGTGGCGGCCGAGCAGCGGCTCACGGCTGCTGAGGCCGCAGTGACCGAGGCGTCGGCGGCGGCCGCCCCCATCCTGTTGAGCCGGGCCGAGGAGGCGCGTCTCGAGGCCCTCGCCTTCCCGGAGGACTCCGGCGGTCGGCGGCGGCGACGACGGGAGCCGACCGCGGCGGAAACGGCCGAGATGCAGGAACTGCTGGGACGGGTCGGGGTGAACAGCTACACCGAATACACCATGTACCGGACCGGGCCGAAGGTGTCACCGGCCGCCCAGCAGGCGCTCGAACTGGCCCAACGGATTCGAGACGAGGCAGCCGAGGCCCTGGTCGAGGCGTGGGCGGCAACCGAGAACGACCCCGTGACCGCGGAGATGACCGCCGAGGCCTCGGTCCTGCGCGACGAGGCCCGGCTCCACCTCGGGCCCATGCTGCCGAGCGACCTCGGCGGCGCCCTGCGGCAGCTCAGCGTGGAACACGAGAACCCCGAGTACCGGGAACGGATCGGGCGCCTGGCCGCCCTGCTCGACGCGTTGGGATCTCGGGCCGGGACCACGGGCGATGGCGGCGGATCACCGGCCGAGGTCCTGACGCGTACCCGCACATGGCTGGCCCAGCGCCGCGACCCCGACGCCCAGGTGCTCGCCGCCGCCCACGAGGCCCGGGCTCGGCTGATGGCGGCGCTCCACCGTCATCAGCGGGCCGTGGCCGCCATCGCCCCCGCCGAGGATCGGGCCGTGGCCGCCGCCCTCGAGCTGGCCCAGGCCGAGGAACGCCTCGCCGCCCTGGTCACGCCGGCCGAACGGCCGTCGGCCCGCCGCCTGGTCAACGCGGCCGTCGACGTGATGGAACGGCTGGACCCGGTCGGCGACGGTCCACGTCCCGTGGTGGTGTTCGACCCCCTCGCCGGGCTCGACAACACCGAGGCGGTCGGGGTCCTGGAGGAACTGGCCGGACTCACCAACCGGGTCCAGCTCATCCTCGTGTCCGACCGGCCGGTCGCCGCGGTGTGGGCCCGTCACGCCGGCCTCGAACGGGCCCTGCTCACGGGGTCCCAGACCGCCACACGGCGCTTCGCCGACGTCTGAGTGGTGACGCCGGCACCGGTAGGCTGCCCACACCGTGAGCCTCCCTGCCGGCCATCCCGCCTCGCCGTCGGTACCGGAACCGATCAGTATCGGCGTCGACGTCGGGGGCACCAAGGTGCTCGGTGTCGCGATCGGTGCCAACCCTGATCCATCGGCCCCGCCACCCACCGGCCCGGTGGTGCACGCGCCGACGCCCGCCGGAGCCGACGCGCTCACCGAGACCATCGCCACGGTGGTCGAACGGCTCATGGCCCAGGTCGGCCCGGTCGTCGGGGTGGGGATCGGCCTGCCGGGCCTGGTCGATCGGACCGGTGTGCTCCGCTACGGCCCGAACGTTCCCTCGATCGTGAACTATGACCTGGTCCCTCGGCTCCGATCCCGTTGGGAGACCGGGTCCGGCCGGGCCGGAACCGCGGGTTACCCGCTGGGGGCGGCCGGCGGTACGGTCGGCCGGATCGTCATCGACAACGACGCCGCCTGCGCCGTGGTCGCCGAACACCGGCTGGGTGCGGCACGAGGCCACGACCACGTCGCCATGGTCACCCTGGGGTCGGGTATCGGCGGGGGCCTGATCGTGAACGGTCGGCTGCTGCGGGGGTCCAACGGGTTCGCGGGCGAACCCGGCCATACCCTCATCGACCCGGCCGGTCCCACCTGCGCCTGTGGTGCGGTCGGTTGCTGGGAGGCACTCGCGTCCGGCACCGGTCTCGCCGCCCGGGCCACCGGGGCCGAACGCGACGGACTCGACCCCGCCGGGCGGCGCGGCCGCCAGGCGGAGCCCGGGCCGCCGATCCGGGGGGAGGAGGTGATCGCGGCCGCGGCCGTCGGCAACGCCGATGCCGTCACCGTGCTGGACCGGTTCTCGTTCAGGG
>JBKDZN010000022.1:0-9411 GCA_047971245.1 Acidimicrobiales bacterium
CCGAGGCGCCCCCGGTCGTTGCCGTGGTCGTCGCGGCCGATCCCGGCGAGCACTTCGCCGAGATGCTGGCCTCTCTCGGGGGCCAGGATTACGAGAACCTCTCGGTGCTGGTCATCGACGCGGGCAGCGCCGAGCCGATCGCCGACCGGGTGGCCGATGTGTTGCCCGACGCCTACCTCCACCGCCTCACCGGCGACCCCGGGTGGAGCGTCGCCGCCAACCAGTCCATCGAGCTGGTGTCGGGCTCCCCGTTCCTGCTGTTCTGCCACGACGATGTGGTGCTGGGCGAACGCTGTGTCTCCACCCTGATGAGCCAGCTGTACCGCCACAACGCGGGGATCGCCGGGCCGAAACTCGTGGCCTTCGACGACCCGCGGCGGTTGCTGCAGATCGGTATGGGTTCGGACCGCTTCGGGGTCCTGGTCGACCAGGTCGAGCGGGGCGAGTTCGACCAGGAGCAGTACGACCCGATCCGTGAAGTGTTCGTGATCCCCGGCGCGGTCCAGCTCATCCGGTCCGACCTGTTCGTCGCCCTCGGTGGCTTCGATCCCGACATCGGCCTGCTGGGGGAAGACCTCGACCTCTGCTGGCGGGCCCAGGCCCTGGGAGCCCGGGTGTTGGCCGTCTCCGACGCCAGTGCCCGCCACCGGGAGGCCATGGACGAGCGGATCACGCCCCGGGAGCGCCGCAAGCTGGCCACCCGGCACCGTCTCCGTACCGTCATGGTGGCCAACAGCAGCCGGGGCCGTTTCGTGACCGTCCCGGTGGCCATGTCACTCATCGTGCTGGAGGGCCTCTTCTACCTCCTGTCCGGCCGACGGGGCCAGGCCCGCGACATGTTCTCCGCCATCGGCTGGAACCTGACCCGGCTCGGCGACATCCGCAAGCGGCGTCGGGCCCTGCGGCAGATCCGCCAGCGGACCGACCGGGAGGTCAGAGCCCAGCAGATCGGGGGATCGGCGTCCCTCAACAGCTTCTCCCGAGGTCAGCTGACCGCAGGCCAGGACCGCTTCTCCGGGTTCATCGGCGCGATCCGGGCCTCGTTCGCCGGCGACGATTCCAGTTCCCTGCGTGACGCGGCCGTGATCGCCGGTCTGCTCACCATCGTCATGGCCTTCGGCAGCCGCCACCTGCTCAGCCGGGGGGTGGTCCCGGTGGGCCAGATCCCGCTCGTGCCCTCGGCCACCGAGCTGTTCCGGGAATGGTGGGGCGGGTGGCGATCCACCGGCACCGGGGGGGCCGGGAACCCGCCCGGCGCCTTCGTCCTGCTGGGTCTGGGCCGGGCGGTCACGTTCTGGTCGCCGGGACTGTTCGACCGCCTGGTGGTGATCGGCCCGATGATCGTCGGGGCGTTCGGGATGTTCCGCCTGTGCCGGCCGCTGGTCAGCGCCCGGGCCTCCGCGGTGGCCGCCGCCCTCTACGCCGTCACCCCCCTGCTCAACGCCATGCTCGGCGCCGGACGGTGGAACGCCCTGGTCATCTACGCCGGGGGCCCGTTCCTGCTCGGCTCACTGTTCCGGCTGAGTCGGGTCAGCCCGTACGGCTCCATCGACGGGCCGATGGGGGTCCGGGTGTTGGCCCGGAGCATGCCGGTGCTGTCCATCCGCTACGGGTTCCTGGTCGCCGTGCTGGCCTCGTTCGCCCCCGCCGCGGTCGTGGTCGGGGTGGTCATGGCCCTCGCCATGCTGCTGGCGTCACCACTGGCCGACGGGTCACTGCGTTGGCGGCCGTTCGGGCTCGGTGTCCTGGCGGCCGTGGCCGCATCGGTGGCCCTGCACGGGCCGTGGGCGTTCGACGTGATGCGCCAGTTCTCGTGGGGCTGGCTGGTCGGTCCGCCGTCGCCCGAGGCCGACGTGTCCGGCCTGCTCGACCTGGTCCTGTTCGCCCCCGGTCGCTTCGGCCCGTCGGTCATGGCCGTCGGCCTGGTCGCGCTGGCCCTGATGGGGTTGGCGCTGAGCACCACCCGGCGGTTGCGGTTCTCGATCCAGCTCTGGGTGATCTCCCTGGTGTTTCTCACCCTGGCCTGGTTGGCCCACCGGGGTTGGCTGCCGATGGCGCTGCCCACCGACGAGATCCTGCTCGTCCCGGTCCTGGCCTCCTGGTGTGTCCTGGCCGGCTTCGTGGTGGCCGCGCTCGAACAGTGGGGCGACACCCGCCGGATGGCCCGCCGGGGGGCGATGCTCCTGGCGGGGGTGGCGCTGACCCTGGCCACGGTGGGGGCGATGGTCCGCAGCCTGGCCGGCGACTGGGGCTCCCCCAGCCAGAACTACACCGCCTTCACCGGTTTCCTGGCCGACGACGACAACGCGGACGGCCGGATCCTCTGGTTGGGCCAGCCCAGTGTGGTGCCGATCGATACGGTCAGGAGCGCCGGCGGGATCCCCTACGCCATGACCGACGGTGGTGAGCCGACGGTCATCGGGCGGTGGCTGCCGGGCCCGGTCGGCTCCACCGACGGGGTCGGCCACCACCTCGAACTGGCCACCGCGGGCGAGACGGTCCGGCTGGGGCGCCTGCTCGCCCCCTACGGGATCGACTATGTGGTCGTGATGGACCAGCTCGCCCCCGAACCCTACGACGGTCCCAAGGTGCCGCCCGATCCGCAGCTCATGGCCGCCCTGGAGCAGCAGCTCGACCTCGAGCGGGTCTCGGGCATGCCCAACCTGATCGTGTTCCGCAACGCGGCCGCCGCCGGATCGGTGGCCACCCTTCCCAGCTCGGCGGCCGCCGAGGCTGTCACCCCGGCCCAGCAGATGGCGGTCGACCTGTCCACCGGTGCCCCCGTCGAGGGCGAACAGACCGCACCCGGAGCCTGGGTGGTCACCACCTCCGGTGGCAACCCGGTGCTGGTGGCCACCCCGTCGGCCGATCTGGAGATGCACGGCAGCGACGCCGCCCTGATCAGCGGGTTCGACGGTCTCACCGTCATCCCGGCCACGGTGAACGGCACCGTGGAGCTGGAGCACCCGACCCCCCTCGGCCGCCGGATCGGCCAGCTCGGCCAGTTCGTCCTGGTGGGGTTGGGCGCCATCCTGGCCCAGACCCGACGTGAGGTGGTGGCCGAATGAGCTGGTGGCGGAAGGGCCGGTCCGAGGACGAGCCGGCGGACGACAACCAGGACCCGGCCACCCCGGGCGAGGGGTTCGGTGACGCCTACCGCGACCCGTCGTTCCTCGACGAGGGTCACCCTCCGGACGGGTATCCCGAGACCCACAACCGGGGCCACGACTATCCGGACGCCGGCGCCCAGTTCGCGGCCTCGGACTACGCCGAGAGCGGGTTCGGCGACCCCGCCGGTCCGATCGGTGGCGGGTCGGCCGACCTCGGCTTCCCCGATGACGACGCGGTGCGGCCGCTCGATCCCGGGGCCACCGGACCGATCCCGGCCCCGAATCATGCCGCCGACCGTCCCGTCTCGTCCCGTCCCACCCTGCCCCCCGAGGCCCCCTGGGCCGACGACCGGCTGGATGGGGGCGATCCGGGTGACGACCCGTTCGCAGCCGCCGAACCGGTGGATCTCGGGATCCCGGGACCGCCGACGGACCTCGGCGAGGAGCCCGAGGCCCTCGAGCCGGAGACCGGTGACGGGGCCGCCGGACGGGGCCGCCGGCTGCGCCGGCCCCGTCGCCCGCAGGGATCGGAGCGCCCCTCCGGTCGTCGCGGCGCCGGGGCGATACGAGCCTCCCTGGTGTTCGTGGTCGCCGGCATCCTCCTCGCCGCCGGCCTCTACGACCGGGTCGAACCGACCACGGCCGACGAGGCTGACACCGGGGCGGCCCCGGTGGTCACGCCCTCGATGACGGATCCGGCCCGTCTCGACGGGGTCTGGTATTGCGCCCTCGGGTCCAGCGCACCGGACGGATTCGCCAACAACACCCTCACCCTCTCCAACCTGGGGGATGAACCCACCAAGGCGAGCATCGGGGTCCTGACCGGGGACGGGCGGGCCCCGACCATCACCGTCGACCTGGCCCCCCACTCCACCCAGGAGATCCCTCTGTCGGACGCCGCCCGGGCCGAGGTGGCCGGTGCGGTGGTCGAGATGCTGGATGGGGTCGGCGTCGTGAGCCACCGGGTCGACACCGCGGTCGGTCCGGCCGAGGCACCGTGTGCCACCCATGTCTCCAACACCTGGTACTTCGCCGGGGGTCGTACCGAGCGCGACGCCAAGGAGTACCTGGCCCTGATGAACCCGTTCCCCGAGGACGTGGTGTTCAACGTGGAGCTGTACCGGGCGTCGGGCCGGCCTCGGCAGCCGGCCGAGCTGCGGGGTGCCGACGTGAAGGCGAACTCCATCAAGGTCATCGAGATCGATACCTACATCGCCCGCGAAGAGGTGGTGGCGGTCACGGTCAACACCGTCCGGGGCCGCCTGGTCGCCGAACGGTTGGTCACCACCAACGGGGATCTCGGCCCCAAGGGCGCGGCGCTCGAACTGGGTGCCCCGGAACCGGCCCTGAGCTGGATGCTGCCGGCCGGCCGGGTCCAAGCGACCGGCGACGACCAGGTGATCGTGTTCAATCCGGACCCGGAGCGTTCGGCCTCGGTCGAGCTCGATCTGTGGCCGCTCAACCCCACCGATCGTTCGCTCTACGGGATGAGCTCCATCCCGCGTGAGCTGCTCCCCGGCCGGTTCGAGGTCATCGACCTGCGGAACGAGGCCCAGCGATTCGGGGTGCCCCTGCCCTACGAGATGGGGGTCAGCGTCCGCTCCACCAACGAGGTCCCGATCGTCACCGAACGCTGGCAGTTCGCCACCGCCGTCGATCGGTCCCTGATCGGCGCCGGCGGCTCCGAGGCCGACCCGGAAGACCCCACCACCGACCCCACGGCCCCGGACGGGACGACGGATACGACGGCTCCGGACGGGACCACCGACACCACGGCGGCCGAGACCGCCCCCGGCACCGGCGACGCCGGTCAGCCCGACACCGGTGAGCTGGACATTCCCGGGATCCTCGGTGGGGAGGCGCAGGAGCTGGTGCAGCCCAGCCCCGACGTCGGCATCGCCACCTCCCGGGGCACCGAGGTGCTCTCGTCGCGCTGGGTCGTCCCGTGGGTGCCCGTGGCCGCCCCCTCGGCCTCGGTGATCGTGGTGACCGCTCCCCAGGACGCCTCGATCGAGGTCAGGGCGCTGGTGAACGGGGAGATGGCCGGCCCGTTCCTGGCCGACGTGGCCGCCGGCGGCCGAGCCATCGTCCCCCTGGACATCGCCGGCCCCGGGGCTGCGGTGCTGGTGGAATCCACCGGCCCGGTGTCGGTCGAGGCCCAGGTGGTCAACCCGGGCGTCTCCTACGACGTGATCGCCGGGGTCCCGACCGTTGCCGGCTGATCGGATCATCGCCCTGCTGGCCCTCACGGCCGTGGCCGTGGCCGTGGCCCTGGTGCTGCAACGACGCCGGGCCGATCCGCCGTCGGCGCCCAGCTACCGGGCCCCCACCCAGCTCGACCGGGACGACTTCGACCAGCCGCCCAGTCCCCGGCTGGTGGTGCTGTTCGCTTCCGACAGCTGCCAGACGTGTCCCGGAGCCTGGGCCGCCGTGGTCGAGGCGTGCGGACCCGACGGTCCCCGGGCCGGGGTGCCCCACACCCGGGTGTCGGTGGAGGGCAGCCCCGAACTGCACCAGCGCTACCGGGTCGACGCCGTGCCCACCACGGTCATCGCCGATGCCGACGGGGTGGTCGTCCAAGCCCTGTTCGGCCCGGTCGGCGTGGATGATGTCGTCCACGCCATCGACACCCCCGGCTGATCGGCACCGCTCCCGCCCCGGTCAGCGATCGACTGAGGCGTCCATGGCGTCGGAATCGACGGTGTCCGACCGCTCGTCGTTGTGGGCCGACCCGATGGCGGGCATGCCGCTGTCGTCCTCGCCGCGACCCACCCGGATCAGGCGCTTGACCTCGTCCCCGCTGAGGGTCTCGTGCTCCAGGAGGCCCCGGGCAACCAGGTTGAGCGCCTTGCGGTTGTCGGTGAGCAGCTGACGGCAGCGGTTCTCCTGCTCGACGAGGATCCGTTGGACCTCACCATCGATGAGGCTGGCGATCTCGTCGGAGTATTCCTTGTGCTGCATCATGTCGTCGCCCAGGAACACCGGTGCACCACCACCGAACGCCATGGGGCCGAGCTTGGGCGACATGCCCCACTCCCGGACCATGCGCCGGGCCAGCCCGGTCGCCTTCTGGAGATCGTCGCCGGCGCCGGACGAGACCACACCGAACACCAGATCCTCGGCGTTGCGGCCACCCAACATCATCACGATCATGTTCTCGGCGTGGCTGAGCCGCAGTGAATGACGGTCTTCCTCGGGGAGGGTCATGGTGACCCCCAACGCCATGCCGGTGGGAATGATGGTGACCTTGTGGAGCGGGTCGTAATCCGGCAACAGGGCCGCGCACAGGGCGTGACCGGCCTCGTGGAACGCCGTCATCTCCCGTTCCTCGTCCGACATGACGAGCGAATCGCGCCGGACACCCATGAGCACCCGGTCCCTCGCCATGTCGAAATGGCGGGCGTGGATCTTGGCGTCGCCGCCCCGGACCGCGAACAGGGCCGCTTCGTTGACCAGGTTCGCCAGGTCGGCGCCGCTCATCCCCGGGGTGCCGCGGGCGATGAGGCCGAGGTCGACATCCTCGGCGATCTTCTTGTGCTTGATGTGGACCGTCAGGATCTGCTTGCGATCGTCGAGCTCGGGGAGGGGAACCACGACCTGACGGTCGAAGCGTCCGGGACGAAGCAGGGCGGGATCGAGGATGTCGGGCCGGTTGGTGGCCGCCATCATCACGATGCCCTCGGTGGCCTCGAACCCGTCCATCTCCGACAGCATCTGGTTGAGGGTCTGCTCCCGCTCGTCGTGCCCGCCGCCCAGACCGGCGCCGCGCTTACGACCGATGGAGTCGATCTCGTCGATGAAGATGATGGCCCGACCCATCTTGCGGGCCTCGTTGAACAGGTCGCGGACCCGGCTGGCGCCGACCCCGACGAACATCTCCATGAAATCCGATCCGGTGACCGAGAGGAACGGCACGCCGGCCTCACCGGCCACGGCCCGGGCGATCAGGGTCTTCCCGGTACCGGGCGGACCCACCAGCAGCACCCCCTTGGGGATGCGGGCCCCGATCTCGGCGAACTTCCCCGGTTCCTTGAGGAAGTCCACCACCTCGGTGATCTCCTTCTTGACCGATGCGTACCCGGCCACGTCGTCGAAGGTGGCGCCGGGACGCTCCGAGGAGTACGTCTTGGCCCGGCTCCGGCCGATCGACATGATCCCGCCCATCTGGGACTGCTGGCGGCGGCTCCACCACAGGAACAGGCCGACCAGCACGATGAAGGGCAGGAGGGGAAGGAAGGTGGTGAAGAAATTGCCGGTGGGTGTCTCCGGCTCCACCTCGACATTGTGCTGATCCAGGAGTTGCAGATCGGCTTCGGGGAACGGATCGAGCCCGGTGGTCCGGAACAGGTCCCCGTTGGTCTTCTTGCCGCTGATCTCGGCGGTCAGGTTGTTGTAGGTGATCGATTCGACTTCGTTGGCCGTGACGGCCGTCTTGAACTCGGAATAGGAGATCTCATTGGCCGGCGAGGAGTTCAGGGTCGACGCCACGACCAGTAACGTCACCAGCAACCCGATGACGATCCACGCCGACCACCGCGGCCAACCCCCGTTCGGCCGGTTCGGCGGCCGGGTGTTGCTACCGGGGCGGGGCGGCGGGGGATTCGGCCCGTTCTTACTCATAGGTACAGCCTAATTGGCCGGGTTGCCGAACCCATGGTCGGGCCGTACCGGTCGGGCCCGATGCCCGGACCGGGGAATCGGGACCCCAACCGCCTACGGTTCGGGCGGTGGCCCCTGCTGCCGACGAACCCCGCCCCACCGACGACCCCCGACCCCCTGACGAGCCCTGTCGCTCCGGACCCGGTGGTCCCGCCACGGCGACAAACGGGCGGGCCGGGCCGGCCGGGTGGATCCAGCCGGCCCCGATGCGCCGGCCGGTGGTGTCGATCACCTCGGCCCTGCTGGTGCTCCTCGGGGCCCAACTGCTGGGTGCGGTCTGGGCCGGGCTGGTGTTGGGCGTCCGCTACGCCGGCACCGAGCTCCCCGATCCGCTGCCGATGCCCACCCAGGTGTTGGCCACCGTGGGCCTGTGGGTCGGGTACGGGCTGGGCCCCCTCCTCGCCCTTCGGGCCACCGAGCCACCGCGCCAGGTCGGCGGCGCCGGCCTCGCGGCCCGGCTCCGGGCCTGGTTCGGCGGGGTGCGGGCCACCGATCTCGCCGTCGGTGCGGTCGTGGGGGTGGCGGCCCAGCTGGTGGTGATCCCGGTCCTCTACTGGCCGCTCGTCCGCCTGTTCGACATCGACCCCGGCGAGTCGGCTCGCCGGATGGCCGACTCGGCTGATGGTGTCGCCCCGATCGTCCTGTTCGCCTTGGCGGTGGTGGTGGTGGCACCAGTGGTGGAGGAGCTCGCGTTCCGATGGACCCTCACCCGGGCCCTGGCCGCCGCCTGGGGGCCGGTGGCGGCCACCTCGGCCTCGGCCCTCCTGTTCGCCCTCGTCCACCGCGACCCCACCGTCATGCCCGGGCTGTTCGTGTTCGCGGTGGCGTTGGCGGTGTTGACCCTGCGTACCGATCGGCTGGCCCCGGCGGTGTTCGCCCACGCCGCGTTCAACGCGACCACCGTCGTGCTGGTGACGCTGGCCCGTTGAAGGCAGTTCGTCCGACCTGGTCCGTCCGGACCGTTCGCCGGGAGCCCTCTCACCCCGACCCGGTCGCAGTCGATCGTTCGGGTACCGGGGCCGCCGACCGTGGCCGGGTGAGAGGAGACAAACGATGTCGGGACCAGCGCCGGGTCGAACCGGGAGCACCATGGCCGGCATCCCGGCGACCGGGAGCCGGCACCGCCGGGTCGGGCCGGGCCGGGCCGGGTCATCGTCGGAGCCCTGCCCGACCTGTGGGGTGGAGCCGGTGAGCATCACCATCACGGTGGACGGCAACGATCTGGTCATGTCCTCCTGCCAGCGTTGCGATGTGCGGCGTTGGCGGCTGGCCGGTCGGCCGATCGGTTTGCCGGAGGTGCTGGCCGAGGTCGGGGAACACCAGGGGCGCCGTCGCTGAACCAGCTCCGCTGCATACCCTGGGTCCGGTGGAAGCCCCTCAGGCCGACCAACCCGGCGCCGCGCCCGTCGAACGACGAGACGTTCTCGTCCCCGGCCACCGGGCGGCTCCCCGTCCGCAGGACGGCCGTCCGGCCGGTGACCGGCGGGACCGGTCCGGGCTCGGCGATCCGGACGACGCGGGCCACGCCGTCGACCCCACCGTGTCGTGGGCGCCGCCCGCGGGGCAGGTCCGGCCGGGATCGTTCGCCGCGCCCCCCGAGTGGGCGCCGCCGGTGGTACCCGAAGACCCCGCCCCGACCGGT
>JBKDZN010000023.1:0-24151 GCA_047971245.1 Acidimicrobiales bacterium
GCCCGGGAGTACGGCGGCCTGCTCGACAACCGGTCCTTCGGCGGCGCCCAGGTGTCACGGACCTTCTACGCCCGGGGCCAGACCGGCCAGCAGCTCCTGCTTGGCGCCTACCAGCAGATGATGCGCCAGGTCGAGGTGGGCAAGGTCACCATGCACACCCGCTCCGAGATGCTGGAGCTGGTGGTCAAGGACGGTGAGGCGTGCGGGATCATCACCCGGGACCTCATCAACGGGGCCATCACCAAGCACAGCGCCCACGCAGTGGTCCTGGCCACCGGCGGCTACGGCAACGTGTTCTACCTGAGCACCAACGCCATGGCCTGCAATGTGACCGCGGCCTGGCGGGCCCACCGCAAGGGGGCGTACTTCGCCAACCCGTGCTTCACCCAGATCCACCCCACCTGCATCCCGGCCTCCGACGAGTTCCAGTCGAAGCTCACCCTCATGTCGGAGTCGTTGCGCAACGACGGCCGGATCTGGGTCCCCCGCAACGCGGATGAGACCCGCTCCCCCGACCAGATCCCCGAGGCCGACCGCTACTACTACCTGGAAGAGAAGTACCCGGCGTTCGGCAACCTGGTCCCCCGCGACGTCGCCTCCCGCAACGCCAAGACGGTGGTCGACGAGGGCAAGGGCGTCGGCCCCCTCAAGAACGGGGTCTACCTCGACTTCGCCGACGCCATCGCCCGTGACGGCAAGCACGTCATCGAGGAGAAGTACGGCAACCTGTTCCAGATGTACGAGCGCATCACCGGCGAGGACCCCTACGTGGTGCCGATGCGCATCTACCCGGCCACCCACTACACGATGGGTGGGCTGTGGGTCGACTACAACCTGATGACAACCGTGCCGGGTTGTTTCGCCACCGGTGAGGCCAACTTCTCCGACCACGGCGCCAACCGGCTCGGGGCCTCGGCCCTGATGCAGGGTCTGGCCGACGGCTACTTCGTGCTGCCCTACACCATCGGCGGCTACCTGGCTCCGAAGCTCGGCACCGACCCGGTGTCGCTCGACGATCCGGCGTTCGTGGAGGCGGAAACCGCGGTCCAGGACCGGATCAACCGGTTCCTCTCCATCGGCGGCACCCGCTCCCCCGACCATTTCCACCGCGAGCTCGGCAAGGTCGTGTGGGACTACATCGGCATGGCCCGCAACGCCGGCGGCCTGGAGAAGGCCATCGTCGAGATCCAGGCCCTCCGCGAGGAGTTCTGGGCCGACCTGCGGGTCCTCGGCGGGGCCGACACCCTCAACAGTTCACTGGAGAAGGCGGGCCGGGTGGCCGACTTCTTCGAACTGGCCGAGCTGATGGCCCGCGACGCCCTCGATCGCCGCGAGTCCTGCGGTGGCCACTTCCGGGAGGAGTCCCAGACCCCCGAGGGCGAGGCCCTGCGGGACGACGACGACTTCGCCAACGTCTCGGCCTGGGCCTGGAACGGTCCGGATGTCCCCCAGACGAAATACGTCGAGGACCTCGAGTTCGACAATGTCCAGCTGACCCAGAGGAGCTACAAGTGAGCAAGCGGCTCAACCTCACCCTGCAGGTTTGGCGTCAGGCGGGACCCAAGGATCCCGGCGGTTTCGAGAACTACCCGGTGAAGAACATCCCGGACGACGCCTCCTTCCTCGAGATGCTCGACATCGTCAACGAACAGTTGATCGACGACGGCAAGGTGCCGATCGAGTTCCCCCACGACTGCCGGGAAGGCATCTGTGGCACGTGTGGGGTGATGATCAACGGGCGGGCCCATGGCCCCGAGAAAGGCACGGCGACCTGCCAGCTCCACATGCGGAAGTTCAGCGACGGTGACACCATCGTGGTCGAGCCGTGGCGGGCGGCGGCCTTCCCGATCGTTCGGGACCTGGTCGTCGACCGGTCGCCGCTCGACTCCATCATCACCGCCGGGGGCTACATCACCGCCCCGACCGGCAGCGCCCAGGACGCCAACGACACCCTCATCCCTAAGGACGTGGCCGATTCGGCCATGGACGCCGCGGCCTGCATCGGCTGTGGCGCCTGCGTGGCCGCCTGCCCGAACTCCGCCGGTCAGCTGTTCACCTCGGCCAAGGTGTGGCACCTCAACTCCCTGCCCCAGGGCCAGGCCGAGCGGTACCGACGGGTCGAGAACATGGTCGAGACCATGGAGGAGTTCTTCGGTTCGTGCACCAACTTCGGTGAGTGCACCGAGGCGTGCCCCAAGGAGATCCCCCAGGACTTCATCGCCTACATGAACCGCGACTACGTGAAGTCGAAGGTGGCGAACCGGCGCCTGGCCGGGCGACGCTGACCGGTCCCGGCCGGGACGGCGACCGTCCCCGGCCCGTGATCGGCTGGCGGGAGTGGGTGGCATTCCCCGAGTACGGGATCGATTGGCTCAAGGCGAAGGTCGACACCGGCGCCCGGACCTCGTCGATCCACGCGACCGACGTCACCGTCGACGGCGCCGTCCCCGGGAGACCTCCCGGCGGGGCGGACCCGGCGACCCGGCACCAGTCGATCAGTTTCACCCTGCACCCGTGGCAGCGGTCCGAGGCCGACGGGATCACCGTGACCGCACCCCTGGTCGACGAGCGTTGGATCCGCTCGTCCAACGGCGACGAGGAGTACCGGCCGGTGGTCGCCACCACGGTGACCGTGGCCGGGGTGACCTACCAGATCGAACTGACCCTGACCCAACGACCACACATGGGGTTCCGTATGCTGCTCGGTCGTGAGGCCATGCGCGGCCGGTTTCTCGTCGATCCCGGCCGGTCGTACGCTGGGGGCCGCGCCCCGGCCGGCATCCGCCGACGCAATCGAAACCGTCCCGCCGAGCCGACCCGACCGTGGCCACACCCGCGGGCCGGCTCGACGTCCACCCGTCCGACCGAGGACCCTTCATGAAGCTCGCCATCCTCTCCCGCTCACCCAGGGCCTACAGCACCCAACGTCTCGTTGCTGCGGCCACCGAGCGTGGCCACACGGCCCGGGTGCTCAACACCCTGCGGTTCTCCATCGACCTGTCGGGGCCCGAACCCGACCTGCAGTACCGCAGCAAGCCCCTGTCGGACTATGACGCCATCCTGCCCCGCATCGGGGCTTCGATCACCTTCTACGGTCTGGCCGTGGTGCGGCAGTTCGAGCAGATGGACGTGTACACCCCGAACACCGCCACCGGCATCGCCAATTCGCGCGACAAGCTCCGCTCGATCCAGATCCTGTCCCGCCACGACATCGGCATCCCCGACACCGCCTTCGTCCGGGACCGGGCCGCCGTGCTCCCGGCCATCGAGCGGGTGGGCGGAGCACCGGTGGTCATCAAGCTGCTGGAGGGCACCCAGGGGATCGGGGTGATCCTGGCCCCCGACACCAAGGTGGCCGAGGCGGTCATCGAGACCCTCCAGTCGACCAAGCAGAACGTGCTGATTCAACGGTTCATCGCCGAGAGCCGTGGTCGGGACATCCGGGCCCTGGTAGTGGGCGACCGGGTGGTGGCGGCCATGCGCCGGCGGGCCCAGGGCAGCGAGTTCCGCTCCAACGTCCACCGGGGCGGAACCACCGAGGTGGTGGAGCTCGACGACGAGTTCCAGCGGGTTGCGGTCCAGGCCGCCCAGATCATGGGGCTGCGGATCGCCGGTGTCGACATGCTGGAGGCCGACGACGGGCCGCTGGTGATGGAGGTCAATTCCTCACCGGGCCTGGAGGGCATCGAAACCGCCACCGAGCTCGACGTGGCCGGGGCCATCGTCGACTACATCTCGTCGCAGATCTCGTTCCCGGAGCTGGACATCCGGCAGCGGTTGTCGGTCAGTACCGGCTACGGCGTGGCGGAACTGGTGATCAACGAGGGCGCCGATCTGGTCGGGTCGTCGCTCGGTTCCCTGGCCGACCGGGACATCACCGTGCTCACCCTGCACAAGGGCACCTCGGTCATCCCCACCCCCCGGTCGTCCCGGGTCCTCGAACCCGGCGACCGCCTGCTCGCCTTCGGCAAGCACAGTGAGATGCGGGAGCTGGTGCCGGCCCGGCGCCGGCGCCGGCGGCGAGTCCGGGTGCAGCCGCTGCCCGAGGATCTGCTGCCCGACCACGACTGACCGGCGGCGCCGGCCGCCGACCACCCGGACCACCGGTCCGAAACCGCGATTCAACCGTCCGAGGCCACCGGGCCCGGACCCGATCCAACCGTCCGAGGCCACCGGGCCCGGACCCGATATGAGGTCGTCACCATGGCCCCACGCCGCCGCCCGCCGTTCGAGCTCGGTGGAGTCACGGTCCAGCCGGGCCAGCGCCGGCAGACCGAGCTTCCCATTGCCCGCCTGGTGTCGGGTTCCCAGCTGGCCCTGCCGGTCATCATGTTGCACGGCCGCAGCGACGGTCCGACCCTGTGGCTCACCGCGGCCATTCATGGTGACGAGGTGGCCGGCACCGAGATCATCCGCCGGGTCCTGGCCCGGCTCGACCCCCGTGACCTGCGCGGCACCCTGGTGGCCCTCCCGGTGGTGAACGTCCACGGGTTCAACACCAACGACCGCTACCTCCCGGATCGCCGGGACCTGAACCGGTCGTTTCCCGGCTCGTCCCGAGGTTCCCTGGCGTCACGGATCGCGGATCTGCTGATGACCGAGGTGGTGACCCGATCCGACGTGGGCATCGACCTCCACACCGGCGCGGCCCAGCGGACCAACCTGCCTCAGATCCGGGCCGATCTCAGTGATCTCCCGACGGCGGAGCTGGCTGCGGTGTTCGGCGCCCCGATCGCCGTCCACGCCCGGATCCGGGACGGTTCGCTCCGCCACGCCGCAACCGAGGCCGGGGTGACGGTCCTGTTGTTCGAAGGGGGTGAGGCGTCCCGCCTGGAGCAGGACCCGGTCACCGTCGGCACGTCCGGGGTGCTGCGGGTCATGGCCGAGCTGGACATGATCGACGAGCACGAGGTGACCGCGGAGCGGACCAGGCTGATGTCGGCCCGCTCCACCTGGATGCGGGCGAATCGCAGCGGCATGGTCCACCTGGAGGCCGCCCTGGGGGATGTGGTGACCCAGAACCAGCCGCTGGCCTCGGTGTACGACCCCTACGGCAAGCGGCTGGGCACGGTGCGGAGCCGGGTACCCGGCCTGATCATCGGCCAGACCCGCAGCGCCCTGCTCACCCGGGGGGACGCGCTGGCCCATGTGGCCGAACTCACCCATGTCGACATGCCTCCGGCCACCTGGGCTCACGTCTGAGGCTGCACCCGACCGGGGGTGACCGACCAGACGTCGACCCCGTCGGGCAGGGCCACCGCGCCCGACGCCGGGGCGCCGTCGTGGAGGGAGGCGTCGTCGGGAGCGGCGTCGCCCGGGAGCCGGTGACGGCCCCAGGTGTGGGTGCGGACGGCCCGGCCGTCCAGTGCGTACGCATCCCTGCCGACCAGGAGCAGCCCGTGGCCCCGCCCCACCTGATGGTAGCCACCGGGGTCGAAGATCTCGGCCGGCCCGGTCGTCTCCAGTTCCAGGTCCCACCCGAGGGCGATCCGGTCGCCGTAGCCGTCGCCCAGCAGGGTGTCGGGCCGGTCGACCAGCAGGGCGAAGGCTTCGAGACCGAAGCTCCAGTGGACGAAGGGGTCCTCGCAGTGGTGGGCGGCCCACAGGCCCGGGCCCCGCAGCTCGAGTCCGTGGCGGGGGGCGGCCAATTCCAGCTCCGACATCGCCACCGGCCGGTCGCCGAGGCCGAGCACCGCGGCGACGAAGGTGGCCGAGCCGTCACCGGGCCGGACCGCGACCTGGGTGGCCACCGTGACCGGCCGTGCCCCCGGACCGGGAGCGACGACGACCAGGCGGTGGACGTCACGCCACGGCCGGTCGGGCTCCGAAGCCGCCGGGTCCGGTCCCCCGGGCCGGGCGCGGCGGGTGGGGGCCACCGCCGGGTCCGGGGGCCGGGGCCGGGCGCGGAGGGTCGGGGCCGCGGCCGGGTCGGTGTGGGGTCGGTCGATCCGCGGGTCCAGGCCGGCGGTCGGGTCGGTCCCGGCGGCGGTCACCGGGACCGGGAACCCGTCCGGGGCGGGCGCCACGGTTCGAACCCGGACCGCTCCAGCCTGACAGTGCACGGGGAGCAGGCCGACGAGAAGCCCGGGCGACTGGACTCCCCGCCGACCTGCGATCGGTGGGACCGCCGCCATCGGCGGCCGCCGTTCTGCATCAGGGCCGGAACGGGTGGATGGCCGGGAAACCGAACATCGCCCGTCGGGCCGACAGGATGGCCGGGAACCGCCGAATACCGATGACGGGCCCGGATGGTCCGGGTGTCCGAACCCAGCACAAACGACGGCGTACCGCGCCTTGGATCGGGAACCCGGCTTGTGAACATTTCACCAACTGAGACATCGCTGTGCTTCGTCCGACCTCGCCACTACTGCCCCTGCGCCGGCTGGTTGGGGCCGGACTCACGGACTGGTCGGAGAGCGCCACCGGCGCCTTGTTTGGCGAAACCCTAGTCGACCCGACCCAGGCTGAACAGCGCGACCCCGCCCTTTCCTCGGTGCGGCCCCGCCGGGCCGGGTCCTCCCTGGGCCCTTTGGCCCGTCCGGCGAGAATCTCTGCCCCGGCCCGTCTCCTATACGCTGGCCTGCGCATGACCGAGCCGTCCCTCGTCGCCACGACCGAAGCTCTGCGCGGGTTGTCGTCGGCACTCAGCTCAGCCGAGCTGGGCCTCGATCTGGACGACGTGGCCCGGGTGCGGGCCAGCCAGACCGAACTGGTCGACCAGATCGACGACTACCTGATCCCTCGGTTGCGTCGCATCGATGCCCCCCTGCTCACCGTGCTGGGGGGATCCACCGGATCGGGCAAATCGACGATCACCAACTCCCTGGTCGGCCGTGAGATCAGCCCGGCCGGGGTGCTGCGCCCGACCACGCGGGCCCCCGTCCTGGTCTGCCATCCGAGCGACGTGGCCTGGTTTTCCGGCGGGGAGATCCTGCCCGAACTGCCCCGGGTCACCGGGGATGCGACCGACGCGACCGGGGCGGTGCTGCGGATCGCCCCGCTCGAGTCGATGGCGGCGGGCCTCGCCGTCATCGACGCCCCCGACATCGACTCGGTGGAGGAGGCCAACCGGTCCCTGGCCACCCAGCTGATGTCGGCCGCCGATCTGTGGTTGTTCACCACCACCGCGGTCCGCTACGCCGACGCGGTGCCATGGGAGTTCCTCGACAAGGCCCGGACGCGTGGCACCGCGCTGGCCATCATCGTCAACCGCATCCCGGTGGGGGCGACCCGGGAGATCACCGACCACCTGCGTGAGATGCTGACCGAGGCCGGTTTCGGGGAGCTGCCCATCTACACCATCGAGGACGTGGGACTGAGCGGCGGCCTGCTGCCGGCGGCCGCGGTGGCCCCCATCTCGGACCGGCTTCGTCGGCTGGCCGCGGATGCCGACGAGCGAGCCCGGGTGGTGGCCCAGACCCTCACCGGGGCGCTCGACAGTGTGGTCGGCCGGGTTCAGGTGGTGGCCGACGCGTCCCGGGCCCAGCAGGCGGCCGCCCACGGCCTCCAGGTCGCGCTGGAAACGGCCTATGAGCGCACCCGACGCGACCTGGGTCACGACGTCTCCAACGGCACCCTGCTGCGGGGCGAGGTCCTCGAACGCTGGCAGGAACTGATCGGCTCGGCTGAACTGATGCGGGCCGTGCAGTCCCGGATCTCCTGGATCCGGGACCGGATCGGGGCGTTCGTGTCCGGCAAGCCCCAGGCCACGGCCCGGGTGGAGGGGGAGATCACCTCGACCCTCGAACGGCTCCTGATCGACTACGGCGACCGGGCCGCCCTGCTGACCGCCGACAACTGGCGGTCCCTCCCCGGGGGCCGGCAGGTGCTGGGGGAGGACCGTTCGCTGGAGCGGTCCTCCGAGGAGTTCCGGGCCGCGGTGGCCCCCGAGATCCGCGCCTGGCAGGACGACATCATGACCATGGTCAGGGAGCGGGGTGGCGGGAAGCGCACCGCGGCCCGGGCCCTCGCCCTCGGGGTCAACACGGTCGGGGTGGCCCTCATGATCGTCCTGTTCGCCCAGACCGGCGGACTCACCGGCGGCGAGATCGCGATCGGGGCCGGGACAGCCGGGGTGTCCCAGACCCTGCTGACCGCCATCTTCGGGGAGCAGGCCGTGCGTGACCTGGCCCTGGAGGCCCGCCAGCGGCTCCTCGACCGGGTCGGCGTCCTGCTGGCCAACGACGCCAACCGGTTCCGGCTCCTGCTGTGGTCGACGGTCAGTCCACCGGAGACGGTTGAGGAACTCGACGCCGCCCTCGTTCGATTCCAGCGAGCCCGCTGATGCGCCGGCGCACCGCCCCCACCCTGCAGGACCGACTGACCGCTCTGGACGACGCGGTCGCGGTGGCCGACGGTCGACTCGATCCCGCCTCGGTGGGCATGGCCGTGGCCGTGGCCGACAAGGCCCGGAGCCGGGCCGGGCACGGGTCGAACCACACCCTGGCCGCCATGCTGGGGGCCACCGGGGGCGGCAAGTCGTCCCTGGTCAACGCGGTGGCCGGCAACGAGGTGGCCACCACCGGGGTCCGCCGGCCGACCACCTCGAGCACCCTGGCCCTGGTGTGGGGCCATGACGACGCCACGGCCCTGCTCGACTGGCTCGAGGTGATGAACCGCCATCAGGTGCCGGGGCCGTCGCCGGGCCTGGACGGACTGGTCCTGCTGGATGTGCCGGACCACGATTCGGTGGCCGACGCCAACCGGCTGGAGATGGAACGGATCGCCGAGCAGGCCGACCTGCTGGTGTGGGTCACCGACCCCCAGAAGTACGGCGACCAGGCCATGCACGCCTACCTCCGTCGGCTCCACCGTCACGGACCGGTCATGCTGATGGTCCTCAACAAGATCGACCAGCTCACCGAGGCCGACGTCGACCGGTGTGTGGCCGATCTACGCCGCCTGCTGACCGATGACGGCTTGGAGAACGTCACCATCGTCGCCACCTCGACCGCCACCGGTTACGGCGTCGACGCCCTGGTGGGCCTGCTGGCCCGGGCGGTGGATCAGCGTCGAGCCATGGTCGAGCGTCTGACGGCCGACATCGCCACTGCGGCCAGCGAGCTGCTCAGCGAGATCGGTCCGGATGACCGGGTCGACCGGATCCCGAACCGGGTGCGTTCGGACCTGGCCGGGGCCCTGGTGGCCGCCTCGGACGTGCCGGTCGTGGCCGATGCGGTGGCCGCCGGCCACCGGCGGGACGCAGCCGCGCGCACCGGCTGGCCGTTCACCCGCTGGTCCCGATCCCTCCGCCCCCATCCCCTGCGCCGATTCCGGCTCGGGGCGGGATCGACGGGTCGGAGCTCCCGGCCCGAGCCTTCCGGGGTCCAGCGGGCCCGGGTGGACGGCGCCATCCGCGATGCGGTCGCCACCGTCACCACCGATCTGCCCGATCCGTGGCCCCAGTTGGTGCGCCAAGCCGCCACCCCCGACCCGGCGGCCCTGGCCGATCAGCTCGATCAGGCGGTGGCCGGAGCGGTGCGGAGCCGCCAGGAGCGGACCCCGCGCTGGTGGTCGGTGGTCAATGTCGTCCCGCTCGTCCTGGCCGCCGCGGTGATCGTCGGGCTGGTGTGGCTGACCGCCACCGCGGTGGTCGCCTACTTCCAGCTCCCTGACCTGCCCACCAGCGTCGACGGGTATCCGGTCCCCACCCTGCTGGTGTTCGGTGGCGTCGTGCTGGGCCTGCTCCTGGCGTTCCTGTCCGGGCGGCTGGCCGCGGTGGGGGCCCGGCGGGCGGCCCGGGCGGTACGGGGCGACGCCGAGGCCGCGGTGGGTGAGGTCACCGACCGGCTGGTGCTGCAGCCGATGCAGCACGAGATCGACCGTCGCAACGAGCTCCGATCCCGGCTGGTCGACGCCGGCGGCCGGCTCGTCCCGGTGGGGAGCCCCCGATGACCGCACCCGAACCCGTCCCGCCGTACCTGTCCGACGCCTGGCTCACCGCCGCGACCAACGCCGTGGCCGGCCTGACCGGACCGGCGCAGGACGAACCAGCCGTGGCCGGCCTGACCGGACCGGCGCAGGACGAACCAGCCGTGGCCGGCCTGACCGGACCGGAGGGTGGGAGCCGGGAGGCGACCGTGATCGGGTACGACCTGGTCGATCCGGCCACCGGGGAGCCCGGCGGGCTGAGTTACCGCCTGGTCATCGCCCGGGACGGGATCCGGTTCGTCCGCCGGCACCCGGACGAGCCCGACGTGCGGTTCCGGCTCGATGTGGCGACGGCCACCGCGGTGGCCGCAGGCCGGATCAACGCCCAGCGGGCCGTGCTCGACGGTCGGATCATGGTGACCGGTGATCCCCGGATCCTGCTCGACGTGGCCGACACCATGACCGCGATCGAGGCCGGGCTGAGGCCACTGCTGGAGCCGGATCGGGGCGGCTAGCGTGGGGCCGTGCCCGAAATGCCCGAGATCCAGGCCCACGCGGAACGGATGACGGCGGCGTTGTCGGGGGCGACGCTGACCCGGTTCGACCTCCTCAACTTCGCCGCGCTGAAGACGTTCGATCCGCCGGCCGATGCCGCAGCCGGTCACCCCGTCGAACGGGTCGACCGGCGGGGCAAGTACCTGATCATCCGGTTCGACGGCGAGTTCAGCCATGTCGTCCACCTGATGCAGGGGGGTCGTCTCCGACCCGACCCGAAACCCAGTGCCAAACCCCGGGGCGGTATGGCCCGGTGGCGTTTCGCCGACGGGCCCGACGGGGACACGGCCTGGCTGCTCACCGAGGCCGGTTCGGAACGCAAGGCGGGGGTGTGGGCCCGGCGGGGCGACCCCCTCACCCAGGCTCCCCTGAACCATCTCGGGCCCGAGGCCGACACCCTGAGCCGGGCCGAGCTGGCCCGACGGCTGGGGGCCGGTGGCTCCCGCCGGTTGCACGGCTGGCTCCGGGATCAGAAGAATCTGGCGGGCGTGGGCCGGCTGCTCGCCAACGAGATCTGCTACGAGGCCGAACTCTCCCCGTTCGTGACCACGGCGAAGCTCGACGACGACGACATCGATCGGCTGCACGCCGCGATCGGTGCCGTCATCGCCCGGGCCACCGAACACGAGCGGACCCTGGACGGGATCGGCTCATCGGCCGACCGCCCGTCCAAGGTCCACAACCGATCGGGTGAGCCGTGTCCGGACTGCGACGACACGATCCGCACCGTCACCTACCGGGCCTACACGGTGTACTACTGCCCGACCCGCCAGACCGGCGGCAAGCTCCTGGCCGACAACACCACCAGCCGGTTCCTGAAGTAGGAACCGGCCGGCGGGATCAGGTGATGAGGCCCAGCTCCCGCACCGTGTCGCGCTCCTCCACCAGTTCGGCGGCGGACGCGTCGATCCGGGCCCGGCTGAACTCGTCGAGGTCGAGGCCCTGGACGATCTCGTAGGCCCCGCCGCTGGTCCGGCAGGGGAAGCTGGAGATGATGCCTTCGGGGATCCCGTAGGAACCGTCGGAGGGAACCGACATCGACACCCAGTCGTCGCCCGGCGTGCCGAGCGCCCAATCGTGCATGTGGTCGATGGCGGCATTGGCTGCGGACGCCGCCGATGAGGCCCCCCGGGCGTCGATGATGGCGGCCCCCCGCTTGGCCACGGTGGGGATGAAGTCGCTCTCGATCCAGGCCTGGTCGTTGACCAGCTCGGCCGCGGATTTCCCGTCGACCTGGCAGTGGAAGAGATCGGGGTATTGGGTGCTGGAGTGGTTGCCCCAGATCGTCATCCTGGTGATGTCGGTGATGGGCCGACCCACCTTGGTCCCGAGCTGGCTCATGGCCCGGTTGTGGTCGAGCCGGGTCATGGCGTTGAACTGGCGGGGATCGACGTCGGGCGCGGCGTGCATGGCGATGAGGGCGTTGGTGTTGGCCGGGTTGCCGACCACCAGCACCTTGATGGAACGGCTGGCCGCGTCGTTGATGGCCTTGCCCTGGGGCCCGAAGATGCCCCCGTTGGCCTGGAGCAGGTCGGCCCGTTCCATCCCCGCCTTGCGGGGCATGGCGCCGACCAGCAGGGCGTAGTCGGTGTCGCCGAACGCCACATGGGCGTCGTCGCTCTTCACCATCCCGGCGAGGAGGGGGAAGGCGCAGTCCTCGAGTTCCATGGCCACCCCGTCGAGGGCGCCGAGCGCCGGGGTGATCTCCAGCATCTGGAGGATGACGGGCTGATCCGGGCCGAGCATCTCGCCCGAGGCGATTCGGAACAGCAGGCTGTATCCGATCTGACCGGCGGCTCCGGTGACGGTGACACGTACTGGGCTCTTGGACACGTCTGTCCTGCTCCTGACTGGACGATGAGGACCGGTTCGGGCCCGGCGATCCGAGCACGACCGGGGCTGAGCGTACCCCCATTGCCCCATGGCCCGGAAGCCCATCCCCCCACCCCGGTGACAAGGGTCACAGGGAACGGTCCGGGGTCGGGATCGGCCGCTGCCGGCCGCCCCGATCCGGGGTCGGGGGACGCCCGAATCGCCTCGTCCGGGACACCGGGGAACCGGAAACCGGTCGGAACCGATGCGATCGGTCGAGGGAGCGGCCACACTGGGGTTGATCACCCCGACCCAACTTGATGCGGACGGTTCGGGCCGCCTCTCGACGCGGCCGCAACCGAGCCAGAAGAGGACCTGTGGTGCCCAGATCGGCCTCCAATATCGGTGTTGCCCGACGACCGGAATCCCTGGTCAGCGACGACCGCTTCGGCCCGGTGAACCGCAACCAACCGCAGCGTCCACCCCGGGCCCGACCGTCCGACCCTCCAACGCCCGACATCGTCGGCCTGGTCGGCGTCGACCTGATCGACGACTTGGGTCCGACGCTCCGGTACCGGGCGGTGCAGCACTCCACCGGACGGCCGGTCGAGGTGGTGATGGCCAACCCCACGTCCCCGGACGGGGCCGCCGCGCTCGACCGGGAGGCCGCGGTCGGAGGCCAGCTGTCCGGCCAGAGCGGGATCGTGCCCGTGTTCGATCTGGGCACCACGGCAACGGGTGAGCGGTACCTGCTGCGTCCCTACTACGAGAACGGTTCGCTCGGCCGGTTGATCGGTGACCGGGGGCCGGTCCCCTGGCCCGACGCAGTGGTCCTGCTCGAACAACTGTCGGCCACGGTGGCCGAGATCCACGCCTACGGGATCGTCCACCACGGCCTCGAACCGGGCAACATCATGCTCACGGACTTCCTCCTCCCCCGGGTCGGCGCCCTGGGATCCAGTTCGCCGCTGGGATCCGACCTGGTGGTGGGCCCCAATCCGGTGCCGCTCGGCCCCTACGCCGCCCCCGAACTGGCCCGGGGTGGCGAGATCCGGGCCAGTGCCGACGTCTACAGCCTGGGCGCCATCGGGTGGTCATTGCTGAACGGTCGGGACCCCGAACCGGGCCAGGGCTGGACCGACCCGCCACCGGATACACCGGTGCCGCCCCGCCTGGGGCGGATCCTGCGGGCAGCGATGAGCCCCGAACCGGCCGACCGGCCGGTCGATGCGGCCGCCCTGGTGGACCTGCTCCGGGGCCCGGGCCGGCTCGAACCCGGCCCGGTCGGGGACACGGCGGCTCCCGCTCGGCCCGGGCCCGACACCGACCCGACGCTGGCCACCGCGCCGATGCCGGCCGTGGTCGGCACCGCGGCGACGGCCCCGACCGGCCCGGCCATCCCGACCGATCCCACCCCGGCGCAGGTCACCGGCCCCGACGGCCGAGCCGACCCCGGGGAGACCGGGCCGGCCCCGGATCACCGTCGGCACCTGGCTCCCGACGCCCGCTACGTCCTCCTGCTGGTCGGTCTCATCTTCGGCACGGTGGTCTTCATGCTCACCGTGGCCGTGCTCGGCATCCGCTGATCCGAGGGCCGGGCCGGGGCACCCCGGCGGGCCGCCGCCTCAACCGTTCCAGCGCATCAGCCCCTCCTGGCCGCAACTGGCGATCAGGGTGCCGTCCGGGGTGTGGAACCGGCCGATCACCATGCCCCGAGCTCCACCGGTGCCGGCTACCCGCTGGTGGTACAGAAGCCAGGCGTCGGCCCGGGCCGGCCGGTGGAACCACATGGCGTGGTCGAGACTGGTCCCGTCGAACCGTTCGTCCTGCCACCGGTAGCCATGGGGCAGGAGCACATGGTCGACGAGGGTGGCGTCGGCCAGATAGGCCAGTCCGGCCTCGTGGACGGCGGGGTCCTCGGGCAGGTCCCCGACGATCCGCATCCACATGAGCTGGTCGTCGGTGTTGGGCGGGCCGCTGCGACCCTCGGGGGGATTCAGGTAGCGGATGTCGATGGGACGGACCTCCCCGGCCCACGAGCCGGGCGGGCCGTCGAGCAGGGCGTAGGTGTAGGCGGTGTAGTCGACGGGGGCCTCGTCGGGGCCGGGGAGGCCGGCCACGTCGATCCCCTCGTCGGCCTGGTAGGTGAGCCCGTCCTCGGGGACGTGGAAGGAGGCGAGCATGCGGAACACTTCGCGACCGTGCTGATCGGCCGACACCTGACGGGCCGAGAACGACCGGCCGTCGCGGATCGTCTCCACCGCGTAGCGAGTGGAGACGTCCACATCACCGTGGCGGAGGAACATGGCGTGCAGGGAGTGGATGGCCCGATCCGGTTCCACCGTGCGACGCGCCGCGGCCACCGCCTGGGCCAGGAACAGACCGCCGTAGGTGCGCCCGTCGGCTTCGGGTGACGGGGGTGCCAGGGCCACCCCATCGGGACCGTCGGTGAGGGAGATGAGCTCGGGGAAGGGGTGCATGCCGGTCACCCGGCCAGTGTGGCCGGTGGCCCGGATCCCCGGCCAGTGTGGCCGGGGCCGAGCACGGGGCCGGGGCCGCCCGGCGGCCTCAGTCGCCGGCCAGGGGGGTGGGCAGGGGTATCGGCTCCACCTGGGCCCGGCGCCGGACGATGTCACCCCGGCGCTCCAGGACCGCACCGGGCGGGAAATGGTCGGCGGCGGCCCGCAGCCGGGCCAGTAGGTGGGCCAGGAGCTCGGCGTCGACCTCGGGGTCCACCCCCGGGGTCCACCCCTGACGCTCGAGGGAGTCGGCCAGGGCACCGGAAAGATCCTCCGGCCGGAGGTCGGGGCGATCCACCACCAGGGCGGTGGTGGACGACCGGGCACTGGCCATCCCGGCGAAGCCGCTGGTGCAGCCGCAGACCTCACAGTCGCATGTGCCGTCCGGGATATACACGAGCTCGCCGTCCACGGCCCAGGCGTAGTCGTCGCTGCGATTGCCCTGAGCCTCGGTCGTGGCCACCAGAAGTTTCACCATCGTCTGCGTCCTTCGAACTTTCGTTGCGGGTTGCGGTCGTTGCGGGGTTTCGTGGATGGGCCGATCACCGGCGGGGCGGAGATCGGTGGTCATCGGCGTGGGTGGTGTGGCGTGGGTGGAATCGCTGGCGTGGTGGGCGGGACGACCACGGGTCGAACAGATCTGATCGACCGTTACCGTCCCGTTGTTAACTACCTGGCGTGGTTGGGATACCTGGCGTGGTTGGTTGCTGACGTGGAGACGAGCGACCGGACGCGCCGAAGGTGGCGTGACCAGCAGCGGGACGGTCACTCGCTCGGTGACCAACCTACCGACGGCCAGTGACATCGAACAACTGTTCGATGAATTTTGCCTGGACGGGTGGGTGGATCGACCGGTCGGGGCCGGGGATGGCAGCATGGCGCCATGACCGCACCCGACGCCCCGACCGGTTCCGTCCCCGATACTCCCGGCCAGGAGGTGGAAGGGATCAATGTGCCCGCCGTGACCGCCTGGCTGGCCGAGCGGGCGGAGATCACCACCCCCCTGCAGTTCTCCCTCGTCGCCGGGGGACGTTCCAATATGACGTTCGTGGTCACCGACGGGGCCGGGCGCCGCTTCGTGCTCCGCCGCCCCCCGCTCGGCCCCTTGCTGCCCAGCGCCCACGACATGGCCCGGGAACACCGGCTGATGGCCGCCCTGGCCGGCAGCGCGGTGCCCGTCCCGGAGATGGTGGGCCTGTGCCAGGACCCGGACGTCAACGAGCGGGACTTCTACGTGATGCGCTACCTGGACGGGGTCGTGGTGCGCGACATCGAGATCGGTCGGGGCCTCACCCCCGAGGTCCGGGCCCGCATGTCCGAGGAGCTGGTGGCCACCATGTGCGACCTGCACCGGGTCGACATCGACGCCGTCGGCTTGGGTGATCTGGCCCGCCGGAGCGGCTACTTGGAGCGGCAGATCAAGCGGTGGTCGGGCCAGTGGGACCAGTCGAAGACCCGTGACCTGCCCCTGCTGGATCGGGTCCGCGACGAACTGGTCCGCCGCCTTCCGGCCGAGGCGGCCACCACGATCGCCCACGGCGACTACCGGCTGTCGAACTGCATGATGGACCCGACCGGCCCGGTGGCCGGGGTGCTCGACTGGGAGTTGTGCACCCTGGGCGACCCCCTCGCCGACCTGGCCGGGCTGATCGGCTACTGGCACGATCCGGAGCATCCCGACCGGGGCGGCGACAACGAGACCACCGGTCTCGACGGGTTCTGGACCCGGGAGGAGGTGGCCGGCGCCTACGCCGAGGAGATGGGCGTCGACCTGGGCCTGGTCGACTACTACCGGGCGTTCGCCTCGTGGCGGCTGGCCTGCATCGGTGAGGGCGTGTACGCCCGCTACCTGAACGGTCAGCAGGGCCGGCAGGACGAGGATCTCGACCTCGACGCCCAACGCCAGGGGGTGGAGGAGCGGGTGGTCCTGGCGGCGGAGCTGCTCGACCTGGCCGAGGCCTGAGGAACCGGGCCGGACCGTTCCCGGCCGGGCGGTCCGACCCCGCGGCCGGCGTCGGCCGGGCGGGTCTCGCGGCGGCTTCAGCCGGCCAGACGTTCGGCCTGGCCGGCCCGACGCTCGGCCGCCGCCACCGTATTGGCCAGGAGCATGGCCACGGTGGTGGGGCCGACCCCACCGAGGCGGGGCGTGATCCACGAGGCGACCTCGCCCACCGATTCGTCGACGTCGGGCAGGAGCTTCCGCCCCTCCCAGCTGATGCCGCCACTGACGACCACGGCGCCGGGGCGGACCATGTCGGGGGTGATCACCGACGGTGACCCGACGGCGCCGATCAGGACGTCGGCGGTTCGGGTCAGGGCGCCCAGGTCGGGGACCCGGGAGTGGGCCACGGTGACCGCGGCGTCGGCCCCCCGATTGGACAACAGCAACGACAGGGGGCGCCCCAGGGTTGGCCCCCGGCCGACGATGACCACATGGGCACCGACGATGTCGATCCCGTAATGATCGAGCATGGCCTTGATGCCCGCCGGGGTGCAGGGCACCGGACCCGGTTCCTGGAGGACCAGCCGGCCGAGGTTGGTGGGGTGCAACCCGTCGGCGTCCTTGGCCGGATCCACCGCTGCGAGCGCCGCGTTGAAGTCGAGACCGTCGGGCACCGGATGCTGGATCAGGTAGCCGTCGACGGTGGGGTCGGCGTTCAGTTCGGCCACCACGGCCAGGAGATCGGCCTGGGAGGCATCGGCGGGCAGGTGCCGCTCGATGGAGGCCACGCCGACCTCCTCGCTGGTGGTGTGCTTGTGGCGCACGTAGGAGGCGCTGGCCTCGTGGTCGCCGACCAGGATGGTGCCAAGCCCGGGGGTGAGTCCTCGGGCGGCCAGCGCCGAGACCCGGCGTCGGACATCGTCGAGCACCGCCTCGGCGACGGGCCCGCCGGCCAGGAGCTGGGCGGCCATCAGTGGCGGAACTGCCGTTGGCCAGTGTACACCATGGCCAGGCCCCGCTCGTTGGCCGCGGCGATCACGGCCTCGTCGTTGACCGATCCCCCGGGCTGGACCACGAGGGCCACTCCGGCGTCCGCCGCCGCCTCGACCCCGTCGGGGAACGGGTAGAACGCATCGGAGGCGCAGGCGCCGCCGACGGCCCGACCGGCGGCCTTGGTTGCGGCGATCTGGCCCGACTCGACCCGGTTCTGCTGGCCCGCCCCGATACCCCACGTCACCCCGTCCTTGGCCAGGACGATGGCGTTGGAGGTGACGTGGGCGCACACCAACCACGCCACCTGGCCGTCGACCAGTTCGGCCGCCGTGGGCTGCCGTTCGGTGACCACCTTCCAGGCGGAGACGTCGGTGTCGACCCGGTAGGGCTCCTGGACGAGGAACCCGTCGCTGAGCTGGCGGATCGATCGTTCGGCGACCCGGGGCAGGGGCGCCTCCAGGACCCGGGTGTTCTTCCGTTTGGCCTGGAGGCGGGCGATCACGCCCGGCTCGTATCCGGGGGCGATGACCACGTCGGCCTGGGCCCCCGCCTCCATGGCGGCCACGGTGGCCTCGTCGATCGGCTGGTTGACGGCCACGATGCCCCCGAAGGCGGACCGTTCGTCGCAGGCCAGGGCCGAGGCGTAGGCCGAAGCCAGATCGTCGGCCACCGCCGCCCCGCACGGGTTGGCGTGCTTGATGATGGCGCAGGCCGGACGGTCGCGGCCCAGCTCGTGGACCAGCTGCCAGGCGGCGTCGGCGTCGAACAGGTTGAGGTAGCTGAGGGCGATCCCGGTGTGCTGGATCACCTCGTCCCACCACGACGGGGTGCCCTCCACCCGGTACCGGGCCCCGGCCTGATGGCTGTTCTCCCCGTAGCGGAGCACCTCGGCCCGTTCCAGGGTGAGTGGCAGGGTGAGTGGCAGGGCCTCGGCCACCTCGGCACCGGTGGCCGGGTCACCGCCGGCCGTGGTGCCGGTGGCGCCCGGTTCGTCATCCAGCCAGGAGACGATGGCCCGGTCGTAGGCGGCGGTGTGGGCGAAGGCGGTGCGGGCCAGCCGTCGCCGCAGGGCGGCCGAGGTCTGGCCGGCGGCGGCCAGCTCGTCGAGGACGGCGTCGTAGTCGGCCGGATCGACCACCACGGTGACGTGCTCGAAGTTCTTGGCCGCGGCCCGGACCATGGCCGGACCGCCGATGTCGATCAGCTCCACCGACGGGTCGGAGGTGAACGGGTAGAGGTTGGTCACCACCAGGTCGATCAGGTCGATCCGGTGGGTTTCCAGATCGCGCAGATGGCTCGGGTCTCGGCGGTCGGCCAGGATCCCGCCATGGATCCGGGGGTGGAGGGTGACCACCCGGTGTCCGAGCATGGGCGGGGACCCGGTGTAGTCGGCCACGTCGACGACCGGAACCCCGGCCTCGGCGATGGCGGCCGCGGTTCCCCCCGACGACACCAGCTCCACTCCGAGCTCGTGCAGACGGCGGGCCAACTCGGCTATGCCGGACTTGTCGTAGACCGAAAGCAACGCACGCACCCGACCGAACCTACCGGCCCCAGCCGCCCGGCCCGAGGCGACGGGGCTCATTTCGGGTCCCGGCGCAGGTCATCGGACCGGAACATCACGGCGGCGACGAGCGCACCCGACGCCACCAACAGCGCCCCCCAACGGGTGGCCACCGGATACCCGGCGCCGAGCTGGACCGGATCGCTGAGGGCGTCCCCGGTGAGCCCGGCGAGGGGCGGGATGGCGGCCACGGCCAGGAGCTGACCGGTGCGGGCGACCGCATTGTTGAACCCGGAGGCGGCCCCGGAGCGGGTGTCGGGCACCGTGCCGAGGGCGGTGGAAGTGACGGGGGCCACGCTGAGCGACAGGCCGAGCCCGAACACCACGACGGCGGGCAGGACCCCAGTGGGATAATCGTCGCCCGGTGCCACCGTCGACAACCACAGCATCCCGGCCGCGATGACGAGGGGACCGGCGGTGAGCGGGATGCGCGGGCCGACCCGCTGGGCCAGCCCACCCGCCCGGGGCGACAGGACCAGCATCAGGAAGGTGACCGGCAGGAGGGCGGCCCCGGCCCGGAGGGGGCTCCACCCCAACGTCACCTGGAGCTGGAGGGACAGGAGGAAGAAGACCACGCCCATCCCCCCGTAGACGAGCAGGGTGACCAGGTTGGCAGCCGAGAACGCCCGATTGGCGAACAGGTCGAGCGGGACCATCGGCTGGGCCTGGCGCCGTTCGTAGCCGACCAGGGCGACGAGGGCGACGACGGCCACCCCGAGGGCGGCGAGGTCGACCGGGTTCATCCCGTCGGAGCCGCCCTGGATCAGGGTATAGGACGTGCCGCCCAGGACCAGGGCGGTGAGGGCGGCGCCGCCCACATCGAGCGGGTCGTCCCGGGCCGCCGGGTCGCGCGATTCGGGCACGCCGCGGGCCAGGACCACCACGGCCAGGGCGACCGGCAGGTTGATCACGAACACCCAGCGCCACGACAGGTCGACCAGGGCACCGCCCACCACGGGGCCGGCCGCCGAGGCCAGGCCGCTCAGTCCCGACCATTGGCCGACCCCCTGGCTCCGGTCGGCGGGCCGGAGGGTCGACTCGATGATGGCCAACGACCCGGGGGTGAGCAGGGCACCGCCGACCCCCTGCAACAGGCGGGCCGCGATCAGCAGTTCGACGGTGGGCGCCACGGCGCAGGCCAGGGAGGCCACACCGAACCAGATCACCCCGACCCGGTAGATCCGGACCCGCCCGTATCGGTCGCCCAGCGAGCCCCCGATGAGGATGAGGGAGGCCAGGGTGAGCAGGTAGGCGTTGATCACCCACTGCTGCCGACTCGACGACGCCCCCAGATCGGCGGCCAGGGCGGGGAGGGCGACATTGACCACCGTGGCCGTCAGCTGGGCCACCGCCGAGCCGAGCACGGTGGTGGTGACGACCAGGCGGCCGGCCCGCGACGCCAACGGGATCAGGCCGGCCGCCGGGGAGTCGGCGGCATCGGGGGAACCCACGATCAGGCCCCGGTCAGCCCAGGGCGTGGAGATCGATGCGGACCGAGTCGGGGAACCGGCCACCGACCCCGATCACCAGGGTCCGTTCCAGCCACCGCAGGTCGTCCCGGTCGGTCTCGAGGCGGGCCACGGTCCGGAAGTAGACCTCCGCCGGGTCGACCGGTTCCCCGGCGGCCAGGCGGGCGGACACCTCGTCGGGGGCGTGCCGGATCCCGATGTTCTCCACGAACACATGGCCGCCGTCGTCGAGGGCGATCCCGTACCGGGCCTCGATCTCACTCACCCCGTCGGGGCGGATGACCTGCACGTCGACCCCGCCGGGCACGATCGAACCGGACACCACCGGGCCGTCGGCCCGCCCCCCGGCCAGGGGGATCAGACGCCGCCGGCCCCGACCGGTGGCGCCCAGCTCGACCGGCGGGTCGATGTCCACGGTGATCCGGGCCAGGAGGGTCAGGGTCGGGTCGGGCAGGACCCCGGCCGATCCCGGGGTGGGGCCGCCGGCCGTGGGCGGCCCGGCCGTATCGTCCGGTGACCTCGGATCATCATTCGGCGTCGACGTCATCCGCCCATCCCCCTCCTGGTCCCCGGCTCCCGGCCGGGTCAGTGTTTCCGGGCTTTGGCGTCGCGGGCCCGGCCGACCTGGTCGAGCACCACTTTACGGAGCCGGACCGCGTCGGGTGTGACCTCGACGCACTCGTCGTCCCGGCAGTACTCCAACGACTGTTCCAGACTGAGCTTCCGGGCCGGGACCAGGCGTTCCAGTTCGTCCGCGGTGGACGACCGGACGTTGGTCAGCTTCTTCTCCTTGGTGATGTTGACGTCCATGTCCTCACCCCGGGAATTCTCCCCGACGATCATCCCCTCGTACACCTCGGTGCCCGGTTCGACGAACAGGGTGCCCCGCTCCTGCAGGTTGCTGATGGCGTAGCTGGTCGCCGAACCGGTCCGGTCGGCCACCAACGAACCGGTGGGACGGGTCCGGAGATCCCCGGCCCACGGCTCGTAGCCCTCGAACACATGGTGGGCGATCCCGGTTCCCCGGGTGTCGGTGAGGAACTCGGTGCGGAACCCGATGAGGCCCCGCGACGGCACCACGAACTCGAGCCGGACCCAGCCGGTGCCGTGATTGTTCATCTGCTCCATCCGCCCCTTGCGGGAGGCCAGGAGCTGGGTCACCGCCCCGAGATACTCTTCGGGGGCGTCGATGGTGAGCCGCTCGAATGGCTCGTTGACGACCCCGTCGATCGAGCGGGTCACCACCCGGGGTTTGCCGACGGTGAGCTCGAACCCTTCCCGCCGCATGGTCTCCACCAGGATGGCCAGGGCCAGCTCACCCCGACCCTGCACCTCCCAGGCGTCGGGCCGCTCGGTGGGCAGCACCCGGATCGAGACGTTGCCGACCAGTTCCCGGTCGAGCCGGTCCTTGACCAGGCGGGCGGTGACCTTGGTGCCCTTGGTCCGGCCGGCTAACGGTGAGGTATTGGTGCCGATGGTCATGGCGATCGCCGGCTCGTCGACCGTGATCAGCGGTAGGGGGCGGGCGTCGTCCGGGTCGGCCAGGGTCTCGCCGATCATGATCTCGTCGATCCCGGCCACGGCGATGATGTCGCCCGGCCCCGCGCTCCGGGCGGGCACCCGTTCCAGGGCCTCGGTGACGAGCAGCTCGGTCACCTTGACCCGGTCGATCTTGCCGTCCCGCCGGCACCACGCCACCTGCTGACCCTTGGTGATGGTGCCCGACCGCACCCGGCACAGGGCGAGCCGGCCGAGGAACGGGGAGCCGTCCAGGTTGGTCACGTGGGCCTGGAGCGGCACCTCGTCGTCGTAGGCGGGGGCGGGGACGGTGGCGAGGATGGTCTCGAACAGGGGTTGGAGGTCGTCCCGGTCGGGCAGCTCCCCGTTGGGCGGGGCCTCCAGCGAGGCCCGACCGGCCTTGGCGGAGGCGTACACGATCGGGAAGTCGAGGGCGTCGTTCTCGTCGATGCCGGTCCCGTCGATCAGGTCGAGGAACAGCTCGTAGGTCTCGTCGACGACCTCGGCGATCCGGGCGTCGGGCCGGTCGACCTTGTTGATGACCAGGATCACCGGCAGGCGGGCCTGGAGGGCCTTGCGGAGCACGAACCGGGTCTGGGGCAGGGGCCCCTCGGAGGCGTCGACCAGCAGGGCGATCCCGTCCACCATCGACAGGCCCCGCTCCACCTCACCGCCGAAGTCGGCGTGGCCGGGGGTGTCGATGATGTTGAACGTCACACCCCCCTCGGGGGCGCCGTCGCCCGACCACCGCACTGCGGTGTTCTTGGCCAGGATCGTGATCCCCTTCTCCCGTTCCAGATCGCCGGAGTCCATGACCCGCTCGTCGACCTGCTGGTGGGCGACGAAGGAACCGGTCTGCCACAGCATGGCGTCGACCAGGGTGGTCTTGCCGTGATCGACGTGGGCGACGATGGCGATGTTGCGGAGATCGTCGCGGGTACGGATGGACATGGTGATAGGGCTCTCAGCGTTCGGGCCGTATGGGCGTGAGGGACGTGGGTGGTGGGTGGGCCGGGCGGCCGGTCATTCGAGGTCGGGATCGACACAGCCGTCGCTCCCGCCGGTCTCGGTGCCGGCGTTGGTCAACCGGCTGTCCTCGACGAACCCGAAGCCGGTCTGATCCGACGTGAGGAACGCCACCACGGCGTCGGCCACCGCGGTGGCCATGGCCTGACGGTACTCGTCGGTCGCCAAAAGCGCGTCCTCGTCGGGGCTGGAGATGTACGCCATCTCGACCAGGGCGGCCGGGCCGATCGGGTAGCGGTTGATGCCGTACGCGTCGTCACCGGCCGCGTTGAGGACGGTCAACACCCCGGCGTCGGGCATGGCCGACCAGGCCACGTCGAACGATTGGAGGGCGTCGATGACACCGGCGTAGAGCAGGCCACCGAGCCGCTCGGAATCCTCCGACCCGTTCTGGACGAACACCTCGGTGCCGGGTGTGGCCGACGCCTCCGGGGTGGGCGAATTGTGGTGGATCGACACGAACGCCTGGGCCTGCAGGGCATCGGCGATCGCCGCCCGCTGGGGCACCGTGATCCGGTAGTCCGCGGTCCGGGTGAGCACGGTGGGGAAGCCGCGGGCGTCCAGGATCGTGGCCGCCCGCCGGGCGATCTCCAGGTTCAGTTCGGCCTCGGTCTGCCCGGACGGGCCGATCGCCCCCTCCTCGTCACCGCCGTGACCGGGGTCGAGCACGACACTGGCCGCGTTGATGGCCACCCCCCATTCGACGACATCCTCGTTGCCGCACGGGGTGCTCACCCGGTAGCCCTCGTCGTCCCGGCCGGTGACCGGGACGACCACACCGGTGGGGGTCATGATCAGGGCCGGGAGCACCGCGTCGGCCATCGGGGGGCCGGCGGGGCCCGAGCCGGGATCGGGGGTGGTCGACGGCGACGCCGGCAGGGTG